>NC_009380.1:914705-1219607 GCF_000016425.1 Salinispora tropica CNB-440 | reverse complement strand
TCTTCCTCGTCGCCCGCGACCACGACGGCACCGCGCTCGGCTGTGGCGGCCTCCGCTTCCTCTCCACCGAATCCGCCGAGATCAAACGGATGTACGTCGAGCCGAGCGCCCGCGGCACCGGCGTCGCGACAGCCATCCTCCACGCCCTGGAGGAGGCCGCCCGCACCGCCGGCGTACAGACCCTGCTGCTGGAGACCGGCCCCGCCCAACCCGACGCGATCCGCTTCTACGAACGGGAGGGCTACCACCGCATCGCCAACTTCGGCCCGTACCAGGACGAGTCACTCTCCGTCTGCTACGCCCGCAAGCTGACCTGACCCGGTCGACGGCTACCCTCATGATCGTGACCTACGAGGCCGCCGACACACGCTACGACCAGATGACCTACCGGCGCAGCGGGACCAGTGGGCTCCGCCTGCCGGCGATCTCGCTCGGCCTGTGGCACAACTTCGGGCCGGACCGCCCCTTCGATCGACAGCGGGACATCGTCCGCCGGGCCTTCGACCTCGGCGTCACCCACTTCGACCTCGCCAACAACTATGGCCCACCACCGGGCTCAGCCGAGGAGAACTTCGGCCGGATGCTCGCCACGGACCTGAAGCCGTACCGCGATGAACTGGTCATCTCCAGCAAAGCCGGCTACCTGATGTGGCCCGGACCGTACGGCGAGTGGGGGTCCCGCAAATACCTGGTCGCCTCCCTGGACCAGTCGCTACGCCGCCTGGGACTGGACTATGTCGACATCTTCTACAGCCACCGGTACGACCCGGACACCCCGCTGGAAGAGACGATGGGCGCCCTGGACGCCGTCGTTCGGGCCGGCAAGGCGCTCTACGTCGGCATCTCCAACCACACCTCGGAACAGACCCGACGGGCCGCGGCGATCCTGCGCGACCTGGGCACCCCGCTGCTGATCAACCAGCCGTCGTACTCGATGCTGAACCGCTGGACCGAGGAGGACGGGCTGCTCGACACGCTCACGGATGTCGGTGCCGGCTGCATCTCCTTCAGCCCACTGGCGCAGGGCCTGCTTACCGACCGCTACCTCGACGGCATCCCCGCCGACTCCCGGGTACGCACCAGCGTCCACCTGTCCGAGCGGGACGTGAGCCCGGAACGGCTGGCCACCATCCGTGGACTCGCCGCCATCGCCCAACGTCGCGGCCAGTCCCTCGCGCAACTCGCACTCGCCTGGGCACTGCGCGACCCCCGGATGACCAGTCTGATCATCGGCGCCAGCAGCGTCTCCCAACTCGAGGCCAACCTCGCCACGCTGGACAGCCCCGACCTGACCGCCGAGGAGCTGGCCGAAATCGACCGCCAGCTCAGCTGACCACGGCTGCCCGCGCAACGGTCCGCTCGTCCAGGTGCGCGAGCGGGCCATGCCATCGAGCACCTCAACGACGCGACGGGCAACCGTCGCACGCGACCTGCGACGCTGATTCAGTGCTGGGCGACCGGCGGCTGGCCCACCGTCGCGGCAGCCAACCGCCCCGATGCGACGCCAAGGACATCCGGCAGTAGACAGCGATCAACCGCCCGAAGAGATGCTGCCTGGTGCGGTGAGGCGGACGAGGGCGCTTTCTACGGCCCGACGCTGCTCAGCGGGGTGATAGGTCGCAGGGTCGAGCGCGGCGAGGGTGTTGATGCCTTCGACGAGCGCCACGAGAGCGGTGGCTACATCTGCTCGCACGTCCTGCGCAAGATCCGGGTATGCCTCGGACAAGAGCCGGTTGACGCGGGCGAGAAAGGAGCGGTTGTGCTTGCGGTGTAGGTCGGCGAGATCGGCGTTGGCGACTGCGGCCGCCGCGTACGCGATCCAGACCCCGGCCTCCTGTCTCTTGTCGTCAGAGGCGGCGACCGCCTGCGACAGCACGGCTCGTAGCCGGTCTCGTGGGTCCGCGGCAGCCGCCTCAGCCCGCTCGATGCGCTCAGCGGTGCGTTCATGCAGCAGGTCCCGTGCGTGCCGAAGCAGGGACAGCTTGTCGGGAAACGTGTGCATCACCAATCCCGTACTGCAGCCGGCGCGTTCGGCTACGGCCCGGACCGTCAGGCCGGTCAAACCATCCTGGGCCAGTACAGCCCAGGTGGCAGCCGACAGTCGTTGCCGCTGGGCCTGGACATCACGAGTACGAGTCATCCCGCCCTCCCTGTCGAACCGTCACATCCAACCCGGCCACCGTAGCAGATGTTACGGTAACAACTGCTACGGTAACGCTTGTTACGAACAGCGAGGGAGGACCGGATGGACGTGCTCGTCACCCCAGAGCCCTGGAAGGCGCCGGACGCAGCCAGGCTGCGCGCCGCGCAACGTGCGGAACTCGACTCCCGGTACGGAAACGACGACCACGAACCGGGGGTCGCACCCAGTGCGGACGACATGGCCGTCTTTGTCGTCGCCCGGCAGCCGGACGGGGCTGCGGTCGGCTGTGGCGGATTGCGGATGCTCGCACCGGACAAGGCGGAGATCAAACGCATGTACGTGGTCCCCGCCTACCGCGGCACCGGCGTTGCCACGGCAATCCTGCGCGACCTCGAAGCACGCGCGTACCACGTCGGCATCCGGCAGCTTGTGCTCGAGACCGGAACGCTACAGCCCGAGGCGGTGAGGTTCTACGAGCGTGAAGGCTACGATCCGATCCCCAACTTCGGCCCCTACGTGGGCGCCACCCAGTCGGTGTGCTTCGCACGCACCCTCGGCCCGCCGACCCACTCGTGACCGCCCCGAGCCGCTCACGTCCGGCGTCCAGGCCATGGGGCGTAGTCGTCCACAGCTCCGCTACGACGCTGCGACCAGCCGACCCAGTCGCCGCGGCACTGACCACATCAGCCATGGCCTCCTCGTTCAGCAACGGCGTGTTCTACACAGTCAGCGCCCTGTTCTTCACCAGGGTTGTCGGCCTGGGCGTCGGCCAGGTCGGCCTCGGGCTGACCATTGCTGGCGCGATCGCGATCGCCGCCTCATTCGTCGCCGGTCGCGCCGCAGATCGAATCGGCGCACCGGCAGTCCTGGTTACCACGACCGCCAGCCAGGGGCTGGCCCTACTCGCCTACCCCACCACTGCCACTCTCACCACATTCACCCTGGTCGCCGGAGTCGCCGTCGCCAGCAAAGCCGCTCAGGGCACCGCCCGGGCCACCGTGTTGGCACATGCGTTCACCGGCGCCGAGCGCGTCCTCGTCCGAGCTCGCCTCGGCGTGGTCATCAACGTCTTCACGGGCGTCGGCACGGTCTGTGGTGGATTGGCCCTGCTCGCCGACACCACGGTCGGCTACATCATGGCGATCCTGGGCTCCGGGATCTTCGTCCTGATCTCCGTATGGCCGTTGCTGGCCATCCGCAGCCAACTCGCCGCACGGGCGCGCGACGACGAGGCATGTGCCACCATGGCCGCGGACCGCTCAGGACCATCACCGTTGCGGGACCGCTGCTATCTGGCCGTCAGCGGGCTGAATGCGCTCTTGGCCATGCATGCCGGCCTTCTCACCGTCGGCGTTCCTCTGTGGATCACCGAGCACACCTCAGCGCCCACCATCACCGTCACGGTGGTGCTCCTTCTCAACACCGCTCTCGTCGTCGCTATCCAAACCCCTCTGGCGAGGCGCATTCATGGCATTCGCCGTAGCGCCCGAGCCGTCCACGTGGCTGGACTCACTCTCGCGCTGGCCTGCCTCGTCTACTCGGCATCCGCCACCACATCGACTGCCATCGCCATTGTCCTGCTGCTCAGCGCCGCCGTTCTGCACACCATCGGCGAGGTCGCCGCCGAGATCGGCAGCTGGGGCCTGGCGTTCGACTTCGCACCAAACAGCTCCGCCGGCGCATACCAGGGAGTCAACCAAGCCAGCGTCGCCGCGGGCGCCATGCTCGCTCCCCTTGTCATCACCACCACCGCGCTCACCCATGGTGCGGTCGGCTGGCTTGTGCTGGCCGCCGTCTTCACCTCGGCGGGAGCAGGCACGCTCCTGGCCGTCAGGGGCCGTCAGCTCCCTCAAGGGGGAATTGCGGGAATTCGGTAACTCCCTGTCAAGGACAGCACTCGCCGCCGGTCCGGACCGCCTCATCGCGGCAGTTCCGGCCGTCCCCGCCGCGTGGCGGCGCGCGACGTTGGCCGACGACGCGCCGCCGCACATCTTCGCGAGCCAGGTCCGGATCCCGGCCGGTGGTCCGGACCTGTTCCGGCCAATCAGGATCGGCGCAGTCCGGCCACGAGATCAACCCCGAGGACCGTCCACGGACTCAGGCGTACCTGATCCTGCGGTAGCGCCGGGCCAGACAACGGCTTGCGCGGCGATCACTCGTCCTCCGTCGAAGGTCACCGCCGGGCTGCCGTGGAGGCGATACCCGAGGTTGAGGGCCTCGCTCACCCGGTAACAGAACTTTTCGTCGTCCGGGCCCGTCAGCAGGCGGTAGCTCGGCAGGCCATTCGGCGGCTGATCAGTCATACCAGCAAGCATGCCAGAGCGGAACTGGTCCGGGACTTGGAGATCAGTGCTCCAGCGATCTACAACCGGCGCCGCCAGACGCTGGTCGACACCGACCAGAAGCCGGGTGTCACCCCTGCTGTTCCAGCAGCACGGGTCGCGAAGGGCGGATTGCTGAGCGGGAGTCCGCACGGCGTTGACACGAAGCTGGGATCCCTGACACCCACGTCTACCCAAGCGGTTGCCAGGAGCTGACCGATGATCGGTCCAACGCAGCCAAGTGGATCGGTCCAACATGAGCCGGTGGGGCACGGACGGTCGAGACTCACGTCGTGGATGCGCCACCCGCCGCGCGGTGGAGCCTCGCCGCGAGGCGCTCGAGCGCCACCGCGAGTTCGTCTCCGTCGATCACCTCGATGTCGAGGTCGAGCTGTGTCATCCACAGCGCAAGCCGGTCGGGGTGGTCGGAGCCCAGCACGACCTGGCAGGTGAACTCGTCGACCACCTCGATGTCGACCGGGATGCGGATCTTCGCGGCGACGGTGGCGGCGGGAGCATGTACGAGTACCCGGGCACGGTAGGTCCAGGCCGCCTTGCTGACGCGTCCGACAACGTACTCGACGACGTTGTCCGCCGGGATCAACCGCGGCTGAAACCGCACACCCGTCGGTGCGTACACCACCATGCGGTCGACCCGGAAGACCCGCCAGTCATCCCGGTCGAGATCCCACGCAAGCAGGTACCAGAGCGATCCCCAGCTCACCAGTCGTTGCGGTTCGGTATGACGGACCCCCTCGCCGCCCCCGGGCTTGGTGTAGCCGAACCGCAACCGCTCGTGGCCGCGGATCGCGGCGGCGACCGCGCCGAGAGCCGACAGATCAAGCGGCGGTCGCACCCCTGGAACAACGCTCGTCGCCTCCCGTACCGCCTCGACGCGCCGACGCAGGCGCGCGGGCAGCACCTGCTCCAGCTTCGCGAGCGCGGTAAGCGATGTCTCTTCGACACCGAGCCGCTGGGTCGCGACCGCACCCAGCCCGACCGCGACCGCGACCGCCTCCTCGTCGTCAAGCAGCAATGGGGGCATCGCCGTCCCGGCGACCAACCGGTAGCCGCCCGCGACGCCCGGACGCGCGTGCACGGGATAGCCGAGCGACCGCAGCCTGGCGATGTCGGCACGCACCGTCCTCGTGCTCACCTCAAGCCGGCCGGCGAGTTCGGCGCTCGTCCAGTCGCGCTTGAGCTGGAGCAATGACAGCAGTTCAAGCAGGCGGGCAGAGGTCTCCAACACGTTCCCCATCTTTTCAGCAATCGCGGAAGCTACCCTGCCGCATTGCCTGAGAACGTCGGTGTCATGCACGAGAACAACGCGCTCACCCCGTTCCGCATCGACATCCCGCAGGCCGACATCGACGACCTGCGTAACCGGCTGTCCCACACCCGCTGGCCGGACCCCGTGCCCGGCCGAGACGACCGCACCGACTTCAGCCGCGGCATCCCCCGGGCCTACCTGAAGGAACTCGCCGACTACTGGCGTGACGACTTCGACTGGCGTGCTCAGGAGGCAAAACTGAACGAGTACGAACAGGCCACGACGGTCGTCAACGGTCAGACGTTCCACATCGTCCACGTGCGATCGACGAACCCGCAGGCCACCCCGCTGATGCTGAACCACGGCTGGCCCGGCTCGTTCGTCGAGTACCAGCACCTCATCCCGCTGCTGACCGACAGGTTCCACGTGGTCATCCCGTCGCTGCCCGGTTTCGGGTTCTCCACCCCGCTGTCCGGGACCGGCTGGGAGTTGGCGCGGACCGCAGAGGCCTACGCCGAGATCATGACGCGTCTCGGCTACGAGAGGTTCGCCGCCCACGGCACCGACATCGGTTCGGGCACCACCGGTCGCCTCGCCACCGAATACCCCGAGCGCATCATCGGCACGCACCTCGGCATCGACCCCCACCTACTCGGGTTGGTCGGCGACAAGTTCCCCTACCCCGACGGCCTCTCCGACGACGAAATCACCCAGATCCAGGCAGTACGCACCGAAGACGCGACCGATCGCGGATACCTCCTGATGCACAACCACCGCCCCGACACGATCGGCGCGGCCCTCACCGACTCGCCGGTCGGTCAGCTCGCGTGGATCGCTGAAAAGTTCAAGACCAAGACCAACGGCACCTACCAGACCCCAGACGAGTCGGTCGACCGTGACCAACTCCTCACCAACATCAGCCTGTACTGGTTCACTCGCAGTGGCGCGTCAAGCGCACAGTTCTACTACGAGTCCGAGCACTCCGGCCTCGACCTGGTCATGGCCGCCCCCGTACCGACCGGATGGGCCGTGTTCGACACCCACCCACTCCTCCGCCGCACGATGGACCCAGGGAAGGCGATCAGCCACTGGAGCGAGTTCACCGAAGGCGGGCACTTCCCCGCGATGGATGCCACCGAACTACTCGCCAACGACATCCGCACCTTCTTCCACAGCATCTCCTAGCCCCTCGCGATCGGGATCGGGTGCCGTAGCGGATGGCCCGGCGCTAGCTGGGCCATCCGCTACGTTGGCGAGGCTCCGCTCCGAAGCCTGTTAGTCCCGCAGTGGGCTGCGGAAACCCGCCCTCTGTCCGCAGGGTGAGTGAGTGCTGGACCGTGTGCTCACCAACCAACCCGAGGTAGTCCGGTCTGCGTAGAAGCTGATCACGCCGCGGACGTCCCAACAGGTACGCGGGATTGCCGCCGAGCACGTGTCGAACCGCATCACCTCATCGTGGCCTGCGAGGTGAGCCAACGATGCAACGTCGTGGCCAGCTGTACGGGCTGGTCAAGCTGAATCAGGTGACCAGCCCCATCGACTAACTCGAGTTGGGCGCCGGGGATGAGTTCGGCAAGTCGGTGAGCGCGGTCGACCGGGATCCACGTGTCGTTCTTGCCCCACACCACCAGGACCGGCAGGTCGAGACGCGGATAGAGCCCTTGAACCTCGTCTGTGTAGGCCTGGTCCGCCTGGGCGATCTGTCGGTAGAACGCGGCTTGCCCGTCGGTATCGAGCCAGGGAGAAGCAAGGTCCTGCATCTGCCCGGGCGTCAAACCGACGTGACTGGCTCCTGCGATGTAGGCCCGCAGCGCTCCTTCGTGTACGGCGCTTGGAAGCGCGTGGAAAGCCTCGGTGTTGTCGCCCACCAGCCGGAAGAAGTCCGACCCCCAGGGAGCCAGCGCCACCACGTCGACCAGCGCCAACGACGCGAACGCGCACCCATGCAAAAGGAGGGCCCTCAACGCGACGGCGCCGCCGTAGTCGTGAGCTACGACATGTGGGGACTGGAGCTCCCAATGCGAGACGAGGTCAGTCAGCAACTCACTTTGGAGATCCAACGACACTTGGTGATCGGGGAACTTCGATGACTGCCCGTAGCCGGGCATATCCCAAAGGTAAACCGTGAACTCACTGCTCAGGGCCTCAGCGTAGGGGCCCCACAGCTGCGAGGACCACGGGGTCCCATGACAGAACACGACGTCAGGCCCAGAACCCATTTGACGCCATCGAACTTTGCGTCCGCGCCACTCGAACACGTCCGTTAGATCCATGCGGCCAACCCTGCCAGACTGCAGGTCGAACAGGCGCTGCACCTCCCACTGCCGCGGCGCACCCCCACGTGCGTGGGGAGGACCCGCGACACCTGCAACCGGGCCGCAGCAGAGACGGAGCCGGGGCAACGTTGGCCTTGCTCGACCAGTGGACAGCCCTGAGTGGCAGCCTGCTCTATGGCAGCGCCGCCGAGACATCGTGCTTCCTGATGGCCCGCGAACGTGGACACCGAGACGGCGACATCTGGCCCGCCACGGTCTACCCAAGCGGGAAGTTCGAGGTGGTGTTCCAGCATCTGAGCAACCGGCACCCATTCGACGACGTGGTGCTACGCGAGCAACTGCGGCAGCGGCTCAACCAGCTCCCGGGGGTCGACATCGCCGCCGCAAAGCTGACGTTGCGCCCAGGATTCCCGCTGAAGGTCCTCGGCCAAGCCGGTGCCGCCGAGACACTGCTCGGCCACCTGCAATGGTTCTATGAGCAGGCCCATGTATCCGATCAGCACAGCACGATCACGGTGTAGTCGCCGTCGCTCTTCCCTGAGGTACGCCGTGCCGCAGCTCGCCCCTGCCGCCAGCTTCCGGCAGAGCGACGACAGGCTGGATCATGAACCTGGTCACTGCGCACAATGCTGATCATGGTCCGGGTGCCGCGGAGGTACGCTGAGCTGATCTTCCGAGATCAGTGCATCGGGGATTCGAGCGTTTCAGCAGTTCCGAGAAGCTCGGCTACCAAGGGCAGGGTGGTAACGCCTTCGCTGTCCAGGAAGTGACCGGCGCCCCTGACGACGTGGACCTGGGCCTGTAGCCGGACGGCCAAGGCAGCGGAGGCTTCGGGCGGGACAATGGGGTCGTCATCGGAATGGATCACGTGACGTTGGAGGATGTTCGGTACGACCGCTGCGAGGTTCACATCGTCAGCGAGGAAGGTGTCCAGGATGGGAACCCCATCGAGTCGGCCGGTGAAGCCCGAGACCAGGACCGCCCCACCGAGGGTCCACGGGTGCGGTAGCGCCGCCAGATGGCGCAGCACGGTAATCGCTCCCAGGCTGTGGGCGACGATCCAGGTCCGATCATCAACAGGGCGTAGTGCCGTGCTGACGGCTTCGTGCCAATCGGCTGCGGAAGGCGCTTGAGGCTCCGGCATCGGTACCGTAGTGGCGTCGACGCCGCGCGAGGTGAGCAGGTCCCGCAGCCACGGGAACCAGTGGTTGTCGGGTGTTGCTCCGTAGCCGTGGACGATGAACACCCGCTGGATCGGAACATCGGGCGTGGCCGGTGAGGTTGAATTAGGCATGGCGAGACCATAAGGGTTCACGTCGGCGTCAAGGTCAAGGCGAGGGAGGGCGGATGCGCATCGGGGAGTTGTCCGCGAGGACCGGGGCCAGCAGGCGAGCGCTTCGCTACTACGAGGAGCAGGGGCTTCTCGTCCCGCAGCGTGAGGCCAATGGCTATCGGGAGTACGGTGATGACGCGCCCCTGGTGGTTGACCAGATCACCGCGCTTCTGGCCTCGGGGCTCAACTCGGACGCGATCCGCCGCTTTCTTCCTTGCGCCCAGGGTCCGCGACCAGAGCTCCAGATGTGCCCCGACCTGAGGGCGCATCTACAGCAGCGCCGGGATGAACTGAACAGGCAGCAACGCCAGCTAGCCCTCCAGGTAGACAACCTCACGGCGCATCTCGAATAAGAGGATGACCCAGGCCCACCGCAAGCATGGGCCGACACGGATGGCCGGTCGGACGCGGCGGCCGATATAACACAGCAACCGAGGCACGGGTCCGTGGGTGATTCAATCCACGGGTTCCTGGAGGGCGCCCGCCGAAGCCGTCGAATGGCTCATCGGCCTGCCGATCAGCTGGAGCCTACCCGCGTCCGAACCCTCGGCAACGCCGTCGTTCCCGCGGTGGGTCTGCTGCACCAGTAGGTGACAGTTGTAGCTACGCGGCTTGCCTGGCCGGTGGGGTCATGATGGTCTCGTACTCGATAGGGGTCAACCGAGACAGGGATCGTTGGCGTCGACGGCGACGGTAGGTCCCTTCGATCCAGGTCACGATCGCGCTCCTCAACTGCTGCAGGGTCGTCCAGGTCCGCCGGTCGAGGACGTCGTTCTGCAGCAGGCCGAAGAACGGCTCCATGGCGGCGTTGTCGCCAGCGGCAGCGAGTCGGCCGAGCTGTGTGAGGCCCGCAAGCGGATCAAGCTCCTCGAACAGGAGAACGAGGTCCTACGCCGGGCGGCGGCGTACTTGTCGCAGGCGCATCTGCCGGGAAAGGGCTCTACCCGCTCGTGAGCGAGCTGGCCGCCGACGGGATCCCCGTGACGGTGCCAGGCCCGCCAGCAGTGGTGTTGATACTGGTCCAGGCCGAGGCCCGTCTTGGTGGCCTGGAACGATTCCTCGATGCCCCACCGCCGGCCGGCGACGGCCACCAGGTGGTGCAGTGGAACCGGTTGGGGTGACCAGCAGCGGTAGAATGCCAGCTCACCGGTGCTGCGGTTGCGGCGGATCAGCAGCCAGTGGTGACCGTCGTGCTCGTCGACGGCCAGGGGCAGGGTGACGAACGCCCAGTCGTAGTAGCGGTGACCCTTCGCCCCCTGACCGGCGGAGATCCGCTGCCACGCCCGCTTCGGCAGACCGGCGGCGATCTGGTCCGCTCGCTGGGCATCCAGTCCGGTGGGGACCCGGTGTGAGCAGGCAACCGCGAGGACGTAACCCAGCTCGTGGCCTCGCAGGGCCGCGGGCAGAAGGGGATCACCGCCGTAGGCCTCGTCGCCGGCAACCCACCGACACGGCAGCCCACCGGCGAGGGCGGTGTCGATCAGCCGCCGTGCCAGCTGCGACTTCGTGGCGAACCCGACCGTGTCGGGTACCCCTGCCTCCACCCGTCGCCCGGGATCATAGACCCAGGACATCGGCAGGTAAAGAGCCACGTCGACCAGGGTTCGCCCGGCCGGTGAGGCATACGACAGGTGCACCGCGAGCTGACAGTTCTCGATCTTCCCTGCGGTAAGGGAGTATTGCCGTTGCACCCCGACGGTGTGCACGCCCTTCCTCAGATCCCCGGTCTCATCGATGACCAGCACCCCTTCCGGATGCCCGAGCTTGACCGCGACGAAATCCCGCACATCGGCGCGGACCTGCGCGTCGTCCCACCGGGCCCGACCGATCAGATCCTGCGTGCCACCCGGGCCGTCGTCACCGGCGTGCTCCGCGATCGTCCAACAGTTCTTCCTCGGCAACGGCGCCAGCAGCCCGGCCATGAAGTCCCGCACCCGCCAGCGCGGCTCAGGCCGACCGAAGCACGACCCGACCACGTCCATCAGCTCGTCGAACAGCCGAGACCATCGCTGGGCATCTACTCTGTAGGCGGCAGCCACCGCCGAATCTTTGGTCCACACAACCACGAGACTCAGCGGTGGCTGCTCCACGCCCACGGACAAAACCACACAGCCCCAGCAGGTCCGAACGGATCTCCTGCTGGAGTATTAGGAGCTCAAAGCAGCACCTCATTTACACAAGGCAACCGAGGTGCCGCATCGAGGCCGATCACCTGGTCAGGCCCCTATTCGTCCAAATTCGCTACACATGAACGAGACGGTGGCTCCCGCCTCACATCGAGACCCTTTTGACCTGACTCATCGCGGCACCGAAAGCAGAGGATCGCTACTTTCCAGAAGGGAGAATAATTTCGTCGAACGCAGATACCCATGGTCTAAAACCGTGCAACGCCTGCAATGCCGCTTCGATGAAAGCCGGAGCATAGGACTTCTGGTGGCGCATCTCGCCGGCCGTCTCCGCAGAAATTGCGCTGGAACCCACCGTTCCATCAATGCTCTGGATGCGGTACTCCCCCGGCGGCTCAACCCACACCGTATAGTTCGGTAGACGGATTGAACCGGGAATCCCACGACTACCTAGTATCGGCCACACCCCTTCTCTGATCTTGAAATCCATGGTCTCAGCGAAAATTACTGGTGTATCGAGTCTAGCTGCCAAGACATCAGTCTCATCAGCCCGAATTAGGTCCCGATGAATCGCCGCCAGAAAATT
Source organism: Salinispora tropica CNB-440 (assembly GCF_000016425.1). Taxonomy (GTDB): domain Bacteria; phylum Actinomycetota; class Actinomycetes; order Mycobacteriales; family Micromonosporaceae; genus Micromonospora; species Micromonospora tropica. Next base: position 1,207,552 of record NC_009380.1, on the reverse strand, counting down.
GCTGGCTAATGGAACAATCACCTGCCCCAGCGCAACCTGGCCGTCAGCCACAGGCACACCAAAGATGTGACCCTTACGGCACTCCTTCAGCATACGTCACCTCCGGCAGCCAGATACTTGCTGTCATTCATTTGGACTCTGCCGTTCTGCAGAACACTGCCAGGCACAGATTTCTTGCCACCGCCTGCGCGGATCCAGCTTTCTTCCAACACGTCGAGGTCCTTCCCCGGATTCGCACGACCTACAACCTCAAAGCTGAAAGCAGCACCAGGATGCTTCTTCGCGTGCTCTTTTTGTCTTGCAAGATATCGTTTCCAGTTCTTAGCTTGTCCGATATATTCCTCACCGGTCAGCACATCTGTTCGCAGGTACACCACCCCGCTCGGCGTCGGAGGCGTAGGGCCCGTGTTGTGAACAAGTACCGGCGTATCACCGGCGATCACATAGTACGTGTGGCATATTCACTGCCTACACGGAGAGTGACCTACGGCGACATGTCGTTGACCTGGACTTTCATCGACCAGCACCGTATCGGCCCTCGGCGGCGGACCTGGTTGACGGCAACGGTGACGGCAACACGGACAGACGCCGACGCACGTCGCCGCACGCCGAAGGGGCCTTGCAGCTCCCCGTTGGACGTCGTCGAACAACCGCCCCAGACCGCAAACGACTATCTACGGGCAGCCCGGGCGCACGAGCGCCGCCCCGCCGACCTCACGGGCGCTACGCGTCACTCCGCGACCGCCCCTACGGGCGTCCCTTGACTCCGGAGACCACTACAGCCCGCAGTCGCCGGCACCACCGGGCAGACCCCTGATGGCATCCAGCCCGCCACCCGTCCGCCAGCAAGCCGACCAAAGCACCGAGCACCGAAGGCGGCGGCTACGGGAACGAGCTGGTCCAAATTTGCTCTACATAATCAAGAACGGCCCGGCAGAGCCGAGCCGCGCACGCGCTGTAGCCGTTCCGGCCCCGCGCGCACGCCCACCACACCAAGAAGCAAGATCACGGTAAGAACTGCCGAGCCGAACCGTCGGCCGGGGCCTCGACGATCGCCCAGGGTCAGCACCCACCGCCGAGGCTCCCGGTGATCGGCCGCACCGCTATGCGGCACGCCAGCGAAGATCTGACGTCCGACCACGACGCAGCGACACTACATCGATTGCCTCGGATGTATACCTCGCCGTTGACGGCAACGGTGACGGCAACCCGAGCAAACCCCGACAGCCGCCGACACTCTCCCGTCACGCACCGTTATGGTCGGTAAGTGCCAACACTTTGTACTCGATGACTCCGCGCTAATCAGTCGATCGCCGCTCTTGATCAGCAAGGCCACCAAGCTCCGATACCACGCGCCTCAGAGCCGCCACATATGACCGATAGTCACCAATCGATTGACGATCCTCATCTGTCACCGGCTCGATCTGATCGAGCGACGACCCCAGTGAACTCACTTCAAGAATAAGTTGATCGAGATTTGGAACATCTTGTGCGCACATTCGACCATCATGGACCTTAGATGCGTATCCAGCGATGTGCCCATCAATGGTTAGAAGCAGGGAGTTCCAATCTTGCAGCTCCAGTAGTTGCGGATAGGCCGGATAAGGCACGGATCGGAACGTCATGAAGGCGTGCCGGAAGTCAGATGAATCAGTCATGCCAGGTCACGATCTTTCCGTCCTTGGTATAGATTCCCTCGCCTCCGCGGAAACCACCTCTGATCTTCCATCCTTCGCTGCCATCTCTCAGTTTCCAAGGAATACGATCTCCTTCGGGAGTTTTGGCCCACAGATTCTTCGCCTCATCTGTGTATTCGGCTAGCGTTCTCCCCTTACCATGCTTACCGACATGATACGTTGCCGATTCTTCAGCGCTTCCGAATGTTCCAGGCGACCAAGCGTCCACCGGGTCGCACGGTCCCGTGTTGTGTACGAGGACTGGCGTGTTGCCGGCGATCACATAGTACGTGTGGGATTTTCATCCCGTAACGCAACGTAACTTACGTTCTCATGGCGTTTCACCTGACCCTTCGTGGGTGGCACCAACTCGCCGCATCGAAGTTTATCGGTGTTGACGGCAACGGTGACGGCAACCTGGGCAAACACCTGCGCTCTTCGGCGACCAGGGCATCGATGAGCGGTGCCATTGGGGCGAGACGTGTCGTCGCGCTCAGCTCAGCATGGCGGTGGAGGCAGACGGCGTTCCCAGCGACGAAGACTGGACGCCAGCGCCGCCAAACGCTCCCGCAGCAGCCGCAACCGCACCCGAAGCACAGCCGGACCAAGGCCCTCAGCCAAGATCCGACTGGCTCAAAACTGCTCTACAGGTATCAAGAGCGCCCAGCTACGCAGGACGCACGCGCTATGCCGTCCCGGCTCGCGCGCACGCGCCCACGCAAACACAACCGCGAACCTCCGGCCGATCAAGAGTCTTCGCGGATGAGGGCCATGACGATCGCTTCACGACAACAGCCCTCCACGGACTACCGGCGATCGACGCCGCACCGCTGACGCGGCACGCCAACGCCGCAATTCCCAGACATGATCGCAGACTATGGCAGCCGACGAGCAGGCCATATCGAGATATGGCTATAAGTAATCCATCTTGACGGCAACCGTGACGGCAACCCAGGCCGACGACCACGAACCAGGACCACTCTCAACTACTCTGCGTAAATGACGGTCTCACCCCACGCCGACTGCAGGCTATCGGAAACTTCATAGTTCCGAGCCGTGGCCTCCCCGAATATCACGACCAGATTATCCGGCAGATAACGAATAGAGTGGTCGCTGGTCTCACCAAGAGCGACGGTAACTGATGAACCGTTTGAAACCCCGATCCGGAAAGACCACGGCCTGACCGATGAGCCTTCGTCGTGGACGTAGAATGCAACGGCAACCTCCTCGACGAAATAACCCAGGACGCTCGACCAATCCTGAACGCCACCGACGTCCTCGTAGTCGATAAGATCGCTTGACGCCCGATTCTCTCCACGCCCTAGCGCCAGCGCTAGCCCCTCCTCGCGACCCGGCGTCGCCCACGACAGTTCTAGAACAAGTCCCGACTCGGTGGCCAGCTCGACCCCCATGTCGACTTCATGAACCCCCTCAAGGTCACTGTAGTTTACCCAGCTAGAACCGCTTGGGGACGCATACCGCACGCACATCAGCCGCTCACCAGCGAGGGTGGACGCCAATCCGACGAGCCTATTGTCATCAACTTGGTGCAACGTTGCAGGTTTGATAGTCACCATTTAGAACTTCCCGAAGTACTGGAACACGCCGTTACTATCGAACGCCGCACCCGCGCCATCCGGCCGAATGTAGTAGTACCCACCCTGGAAGGCGCCTCCGTTGATGGGCACACGCTGCGTTCCAGGCGTCGTCAGAATGTCGTCCAAATGGTCCTGGCCAGCCGTATCTAGTTGCTTCCCCGGCACCTTCGGAAGCTCCCTCCTACCCATGTGCTTCTGGTACTCGCGACCAGCGTGAGTCAAACCGCCCTTGGCAGGGCGCGCCGCAGATGCCGACAGATCATCCAGTCCTGGCCAGCATCCGTTGGTGTTGTGTACGAGTACCGGCGTGGTGCCGGCGAGCACATAGTACGTGTGGCCTTGCTACGGTGGCTGCGGTGTTGTCATGGGTTCGATCTTGTTAGTGAGCTGGGCTTTCGCTCAACCTCCCGTTGGCGGTTCATCGTTTCTGGGCGGTTTTGACAGCAGTCGTGACAGCAACGTGGGTGGCACGTCGGGCTGCGCGGGCTTCCATGGTTCGGATCAGGGCTGCGCCGATGCGGCGGCCGGCGCGTAGGCAGCCGGTGGCGGGTGGGCTGTCCAGGAGCCATTCGTGGGTGCGGCGGACCGGATCGGCCGGGGTGCCGATCGGTACACCGAGGGCATGTTCGTAGCGTCCAACGATATCGGGAGTGGCCTGGCGGCGGCCGGTCTCGACGAGGCTGAGGTAGGGCTTGCTGAAGTGGGTGAGCGCGGCCATACCGGCGAGGCTGTGTCCGGCGGCCTCGCGGGCGGCTCGCAGATGGGCCCCGAGGTCGGCGGGGGTGTCTGTAGACGGGGGAAAACCCTCGCCTGCTTCCATGGTCATCTGTCTCCCCTGATCCTGGTGGCAGGCCCAGCGGGGACGTACATCGAGTCCGAACCTGACTGGCGCTCCCGGGAGGGCCGGGACAGGGGTTTTGCGATCGGCACTCGCCACGACCCCAGTGCTGCGGCCCGGTCCTCCCACCGTAGACCACGACGCCGCCGAAAGGGTGCCAGCGATGACGATGCATCTACCAGTTCGTCCCGTATGGACGTGCGCCGGGTGCGGGCAGGTATGGCCGTGCCTGACCCGCAAACGTCAACTGTTGGCCGAGTTCGCCGGCGCGCGGGTATCGCTGATGCTCTACCTCACCCAGTTCTTTGTCGAGGCGTGCGTGGACATGCCCACCACTACCACGGGAACGCTGTATCACCGGTTCTTCGCCTGGCCCTACGAACCAACCGACGCCCCGCCCAGAGAGCACGATCATCGACGCCTCCATGGATAAGGACGCCGCCGCCTGGCAAGCCACCGAAGAACTCGCCACCCTCCAACAAGCACACACCGACCTCGCCGACGACCTCGCCGCCTACGAAGCCAAACTCGGACGAGCCGCCGCCAGCGAAGCGCCCGAGCCCGCCGAGCCGCCGGCACCGAAGAAGGCCGCCGCAAACCGAAGGAGTAGCCCAGCAGCCCGCCACCGACGGAGCGACTGGGCTAAGAATTGCTTCACCTAATCAAGACGGCCCGGCCTATCGGCCGGGCCTCGCGCACGCGCTACAGCCTTCGGCCCCGCGCGCACGCCCACCAGGACGAGCCGCCTGGACAGGGCGAGGCCGCCACGTTCCCCCCTGCCATGACGATCGCTTCGAAGGTCAAGCCGAGCGGTGGCTTCCGGCGATCGACGCCACACCGCTACGCGGCGCGCCACCGGACCCGATGACTCTGGAATCGGTTGAGGAGGCAAATCACTCAACGTGCTCGGCATCCGCGAGCCGACGTGCACCCTGCGAGCTACGCGACTGTGCAACATCGACATATGGACATGCTCACCGCCCATCTGACACCAACCCTGACCGCAACCCGGGCAATCAATCGCGCCCCGCGGTGCACTCCGCAGTGCCCCTGACACGGGCCGCGAGCGCCAACTCAAGCAGCTTGATGCTCGCCGACGCCTCTGGTTACTGATGAAACGGCTCTACATCGCCCCATTCCCAGTAAACCTTTTCTTCAGCAGCGACATGTTCAATGGCAGGCCAAACACGACCAACCTCACGGCCGAGCGGCACGTCGATGGCGACATGTCTATCGCCACTCCACTCAGATTTCAGGGCATCATCGATGATGGCACGAGTAATCGAATTCCGCACCTCGTATGACTCAGAAACAGACAGCGAAGGCGCCAAGAAGACGCGGAACACGCGATGACCTGAGGGCCTGAGTATTTCAATTATCTGTTTACCTTCGGAGTCAAGCCTCACCACATCGTTGAGCGCTAGTCCGTAAACCCGAAATGGAATACACGAGACCTCGTAGCCATTGCCGTCGAGGGGCCTTAACCAGACCTGCTCCAGGGAGCCGGCGAAGCCATAGGGCTCAAGATTCACCATCGCCAGATAGTTTGAGCTGGTACGCCCCACGGGAGATTCATGAACGATGTACTTCGTAACGGACACGACGTGACCCACTTTCACCAAAAGCTGCGCCCCCGACGCTAACACCTCAACGTCGGGGACGCGCAGCCACTACCGAATCTCTAGGCTACCGCACACTGGCTACCACCAAGGCGGAGGGAACGGGCCGGTGTAGTTCGGAGGAGGATTAACAGGCTGCCCCCGAGCACCCTTCGAACTATTACAGAAGGTACATGCTGGCGTGGTATTCGCGTCCGTTAGGTCCCCACCATGGACCCGCGGTTCGACGTGATCGACGCTCGTGGCCGGATTAGTTCGGCAGTAGGAGCATAGGGGCGTTGGCAAACTTGGATCAGCATTTACGCCAATATTGTAATCTTCCAACATTCTTGGCGGAATGCGCTGCCCAGCCCCAGGACCACCACTGGAACCGGCCGGAATATCGTAAATTGGAGCGCCGCCGGGACCGCATCCAATTGGAGTGTTGGTGTTGTGGACGAGTACTGGCGTATCGCCCGCTACCACATAGTACGTGTGGATGTCGGCGACGGTGAGGTTGTAGGCCGTGCCGTGTTGGATGGTGGCCCAGTCGAGGCCAACTACGGCGAGCGTCTTGCCGGTTGAGGTGTGGAGTAGGTCACCACGGTCCAGATCCTGGCCGTCCTGCCACTGCTGGTCAGTTTCGTTCCAGAACGGGTGGTCCTCAGTTGTCGTGACGTCACCACCGTCAACCTCAAGGTCGACTAGTTGGTCCTCATGGACCCAGAGGTGGGTTACCTCGCGTGGGCCTTCATCACCAGTTTCGGGATCGGTGGCCCATACCTGGTCGCCGACCTTGATGTCCTTGATCGGCTTGGTGCCCCCATCTGCCAGTAGCACCTCTGTGTCGCCGGCAAAGCTCTTGCCGCCACAGGCTGCTCGGTAGGGTTTGCCCATGAAACCGCCGCCGCCGCCGAGCTTACCCTCGCTATCCCAGCCAAACCGAACGAGACCTTCCTGTATAGCCTGCCTAAGAGTGCCATAGAGGGCTTCGTCGTACGACTGGCCGAATTCACCGCCGAGGGCACCTCGCATGACATCGAGAGCACCGTTCGCCCACTTGTCTGCGCAATCCTCGACATACATGTATGTACAGTCAAGAGATTGTTGGCAATGTGTAGCGCCGCCGCGAGGGTCCTCGCAAAAGCTGATAATCTCATTCGCGAGAGCTTCTGCACTTGGTCCGGCGGGAACCGGGACCCCGTTCAGTTCCAGCCCACCGGAGGGGTTCTTGGTGAGCAGGTAGGTCCCATTTCCAGCGATTACATCATAGCCGGAACGATCAGGTGGTGGCCGCTTGGAGAGCTTCGGCGCTTTGCCGCTGATGTTGGTTTTGCCGCCGTATTTGTGGGCGATTCGCCCGTCGCTTTTGCCACTGCCTTCGAGGTGGACGAGGCCGCTGGGGTCGCTGTAGGTGACGGGGTTGTTGTTGGCGTAGGTGTAGGCGCTCCATTGTTGGGGGTCGGTGAGGTCCATGATGGGGTCGACGCTGATGAAGCGGCCGAGGGTGGGGTCGTATTCGCGGGCGTTGAGGTGGGTGAGGCCGGTGGGGTCCTGGGTGCCGCCGAGGAAGCCCTTGTCCATGGTGGGTGCCCAGGTGCCGGTGGTGGCGCGTTGTTCGCCGTAGGGCAGGGTGCGGCGGGTGGCGATGGTGAGGGTGGTGGCGTCGATGGTGAGTTCGGCGGTGCCGTGGTGGTCGCTGGCGATCCAGTGGAGGGTGTTGGCGGTGCGGACGGCGATGCTGCGGCCGGCGAAGCTGTAGTAGCGGGTGGCGGTGGTGGTGCTGGTGGTGGTGGTGTGGCGGACTTCGGTGCCGCCGGGTAGGTAGAGGGTTGTGCCGCTCGGGTCGGTGCGGATGAGTCGGCTACCGTCGGCGCCGTAGATGTAGCTGGTGTCGCCGGTGTCGTCGGTGGTGGTGCTGAGTTTGCCTTCGCGGTTCCAGGTCAGGGTTTGGGTGTCACCGGTGGCGGTGGGTCGGGTGGTGGTGTTTCCGGCGTCGTCGTAGGTGTAGGTGCGGTTTCCGGTGTCGGCGCCGCTGGCGGTGACGGTGGTGACGGCGTGTGGTCTGGGTTCACCGGGGTTGGGGTAGGTGTAGGCGTGGGTGGTGTTGACTGTGCCGTGGCGGGTTTCGGTGGTGCGGTTACCGACGTCGTCGAGGGTCCAGGTGTGCCAGTAGGGGTTGGTGGCCCCGTCGATCTGGCTCCAGGTGGTGGGGGTGGTGGAACAGGCACCGGATTCCGGGGTCCAGGCTTCGGTCATGCGGCGGAGGTGGTCGAAGGTGAAGCACTGGTGGTCGGCGGTACCGCCGGTCGGGGTGTCGTGGATCTCGGTGACGTTACCGACGTCGTCGTAGGTGTAGGTGTGGTTAGCGGCTTCGGGTTTGAGTTCGGGGACGACGTTGGTGCTGGTGAGGCGGCGGGTGGGTTCGTCGATGGAGGAGGTGACAGCGACACGGCGGCCGAAACGGCCGAGTTGGTACTGGGTGAGTTGGTCGATTTTGTTGTAGATGACGGTGTTGGCGTAGATCTGGGCTGAAGAGAGAGAGCCGGCGGGGTTTCCGACGTCGGTGTAGCCGAGGATCAGGGTCTCGGCCGGAAGGTCGGCGGCGGCGGGCATGCCGATTCGCCAGGGCTGCCCGTTGGGCCGGTAGGTGTAGGTGGTGGTGTAGGTGCAGGTGTTCGGGCTGGCCGCGGCGCACAGCTCTGACTGGGTGTCGGGCAGCACGACCGAGGTGGAGGTGGGTCGGCCGTAGGCGTCGTAGGCGTCGACCCGGCTGGTGTAGGGGTCACCGTTGGTGTATCGGGTAGCGGCGGTGAGTTTGCCGATGCCGTTGGGCAGGGTGTCGTATTCCCATTCGACGCGGATGTTCCCGCTGGTGGTGTCGTCGCGGACGCTGGTGTTGCGGCCGAGTTCGTCGTAGGTGTAGGCGATGGGGGATCGTCCGCTGCCTGTGCTGGTGGTGATGTTGCCGGCGGCGTCGTAGGTGCTGGTGGTGGTGCCCTTGTCCGGGTCGATCGCCTGGGTTTGGCGGCCGCGTAGGTCGTAGGTGTAGGACCACGTGTTGGCGCCGGTGACGTCGGTGACCGTCTCGAGCTGCCCGAGCCGGGTGTGGGTGTAGGTGGTGGTGTCGAACGTGGTCGGGTCGTCGCTGCCGACGTCGGCGGGGTTCTTGTACTGCCGCAGCGTGCTGGTGAGACCGTGGGTGACGGTGGTGGTGGCGGTGCCACCGGCCGGTGGGGTGGTGTGGACGCGGTCACCGCCGTAGCTGGTGGTGGTGCGCCACTTCTCCACCCCGTCGCCGATCAGGATCTGCGCGGTCGGCCGGCCGACGCCGTCGTAGGTGTATCGGGTGATCGAGGGGATCTGGCCCTGCGGGGTGGCCAGGCTTGTGTTCACCTCGGTGTTGGTGGAGTCGTAGTAGGTAGCGGACGTCCACGCGGTGGCGCCGAGGCTGTTGGTCATCGTGTCGGTGATCGTGCGTCCACCGCCGGTGGCCTGGAGCTGGGTCTGTCGCAGCCGCAGGAACCCGTCATACAGGTTCACCGACGTGCGATAGGTCCTCCCGGTCGGCAGCAGCGCCTCGGTGGTGACCGCGGTCGGGCCGTCGCTGTTGCGGACCTGGTAGGCGAACTTGACGCTTGGTGTTTGGGTGGCCTTGTTCCGGCCGGGTTTCCACACGTTGGTCAACCGGCCGAGACCATCGTAGGTCAGGTCGGTGACCGCGCCGTTGGCGTCGGTGACCTTTGTCGGGGCAGCCCACGCCGGGGTCAGCAGCGTCGTGCCCGTGTGCCCCATCGGGTTGGTCACCACGGTCTGGACGACCTGGCCACCATTGGCGGTGCTGTGCGCCGTGGTGGTCGTGTGCCCCCGCGGGTCGGTGACCGCGATGATCCGGCCGTTGGCGTCGTAGGCCGTGGTGGAGGTGCGGGTATACACCGGCGTGCTGCCGGTGAACCTCTCCAGCTCCTCCGTACGAACCACGTTGCCCTTCGTGGGTGCCTGGCCGTGTGAGGAGCCGTCGGTATAGGCGTCGTAGAACGACCGTGACCGGTTCAAAACGGTGGCCGGATCAGCGGGGGTCGGCGCACCGGCACACAGCCGGGACAACGTCTCGACCTGCGACAGCCGGTCGATCATCCAGCTGGCGTCGTTCCGGGCGTAGCTGCTGCGGGCACAACTCTCATCACCGTCGACGGCCTCGTCTCCGTGGTTCTCGACCGTGACCGGCATGCCGTCGCTGTTGAAACTGGTGACGGTCTTGACGTAGCGGTGCCCACCGGCGGCGAGGGCGGTACGGGCGCGGGCGATGTCGGTGTTGACCATCCACGCCTTCGTAGTGATCCCGTCACGGCTGCGGGTCGCGGTCGGCCCGTTGATCCACGGGTCATTGCGGGTGGAGGACACCTCCGCACCGCTCGGCCCGTTCTTCGTGATCGTCTGCAACTCGAAGCCCTTCAGGGCCTCGTGGTCCTCGATCCTGCCGCCCCACGAGTCGGTGACCCACACGTCCTTGACGCCGGAGCTGGCCTTGTCGCCGTCGAGACCGCGTAGGTAGCGGTACTCCACCGCGGTCTGCTGCCCGTCGGTGGCACCGTGCCGGACGGTCACCTTGCCGTAGCCGCGCCAGTCACTCCAGGTGCGGTACTTGTCCTTGGTCAACTCGTCGGTGTTGTACGCCCACGCCGGCGTGTCGTAGTCGTACATCGTGACTTCAGTTGGCTGGTCCGTGGCTGTGTCGTCAAGGTCGACCCGGGTCACCACATACTTGTGGAACCAGTCCAACGTCGGTTCGTCCCCGTCCGGGGAGTAGTACGACGGCATGCACCGTGTGGTGTTGGTCGCCGGGTTGGGCAGCGTCGTGCGGGTACAGTCCGCATCCGAGTAGGAGACGATGACGTCCCCACCGGACTCGGTGTGCACCGTCTTGATCCGCCACCGATACAACCCGGTACGCCCGTCATCCGGGCCGTCGACCCGGTTCGGCAACGGATCAGACCCACTGTCGAACGTGATCTCCGGATCCGACACGACCTCGCCGCCGGCGGTGGTGACATGCCCGGTACGAGTGATTCCCCGTAGCCACATCGGCACCGTCTCACCGTTACCCGCGTTCAGGAACTCGTGCCGCAGCGTCCACGACTCCACACTCGCGTAGCTGGTGGTACCGCTACGCGTCTGCGCGGTGACCTTCGCCAACCGATGCGCGGTCCAAAACGTCGGCGCGCCCTGCGTCATACACGGACCGGTGTCGCAGTACTGGTCCCACGGGGTGTCCGGCCAGTTTTCGGTCACCGGATCCGACGTCCACGCCGCCCCGCTCCAACAGTCCGTCAGGCACCGTTCCGCGGTGGTGAACACAACCCGCAACGGCGCCGCCTGACTGTACTCGGCGTTGGCCCGCATGCCGTACTCGATGCGCTTGAGATACCCGCCGCGGTCATAGGTGGTGCGCTGATCAGGGTCAAGATCACGGGCGTAGGCACCAGTCTCCGTACCATAGAAATACGCCATCGAGTTCGAGTTCGGATCCACGACATAGTCGAGGTTCCACCGCCACGCCTGCGTGCAGTACGCCTCCGGAAACGAGGACTTGTAGCACGGCTCCCCGGAGTCGTTCCCGAACACCGGCACCGTCCACGTCGAATCCGTGACCGGCTTACCACTGCTCCAACCCGGCAACCTGTGGTAGCCAAAGAAGTACTGCATACCGTCAGGAGTGGTGACCTTCCAGTACTCGTTGTCGTTGTCCCCGTTGCCCCGCGCCGAGTTGGTCAACCGCTCCACCCGGGTGCCGTCATCGTTACGCAGCCGCCACACCGACCCGTCCCGGATCAACTCCCCCGCATGGCCGCCCAACGACAGGGTCGCGTTGTCGTTGAACCAGCACAGATCCCCGGTCTTGTGCCCAGGATTGTCATCAGCACACGACTGATACTTACGCTCGATGAACCCCGGCCAGGAATCCCACCCGTCCCCGATCCACGAACCCTGGTTGTTGGTCAACGCCGTGCGCCCGTCGACACTGCCCGACGAGTACGAGAAACCAACATCCGGAGCCGGACCACCCAACGACGGCGGCACCCGCAGCGGATACGACCACGAGAAGTCACCGGTCTGCGCCGACACCTGCCACTGCCCAGCCGGCGACAGACTGGTCGCGGTGTAGTCACCGTTGTCACCCGACGCCTCAGCCTCGACCGCGAACACCACCGCCGACTCCGCCCCGACCGACACCGACGCCGACACCGCACCGTTGGCGGTGTCATTGTCCGTCACCAGAGGCGTACGCGTACGACACTCCTCGGCCTCCGGCGTACTCAGGGCACACTCCGGCAGCTCAACCAGACGAAGCCGCGACGCCCACCCGCCACCAAAGGCCTGCGCGAACCCCGCATAGTCCACCTGAACCCGCGCGCGCCCCACCCCGGGCTTCCCGTCGGCGCGGGAAGCCGACACCAGCAACCCCTCCACACCAGCCTTGGCAGTGGCCACACGATCATGCACATTGACCTTCACCGCGGTCACCGCCGCAACATCACTTCTGCGCGGCAACATGTCATCCGCCAGCGACCCCGACGACACGGTGACCGGAAGGGAGCCGGCTCGGGCTCGAGCTGGACCGGTCAGCCCCGCCCTCGTGCCACGCGCCATGCCAGCAGCCTCGGTCGCGGCAGCCACATCCGCGACCGCGGTCCCCGACGGCCACACCACCTCCGTCGCCCCGGACACCACACGGGAATCGGCATGATCGGACCCGCCAGGCTTCGGCGTGGCGGCACGTGTCTTCACCCCAACCGCCTCCTGGGGAGTGGGGATATCCCACGTTGGCGCCGCCACCGCCTCCGGCTGCTCACCCAACATCGTCAGTGTCATCACCACCGACAGGCCAGCCGCCAACCACACCGACCGCCGTACCCGCCGGCCGAAACCCCGACTCCGATCCGTGCCTACTGCACTCACCACGCCGCTCCCTTATCCGTGCCGGACCTGACAGGTCCTACCGGTGCTACACAATCCCAATGACCGGGTGGTCCTTAGCCCCCCCAGGTGCCATTTCATCCACTGAGCCTCGGCGTCGCCGCCGAAGCCCAGCTAGCCGGAGGCGCCTCACCCTCGCGAGTTGCTCACTGCGCTACGAAAAGCTCATCTGACAGATTTCCTCATTGCTCAGCACACGCTGAAATCCATACACATCGGATACACGACCAACGAGCTGGTGAGCAGGGCTGTCATCAGCACCCTGCGTCCCGCGACCAATCAGGAATGCTCCGTTGGCAGGCCGAGGCGATGTGAAAGGTGCCTCACCGAAGTCACCCGCGCAAAACTGGGGATCTCCCATCACATGCACCCGGATCGCGTCCAGCGTCGGGGCATAGACGCCGGCCAGGTGCACCCACTGGTTCTCACTGACCGGCCACGACACCGGATCCGCACAAGCCGTCGTCAACTCACCGTCACCCGCGGCCATCGTGAAGCAGAACCCACCCGCGCCGCCATTCGCGTCCTGCCGGTACTCCAGGCTCAGATCACTGACAGCGTCTCCGGCCTGCGAAACAACCGTCTGCACACTCCCCGACGCCAGGTCCGTCAGCTTCACCCACGCGGTCACCGTGAACGCCTTCGTCGTGTCGAGCACCGCACCTGGCGTGGCGATCTCACCCGTACCATCGAAGCTGGCCACCTGTCCCCGCTCCGCATCCGCAGTCCACGTCACCCCCGACGAGACAGCGCCCGGCATCGCCGTCACGGACGACCCGATCGGCGGACACACCACGTCAGCGGAGTCCTGGTTACCCCAGTCCTTCGCGGTCAACCCGGACGTCTCGTCCAACCGCCAGTTCCAACACCGGTTCGCAAGCGGCGTCACCCAGAACTGATGCCCGACAGTCGGACCGACGTTACCCGCCACGTCCTTGGCCTTCGCGTACAACGTGTGGACCATATCCGTAGCCGGCGTGTATGAACCGGTCGTCGCCGTGGCCGGATCACCGCCCGTCGCCGCTACCGTCGTCACCGGGCCCGCGTCCACCTGCCAGCTGAACTCCGCCGCATCCGAGGCGGCGCTCAGCGTGAACGTCCCCGCCGTACCCACCTCAGCGCCCCACTGCCGACCGGGGAACTCACTGGACGTGACAGACGACACCCCAGGTGGAGACGTATCGACCGTGAAGCTGTACCACGAGCCCCAGCCACTCCAAAACCCCAGCTCGTCCTTCGTTGTGGCGTGCCAGTAGTAGGTGGTCCCAGAGGTCAACTTACCCGCCGGAACCTGGGATGTCGCGGTCGCCGTCGCGTTACCCGACGTCGTCACGAACGACCGCGGCATCGTCGTGCTCTCCACCACGATCGGCGCCGACAGGCTCGCCGCCGTTCGAATCTCGAACGCCGTCTGCAACACGCCGCCGTCCGCGTCCTGCACCCGCGCCCGCAACGTCGGCGTTGCATTCCGCACCATCGCCGGAGACGAACACTGCAAATAGCAGTCCGATGTCGTCGTGAACGACAGACCAACCGGCTTCATCGGCACCCTGTCATATTGCACGATCAACGCGGTCTTATTAGGCAGGAAATTCGTCCACTGGTAGTAATCAGACTCACTGGCAGCCCGCATACCGAACGTCATCGCGCTGACGCCGGCACTTACCCTAGTCTGCACCGCCGCCTGCAGCGCCCCGTTGAACACCTCCTGGTCGTCGTCCTTGGGACACGACGCCTCATTCGCATCAAAATGCTTGGTGTCCAGATATTTTAACCAGCCGTTGGCCGCGGTATTCCACGTGTACTGGTAGAAGTGAGTGATGTGCTCCGTCTCCCACAACTGAATGTCCGTGCCGTCGCAATCCGCTGTATGATCCGCGGTAACCTTTAGCTCCGCCGACACGATCTTCGACCCGGACATCACCCCAAAATTGTGGAACTGCATGTGCGTGCGCCAGACATTCGAGGTTTTCCACTGCCGGCCGACTTTCAACTCGTCATGCTCGTTAAAATACGAGTGATTCGGATTGTCGTCCATCACGTTCGTCCAGTACGTCGGTGACGGATAGGCGAAATTCGGATCGATATACACCGGGTAGACCGTGTCCGGCGACCGCAGCAACTCGGGCACCGGAATCACCGTCAGCTGCGATTGGGAAACCTCCGCCTCCATCCGCACCCGATGCGGCTCAGCCGGCTCATCGACAGCACCCTCGCCAACCATCGCCTGCAACGCCGGCCGCGACCACTCCCCCGACCGAACAGCCGCTTCCATCGCCGACGGGTCGGGAGATGCCCACATCGACGGCGCCGAGGCCGCGAACACCACCTCGCCCTCGGCATCAACGGCCTCGATCGCCCCATCCGACTGCTCCCGTAGCGTCACACCCTCCGTCGTCACGTTGAACGACAACGCGGCCAACGCCGGATTCGCCGCCGCCTGCGCCGACTTCACCACAAACAACTGCTGATACCAACTGTCACCCACACGAACCTGCAGATCCACACCCGGAAATACCTCCGAATAGGTCGCGAGATCGCCAGTCAATACAGGCGCCGGCAAACCCGCTGGCCAGGTCAGGGAAACCTTTCGGCCAGAATCAGCCAACGTCAACAGCGGGCCTGAACCACCACCGGACAAAGTCAAATCCTGAGTCGTGGCCGCCGGCGACACCGTACCATCGCCGTTACGCTCCAGAGTCGGGTCGATATCGACCCACTCGGACCCCTTCAGCGTCCGAACCGGAACCGGTGACATCACCGCCGTCATCGTCTCATCCGGATTCGCATAGGCCACCAACGTCTCCGACCGCATCGAGCCCACCTCGACCTGTGCGTCACAGGCCTCGGCCGTCGTCATCGCATCCTCGACGGTCGCCACCTCGCCCACACACGCGACTGCCGCTGACGCCGACGACGCTGGCACCGCCAACCCACCGACCGCCAACGCCGACACAACAGCCCAACCGACAGACCGTCGCCCAGCATGCAACCGCCCCATGCCGCCCACCAACACCCACTCCTCGCATGATCGATTTTGCAGCAGGACCTTAGATCATCGACCTCTGAATAAAAAAGCGGTACGCCCAAGCCAAGGCCAAAATCACGTTTCCGGGACGTGCTGGTGCGGTCAGCGTCATGTCCAATTTGCGCCCCTCAGGGCAAAAGTCCCAGATCTACCCGTCGTCATTCCTATCTGGCCGGAGCCCTGTCAAAACTGTCCGGACATCAGGGTTCTACGAAGTTGATGGTGGAACCATACAGATTCCCGGGTTTCACCTGGGTGTGGTCCGTTTGGACAGGACGTAGCTCCTGTCCGGAGGACCCCGCCACGGCAGAGAAGAAGAACGTTGCTCCACTTTCGTAGCCGACGCCGGCTGAGCGGGAGCAAAGGCTTCTTCCGGCAGAATTGGATGAAGATCGACGTTGGCTACCGATCATCGGCGAAGGCGTCCGGTAATTGTTGTCTTCCGCGCCGCCAGCTCCCGCGGGCTGTACGCCGCTGACCGGGTCCGCGTCGGCCGCTGACCCGGCTGGCAAGCTACGCCACGGATGAGTCCGTGCGGCCCCGACGACTCCCTCACCGCCCAGGCAACCGACACGGACTTGGCCTGCCGTTACAGCGGCGTTGAACTGCTGCAACCGTCCATCAGTATTCGGCTCGTCCGCTGGTTTCCGTCCCGATCATCACCCACTTAGTCACCCGGGCGGGTGGCAAATCCTTGCGTCAGTCGTCCTCGGTGACGGTGAAGGGCACGTACCCCTCCCTCACCTCCGCCACGTCGAGGTCAGCGAAGATGAGAGTGATGGCGTGAGCGTTCATCTCGAAGCGGACCTCGTGAAAGGGAATGCCGACCTGGTCAGCCCACGACCGGGCACGCTCGGAGTCTGCCACCACCTCCGCGCCTGGGTAGAGTGGTTGCCAGCGCACCGCCCACACGAATCCGTTCAGGTCCGGGCCGATCTCCCGGTCGATCAGTCGTTCGTCGAGCAAGCAACACCAGGCGTCGGGACTCACCGTCGTCTGCACCTCGGCTGCGATGCAGTACTTGAAGAGGTAGCGAAGATGAACAGGTGGGATAGCGGTACGCGGGTCTGCGGTGACGTAGGCGATGACTTCGTAATCGCGGATGTAGTCGGTGTACCCGTGATGCACGATCGCGCCGTCGGAGATGTCATCCAACGCCTGGCTGAGCTGGGCGATCTCCACGTCCCGTTCTACCACCCGTCGGAACCTTTCCCCTGACGGGGACGGCCGCGCACTGCCAGCTTCGGAATCGTGATGATCTACACGCTGGATGACTACGGACTCCTCGGTCCAGCAAAGGGTGTGCGCCCCCGGCTGCAGACCGCGCCGCCGTTGACCCATCTTGCCCCTACATCGGGCACGGACCGGACACGCGGGCAGACAATGGCCCGGCGTCCGCAAGGGTCGCAGCCAAGTCTCTGTTGTACATAGGGTGCGGACGTGACAAAAAGCGAACAGCTCTCGGAGCAGTTGGACTGGTACTGGCGCAAGAACCTGCGGCCACGGCTGGAGGGTCTTACCGACGAAGAGTACTTCTGGGAGCCGGTACGCGGCTGCTGGAGTATCCGTCCACGGGGCACGTCGGCCATAACGATGTCGGAAGGTTCGGGGGAATGGACGATGGACTACGTGTTCCCCGGCCCCGTTCCGGCGCCAGTGACCACGATTGCCTGGCGGCTGGCGCACATCATTGTCTCGTGCCTGGGCTATCGGGTCGGATGGTACTTCGGCGGCCAGGGCGTCGACTCCGAGACATTCACCTACGCAGGGACCGCTGACGAGGCGCTGAAGCAGCTCGATGAGATGTATGGGAAGTGGAACGCGGGGGTCCGCGACCTCTCGGACGCTGACCTGGAGAACCCGCCCATGGTGGGTCCCGAGCGGTTTCCCATGGAGAACAGGATCCTGCACGTCAACAGGGAGCTGATCCATCACGGCGCCGAGATTTCCCTGCTGCGCGACCTCTACCGCTGGCAGGACGGAGCCGCAGCGCACCGAATCTGACCTTCCGGCTACCGGCGATCGAGCTTCGGAAGCTACGTGGCCTTCGTACGCTCCGTGGCTGCGAGCTCCAGTGAAGCTGAGTTGTCGAGCACCCGTCCGACACCGTCGCTGCCTCCGGCTGAATCACGTACGCGAGGGTGCGGCCGATGCCGGCGGGAGGTTGTCAGCAGGGCGGCGAGCCGCTGGGTCCATCGCGCCGCTGGACAATCCAGTCCAGAGCGCATCCGCCGGGAGGCCGCGCGCCTCCTCGCCGCCGCCACCGACCTGCTCGTCGCGGCTCAGCCCGCCAACCTCGCTGCAGCCGACACCGCCCGGACCGTCGTCGTGGCATCGACCTCGCCGGTGCCCACCGGTCAGATGGTTACCGAGGTGTCGGGCCCACGTCCCGACGTAGACGAACTGTGCTCGGCTCTCGATCGATCGAGTGCGCGCGCCACCTTCTTCGACGCCCGATCCCTCGCCTTGCGCCTGCTGGGCGACGACCAGTTCGCCAATATTCTGCAACTAGGCGCCGCCTACCAGGAGGGCGCCATCCCGCTAGAAGCGGCCAGCATCGAACAGGCGATCCGGCTCAACGGCGTTGGCGTGGAGCGCAACCTCAGCGCCTTCTGCCTCGGCCGCCTGGTGGTTGACGACCCTCAGACGGTGTCGCCGGCAGCTCCCGTAGCCCAGGAGCAACGACCGTTGCAGGGCGATGCAGCATCGTTGCGGGCGACAATCGATGCCGGCGAGGACACCCCACTCGCGCGCCGGCTGGATGCGCTCGTGGCAGATCTCGTCGCCTACCAGGATCTGGCCTATGCCCGCGAGTTTGTGGAGTTCGTGGAACACGTACGCCGGGTGGAGGGACGGGCGGGGCCGCTCACCGCAGCCGTGGCGGGCAATCTATACAAACTTATGGCCTACAAGGATGAGTACGAGGTGGCCCAGCTCTCAGTTGATGGGGATGCGGTGAGTGCCAGCGGTGGATCCGTGTAGGTGGGAGGCCGGGCGTCCGACTGAAGCGTTCGGATCGCGTGGGCAAGCGAAGGCGCGAAGGCTCCTACCGCGCCGATCAGGCCCTCGTGTTCTGCGCCGGGGAATTCGCCTACGGAGTCGGGCGAGTGAGTCGAGGATTTCTTCAGCGGTCATGGTCCAGACGAACGGGCGTGGGTTGCTGTTCCAGTCGCCGATCATCATGCCGTCGTCGGCTGCATCGACGTACGCCGCGCATCCAGCAGCAGACCCCGCAGATACGTCCCACTCTTCACCCGCTGATCCGGCCGCATCAGTGGGGTGAACACATCCGCGGCGAACGCCTCAAGCCGTTGCCGCGCAACGGAAAGCCCCGTCAGGGGTCACCCCACCATCGAACTACCCCGAACCACTCAGACGACACAACGACACGTCGACCTGACACAGCACTGCTAGGTCGACCAGGCGGGTGCGGCGGGGTCCGTAGCAAAAGAGGCTCCATGATCGAAGATATCAGTGCTGCCAGGGGAACTCACCCCGTCGTCCGCCGTCGTGCAGTAGACGCTCCGGACAGCGTCATCGAGCAGGGAAACGAATAGCTCCGCACGGCTGCTGAGAGCCAGGCCGGGTATGGTCGCCACACCAAGCCAGGATGCGCACGGGCGTTCGGAGACGATGTCGATCCAGGCGAGTTCCTGTCGGTAGCACTGGCTGGCTGCGGTCCGGTATAGCAGGGCGAAGCCCTCGCCGACCCCGACGAGGCCAAGCATCGTGGCGATGCTCGATGTCAGCACCACCTCTGGCGTGGGGGTGCCGGCGTCGGCGAACAGCCGTGTCCGGGTGTCCAGGCCGACTTGGCGATCAACGTCCAGGTCGGCCACGAGGAGACGCCGGGTGGCCAACTGTCGAAGCGTTGCGCGCCCCACGGGCGCCAGCGGATCGGACCATGCAACGACCGCTGCCATGAGCACCTTCGCCAGCCGGGCGAACGACAGAGCCTGACCTGGCAGCTCCGGGACTACGGCGAGTTCACACGTGCCCGTGCGCAGCAGTTCGAGAACATCGTCCATGGTTCCCTCGTGGACGGTGACCGCCAGCCCAGGGCGCATCTTCTTTACTCGGCTCATCACAGCCGGCACCAGATCGGGCGCGACTGAGCGGAGAACGGCCACATTGAGCATTCCGCAGGTCTCGCCCTGCCACTCGCGGCTGTGGGCGAGCATCTCCTGCGCCTGGGCCAGCAACGACTTCGCGGGGTCGAGCAGGACGCGGCCGCTGGGAGTCAGGCTGACTCCTTTGGTGCGGTGCCGGAAGAACAGCTTGGTGTCCAGTTGTTTCTCCAGGCGCTGGATCGCCATCGAGACGGCCGACTGCGAAGCATGTAATTGCTGTGCCGCGCCGGATATGTTTCCCATCTCGGCGGAAGTTACGAAGTACCGGAGTTGAGCCAGGCTGAAGTCCGCGTGATCGGCCACTGCAACGCCTCCCTTCTTAGATGACGGTGCTGTAGTCGCGTTCCCAGGTCAGGGGGTTCGCAGCTATCCTCGGTTTCGCTTCGTCTAGAACAACGAGGGGTCGGTCTTTTCTTTGGGTTCGGCCGACTCCGTGGTAACCGCAGGCGTCATTACGGTAATCACTATTGTCGTGATTACCGTGAGCTGATGCCACACGGATGGTCCGTTCGTTGAGGGGGGGGGTGGGTCAACTCCCTTGCAGTGCGACACGAATGTGTACTGAAAGTGAACCGATCTAATATACGTCTATTCTAAATCGACTTCCGCGATATGTGTCAAGTCCACTACGCAAAGAACCTACTGTAATTGTCTGACTACTCAGTGATATCGGGCGAGGTTGGTGTCGGTCGGGTAGCGATCGCTGGGTGCGGTGGGTGATCTGGACGCCGCCCGTGGTGGCTGCTTGCGGGATGGTGTGCAGGTGATCCTGTGGTATCCCCGGACCCGGCAGAACAAGGAATCGGGGAACTGCTGACCGTCTACGACGCACTCATCGACCACGCCGTGACCGCCGCGGTCGACCTCAGCATCGATCCCGACGAGATCTCCTACCGCCGCTTTGCACACGGCCCGCGACCAACCTGATCGCTTGCAGCTGTTCTTCGCTTTCGTCATCGAAGAACCCGTCACCCTGGACCTCCACCCCGGGGTGCGCTTGCCGGAATGGGCCCATCTTCCGGTAGTTTTTGTGAAATACGAGCGGCATTGATCCTCCCCACCACAGAGCCCTTAATACTTGGACGACTACCAGCCATCGTACGACTCAAATGCATGCCTGCCGATAACTGCCAGCGTCATGAATCAGACTGAATTTCACGTATCAAACACGCGGCCCCGCCCTCGCGACACCGAAAACACTGGCCGACCTGCGTGACGGCCAGAGCCGTGCGCCCGATGTGGCGGGCCGGGGCAGCGTCGCTGGACCTGGACCACGACGACGACCGGGCCACCTACCGTGGCCTGGCCCACCGCAGATGCAGCCGGTCCGCAGGGCAAGCCACCGCCCAGCAACGCGTGCGAGCACGACGACAGCACGATCCCGACAACGTGGTGGTCAACTCACGTAGATGGTGCAGGCAGGGGGCAGCGTCGTCCCGGATGGTGACGTTTGCTAACCCAACGCCTTTCATCAGGCGTCTCCCCCCGCAGCTGGGACCAGCACGGATCGTGATCGACAGGACGGGCTGTGGCTATTCGACGGAACGGTCCCGCCGGTTGCGTAAGCACAGGTCAGGAGATCATTCGCTGTGTCTGCCGGAGCGGGATTGCAACGCAACGGGTGCGACGGCAACGCCGAACGCAACGCCTACTGCGGAGGAGGGGCCGCGGACGCCTCGTCTGCGGGCGCGTGGCCGGCGGATGTGGGATCAGCTCATCGGCGACGGTGACCCGGTCGAGGTGGTGGTGCTGGTGGAGGAGATCTGTCGGTGCGCGGACCGCCTGGACCGGCCCGGCTGGACCGGGCTGGACGCGATCGTGAACGGCCGTGACCGCGCGCGGTTGACGGTGGAGGTCGACGACGCGGGTGAGGTGACCGTTGGCGTGGACAAGGTGCATACCGAGGCCGGGCAGCAGCAGAGCACGTTCAAGGCCCTGCGGGCGGAGCTGCGGAGGGGCCAGGCCGGTGGTGGCACTCAGCCGGCTGGTGGGCGTCAGCCGAAGGCGAGCGCGGGAGGCGACGGGGCTGGTGGAATCACGGACCTCACCGCTCGGATTGCTCAGCACGCGCAGCCCGCGGGTTGAGACTCAGCCCTGACTCGGCCGATTCGTTCGGGCTGGAGTCCATCGAGTTGATGCGCCGGGCCATGATGCCGATGGACGCCTGGCAGGCGGACTCCATCACGGCGATGCTGGCCGTGAAGGCGGACGGCAAATGGGCGTGCGTCGAGTACTGCGAGTGGGTGTCTCGGCAAAACGCCAAGGGTTGCCTGCTGGAGGCGCGGGCGTTGACGGGGCTGTTGCTGATCGGTGAACAGCTGATCGGTGAACGGCTGATCATGTGGTCGGCGCACGAATACAAGACTGCTATGAAGTCGTTCCGTCGCGTGATCTGGCTGGTGGGTCGACTCGGCGTGCAGCAGCAACCTGTACGACGTCGACGGCGTACTCCTCAAGGTGATCAACACGAAAGGTGAGGAGTCCATCGCGCGGTTGGACACAGGGGCACGGATCAAGTTCGTGGCGCGCTCGACGGGGTCCGGCCTGGGCTTCTCCGGCGACGGCGGAGGGATCCCGCCCTCATCGGCAAGCGGCGGGGACGGGACCCCTCGAAGATCCGGCGTGCTCGGATTGCTATCCGGCGCAGCCGGGAACGTCGCCGAAGCAGTTGTCCGGCTGGTTCTTGACTACAAAGGTGCCACTGGCGATATTCAGCTCGACTGCGCCACCTGCCTCGTTGAAGATACCCCCACCGTCCGCGACGGCGACATTCTTGACAACCTTGGTGCCGAAAAGGGTTAGCACGCCGTTGGCTCCGTTGGAGATTCCGCCACCTGACTCAGTGGCCTGGTTGCCAATGACCTTTGTGCGCAGCAACGTCAACGTGCCCAGGTTGCGAATGCCGCCGCCGTTGATGCCGGTGTTGTTCTTGATTACGCTGTCCTCAATCAACATGAAGTCGGCCGCCAGGAATAGGGCACCTAAGCCCGCTCCGCCGGTAGCGGAGTTATTGGCGATGGTGACCCTTGACAGGGTGAACTGTAGGGGTACACCGACTATGGCGGCACCACCACCGATTGTTGTCGTATTTCCCTCGATGCGCGTATCGGTTATCCCACCGGTCGTGCCGCCAAGAAGGAAGACACCTCCACCTTCTCCAGCGCGATGATTGACTATCTCACTTCGGGTAATTCGGAGACTGCCACCGTGGATGATGCCACCGCCAGATCCGGCGATATTCGCATCGAGCCGCGACTTGTCGATGGAAACTGTGCCAACGCCTAGGATCCCGCCGCCAACACCGGCGACATTTTGGCTGATTGTAGAGTGTTTGATATCTAGGGTGCCACCATTGTTCGCGATCCCGCCGCCACCACCGTCATTGGCGATATTACGGACAATGCTACTGCTGTTGATCGTGGCGGCGCCACCCGAGTTAATGAGAATTCCGCCACCGGCGATAGCGTCAACGTATCCGCCAGTTATCTTCAGATGGTTGAGGGTAAGCCGACCGTTGGCGTTGACCGTGAGGATTCTGAACTGGTCGGCGGCGGCGGCACGTGTGATGGTGGTGTGTTTGCCGCCGTTGAGCGTGATGGGGGTGGTAATCGCGGGCAGTCCGGCGCCGTCGATGTTCGCGGTGAGCAGGTAGGTGCATTTCTGGGCGAGGTCGAGGACGGCTCCGCCGCGGGCGTTGGCGAGGGTGATCGCGGCGATCAGGGCCTCCGCCTCACACGGGACGGCTACGGCCTTCGATTTCTTCTCCCTCCCTTTCTTCTCCTTGTCTCTACCTTTGTCGCCTGCGCTCTTGTCCTTGGCTTTGTCGTGGTGTTCGCCGTCATCGCGGTGACCGCGGTCACCGTCGGCGGAGGGCCGGTCCGGCGTCGGCGTCTCAGGCCGGGCGCTGGTGGGGGTGCGTGCGACCACGTCAGTGGTCGGGAGGACGGCAACGCCGACAGTGGTCAGGGCCAGGCCGGTCATCCCAGCCAGCCCAGCGGCCCACCATCGTGACCTCGCTCGGCGTCCACCGGGCCTATCTGGTTCGTGTTCGTGGTGCTGGTCCATCGGTCTCGGTGTCCTTCCCCCGTGAACGGCGAGCAGCCAACACCCGAGGGCGGACCGGGCGGTGGTCCTCGGCTACCAGGCAGGCGATAGCAACCACTCCGAGCTAAACCGACATTAGCCCCATCAAGGCATGAACACGAAGAACATGCCTGAACGAGGCATCGTCAACTGCTACCGGGTTCGCAGCCCTACCCCCAGGAGAAACCCGATGACCCACGACTATCTGATCTCACTGATCCGCACCGCCGTCGGCGCCGCCCTGGCGTGGCTGGCGTCCGAGGCGGGGATCGTGCTCGACTCGGGCACCGCGCTGACCGCGGGCGTGGTCGCGCTGGCGATGGCCGGCTACTACGGCCTCGTGCGGGCCACACTCCCGGGCTCACACCGGGCTCACAACGACCCCATAAATCGCGTCAATTTGGATGAATGGGATCGCCCGAAGCTCCGGAAACCCCAGTTCAAGGGGCCCTCTTGGTGGTGGGCCGCCGGGGGCTCGAACCCCGAACCTACTGATTAAAAGTCAGCAGCTCTACCATTGAGCTAGCGGCCCGCCGAGCCACAAGACTACCCGACTCCCTGGCGAGCAAGCACGCGGATCTCCGGCAACCGGTCCCCCACAGTCCATCCTTGCCAAGAATGCGTCTGCTGCTGCGCCCGCATCCCCTCGAGGCGCATGCTGCGCCGGGTCTACACCCGCCTGCCAACACCCTGTCGGGACTACCTGTACAGGTCCACGCCCCGTCGGGGCTACTCCTTCTTGATCAACCAGCCGTCGTCCACGTGAGCAGACACGTCACCCAGCCGTTCAGATCGGCCTGCCGGCTACCGCTTCGCAGGCCAGCAGAGAACGCCGAACCGGCGTGGACCAAGCCGCAGGTAGAGCATCCGGGCTGACACGAATGGCTGTGGTCCTACTCCAGCGCAAGGGACGCCGCCAAGGTACCGTCGATGTTCACCGGGCAGTGCCCGGCAGCCTTCTCGTTCAGGGGCTGAGTAGATCGGCCGGATACTGCAGGGCCTCCTCGCGTACCGGCAGCAGCGCAGTGCGTATGACACTCATGTCGACGCAGGACCCGCGAGGCCGCTCACAGGTCCACCACGCCGCGAACGTAAGTCGTGCTCCGTCCCCCCACCCACACGACGTCGCCGTCCGCGCTGACGGTCAGCACACCACGACGCCCGACGCGCGCACCCTGACCCGCCCGGTAGCTGCCTGGCGCGGCACCCGTGCTGATGAGCCACTGGGCAATGCCGGCGTTGAGGCTCCCAGTGACCGGATCCTCACGCACACCGGCGGGCGCGGCGAACGCGCGCACCTCGAACTGCAGCGGCGATCCTGCGGGATAGGCGCCCACAACGCCGAGCATGAGGTCATACATCTGCTGTTCATCGGGATCCACCGCCAGCACCTCGTCCGCGGACGCGAGCCGCACGGCTGCCCAGCCCGGGCCGTTGTCCACCCAGCCGTGCGCGACGACCTGCTCGGGGGCAATCCGCAGAGCCCGCACGATGCGGGCGAGGTGATCGGAGGCCAGGGGGCCATCGCGCCGTAGGGGCGGAGCGGCAAAGCTCAGGCCGGTGACGGCGCGGCGGACCGTCACCAATCCTAGGTCGCACTCCTGAACGAGCACGTCGGAGTGTGGGATACCACCCGCCTCCAGCCACGCGTGTGCCGAGCCCAGCGTCGGGTGTCCCGCAAAGGGGATCTCACCACCGGGTGTGAAGATCCGTAAGCGGTAGTCGGCCACGGCCGACGGGAGAACGTAGGTCGTCTCGGACAGATTCGTCCACCTCGCGAACTGCGCCATGTCCCGCTCGGTAATTCCGTCGCCGTCGAGCACCACCGCGACCGGGTTGCCGAGGTATGCCTCCTCGGCGAAGACGTCCACCTGTGCGAAGCGCCGCCGCCGCAATCCGGCCATAGTGGCGTTCCCTCCCGGTACGGTTCTGGGTGCCTAGACTGCTTGGCCCTCGACGAGGATCAGGTCCATGTGTGTACCGGCGCGGAGCGGCACGATCTCGCGGTACTCGGGCGAGCGGTACCACCGGTGGGCTTGCTCGGCCGAGGGGAAGCCCATCACCGAGAGGTGGTCCGGCCGCCAGATTCCCTCCAGCACCTCGAACGTGCCGTTGCGGATGACAAACCCGCCACCGTGCAGGGCGAGCGTCGAACCCACCTTTGCCCGGTACTCGGCCATGGCCTCCGGGTCACCGAGCGTACCCACGTTGCCGATCAGAAGCGCCGCCATGGTGATGACTCCGTTCTCGTTCGTGGTGATGACAGGACGAGCGGGCTCAGCTGAAGATGTCGGTCACCGTGCCGACGCCGAGTCGCTGGGCAGCTCGTACGATGGCAAAGCCCGACGCGACATCCTGCGCCGCCATGCCCAGCGACTTGTAGAGGGTTCGTTCGTCGCGGTCTGTGCGGCCCGGGTGCCGGCCGAGGAGTACCTCGCCGATCTCGGGGAAGTACCAGTCACCTGGGATGAGTCGCTCCGCGAGCGGCATGGTGATCTCGGAGGACTCGCGCATGGCCGCCTCGCGGCTGTCGACGAAGACAGAACACGACGCGACCGCCTCCGAGTCGAGCTCCCGCTTGCTGGGCACCGATGCCCCGACCGCGTTAACGTGGCAACCTGGGGCGATGTCGGCTGCGGAGACCACCGGATCGCTGCTGCCCAGCGTGGTGCATACCACGTCGGCGCCGCGCAGCGCAGCGGCCGGCGTCGGCATCAGCTCGACGTCGACCTCTACCAGGGAGCGGGCCCAGGCCCGAAACTGCTCGGCGTGGGCGGGAGTGCGGTTCCACACGCGAACCCGGCGCAGGGTCCGGATCCGGTTCATGGCCACCAGGTGACTGCGGGCCTGCACTCCGGCGCCCAGCAGGGCTAGGTCCCCGGCATCCGCGCGGGCCAATGCGTCGGTTGCTACGGCCGAAGCTGCGGCCGTACGCAGACTCGTGACCGCTGCGGCGTCGATGACGGCCAGCGGTTGCCCGGTGTCAGGGTGGAAGACGAGGATGGCACCCACATGCGACACGAGGCCGCGCTCGGCGTTGCCGGGCACGTGAAGTACGGCCTTGAGTCCGAAACCCGAGTCGACCTCGCCGGAAACATGACAGGGCATGGACGCGAAGAGTGACGCGTCACGGTCGGAGCTGAGCACCGTACGCACCGGCTGCACGACGCCGCCGCCGCTGTAACGACGCATGACGTCCGCGATGACCTGGTACGCGTCGGCCGGCGAATACAGCTCCAGCACTTGCTTACCGCTCAACAGCAGCATTGGCTCGCTCCCTTCAGGCGACTCCGTCTGACTCCGTAGTGGCCTGAGCTGGATCCGATAGGACAAAAGCAGACCAGACCATACGAATGCATCTTGTGCGCGTGATGAACTCCAGGTCGTACAGCTGCGCGGCGGGTGCCGTGGTGAGCGCCAGGTCGACCCGACCCTCCGCGGCGGCGAGTGCGGCCGAGCTGGTCGAGTCGGCGTGCATCACCACGTGGGCGCCGGACCCGTTCAGCAACTGCCCGATGATGGGTACGGGTGACGGGTGGCTCGCGATGGTGGGTGAAGGCGGCGAGGCACCGGCACCACGCCGCTTGGCGATGCCGTACATCGGGGTGTCCAGAACGAACACCACGGCCAGCTCGAAATCCGGGTCCATGTAGAACTCGTGCACGGCCTTGTAGGCGTTGGCCACGACCACGTGCGTCACCAAGCGCGCGCGCAGTGCGCTCCCGGCTCTCTCATAGGTATCGAAGAGCCGCACTCTGGTCGGCCCGCCCTCGACCGTCCCGGGATCGGCCGCTCCGAGCCGGCCAGCGAGCAGTGTCGCGGCCAGCTCGCTGCTCGTGCCGGGCGGACCCAGCGTGCCCACGGTCGGCGTCCCACCCGCAGCGGCGGGTGTGAGGGTGACGAAACAGGGTAACGACGTCGTTGCTTTGGTCACGGTGTCTCCATGACGGGAGTAAGCCAGTCCGCGTGAATACCGCCCGGCATGGTCGTCGCGGCCGCGTAGAGCGCACGGACCTTGGCGGTAACTGGGCCGATCGCACCGGTGCCGACGTCACGGCCTGCCACGGCGATGACCGGCACCACACCTTTGCCGGTGGAACAGAGGAAAACCTCGTCTGCGGAGAACAGCTCGGCGGGGCTGACCGACCGCTCAGCGACGGGCAGGCCCACCTCGCGGATGAGCGTGAGGAGCGTGTCCCTGGTAATGCCGGGCAGCAGGTCTCCGGTTGTCGGGGGGGTGACCAGGCAACCGTCGCGGACCGTGAAGACGTTGGCGGTTGTCGCCTCGGCCACGTTGCCCGAGCGGTCAAGCAGGATGGCGTCGTCCTGCCCGCCTGCTCGTGCCTCGTCGGTAGCGAAAGCGCTCGTCACATAGCCTCCGGTGATCTTCGCCTGGGCGGGCAGTGTGTCGCGTGGCGGGCGCCGCCAGGAGCTGATGCCACACCGCACGCCCTGGCCGAGCCGCTCAACCGGCAGGCTGTAGCTGATGATCGACATGGCGTCCGACAGCCCGCTCAGGAATACGCCAGGTGGCATGCCGGGCAGCAACGAGAGCTTGTAGGCCACCGGCCGCACGTACACGTCTTCATCGTGAGCATTGCGCCGCAGCAGCTCGACGGTGATGTCGACCAGATCGCCGGGCTTCCCCGGCAGCGGAATCCTCAGCGTTCGGCAGCCACGCAGCATGCGCTCGTAGTGGTCGTACGCACGGAACAGAAACAGGCCGTCAGCGCTGCGGTACGCCCGAATCCCCTCGAATACACCGATCCCATAGTGCAAAGCCTGCGTGCTGAGCGGCAACTGCGGATCAGACGCCGGCACGAACTCGCCGCGGTGGTAGGCCCAGCGTCCGAGCCGCAGTCCGGGCGACGCTGCCCGGTCCAAGCCCGCCATCAGGACCTCGACGCCGCGATGTTCTCGGCCGCTTCGACCTCGTCCGACTGGCCGGTCCGCTGGTCGATCACGCGGGCAGCCTTCCAGCTCACCATCGCGCCAGTCCCGGTGATCGCGCCGGGAGTGCCGAACCGTACGGTCAGCGGCGTGTCGAGCTCGTCGAGGCACTGCTGCACGGCACCCTCGACGCTCGGAAAGCCGATGGTGGGATCGGACCGCAGCGTCAGAGCGACTCGATCGACGCCAGCATCGTCGCGCTTGATTGTGACCTGGTAGTCACAGAAGCCACGGAACTGGCCGAGCAAAAGATTCTCGAAGTCATATCCGCTGATGAGGTGTCCGTTGAGCGTCAACCGATCGTGTGCCCGGCCGAGGACCTCGACCGAGGGTGCGGGCACGGCGGCAGACACGCCAGACTCGGTCATCCGGACCAGGTCTCCGGTGCGGTATCTGATGAGAGGCTTGGCGCCCAAGTAGAGGTTGGTGACCACGAGCTCGCCGTAGCACTGGCCGGCACCGTCGGAATCGACCGGTTCCCCGCTGTCGGGATCGATGACCTCGTAGAGGTTGATCAGCGGGGCGGTTCGCAGCCGACCGTCCGAAGTCGCCGCCGCTAGCACGGAGGCCTCCTGTGAGGCGTAGAGCACGTTGTGCACCTCGGCGTCCCAGAGCAGGCCGATGTTGGTCAGCAGACTAGGCGAGAGCAGCTCGCCGGTGAGCAGCAGCAGATCGAGGGAGAAGTCCAGCCGCGGCCGCAGCCCGGCGTCGATGGCTCGCTGTGCCAGGTGCATGGCCATGCCGGGCGTGCAGAACAGGCCGGTCACGGGTAGCCGACGCATCAGTTCCAGGGCCCGGTCGAAGCCGACCATCGGCGAGTGTGGCCACATCTTGGCGACCGCGTGGCCCAGGCTGCGGCAAACGTCGCCGAAGGTGTCGCCGGTAGAGTGCAGCTCACTCGGGCCCGAGATACCGATGACCTGGCCGCTGCCACGCGCGCCGAAAATGTCGCGGTAGTACGCCGTGAGAATGGTGTTGTTGTGTAAAGAGTCCACATTGGTACGTGGACACGGTGTCGCAACACCAGTGGTGCCCGTGGTTTCGTAGAAGATCCACGCGTCGGAGAGCGGCCGCGACAACATGTCGAACTGCGCCCGCCGCAGGTCATCCTTCGTCGTGAACGGGAGGTCGCGCAGGTTACCGGGGTGCAGGGCCGCGATCACCTCGTCGGTCACCCCGACCAGGCGCTCCCCGTAAAACGGCGAGTTGTCGCGGGCAAAAGCAACGACCTCACGCAGCTTGCGGGTCTGGTGCGCTGCCAGCATCGCCGCGTCCCACTTGCCGGCAATGAACGCCTCAACCTGATTACGCAGCTCGACTGTGAGAGCGGCGTCTTCCGGATAGTACTGTGTGAACATTCCGAGCCCCCACATGTTAGGGCGATTCGACGGTATGGTCGCGCAGGTCAATCAGGGTCAGCCAGGTCGGCCACGACCCAGTCGGATATCAGTCTCCACTTCTCGATGGCGGCTCGGTGGAATGCATTTTCCTGGTAGCGCTGCAGTGCCACCAGATCAGCCAGCACGCCAATGGCGGCGAAGTCGTAGGCGATGTCCCGGTCGACCGTGTTCCAGCCGGTGCGCCAGTCGACGAGTTCCGGTACGTGGCGGCCGACCTCACGGGCGAGCTCCACCGCCTCGGTGACCTGCCGGGCGTCGCGGTCTACGCCATCCTTGAGCTTGAAGAGTACGATATGCGTGATCATTTAGCCCTTCCCGAAATCAGCCATACCTGAAGAACGGGCTGAACATGCGCTACTGACCCTAGCCGGGAATCTCCAGGGCCGAGTCTGTCCGATGCCCCGCAGCCCGTTCAATGGAAGTTTCTTGATATCCTCTATCGATTGAACTGATGATAAAGGATGCTCATATTCATTAAACTCCGGTGATATGATTGGCTCGGCTGTTTCCAGCCTGTCATCCATGGCCGACAAGGAATGGCAACGAATCAACTCCTGCCCCATACGAGAGGCGATTTTGGTGTGTATGGAACGCGCATGCGACCCGGCGTGGAGCGGTCGATCCGCCATTCGCCACCAGCGACGAACGATGGCGACAGAGAACTCTGCCTAGACCGGTGGCGCGAGCTACCCCGGCGGCAGGTGCCACCCTGGCCCGATCCCGCCGAGGTGGCAGCAGTGTGCGCGACACTCGGCAAAATGCCGCCGATCGTCACACCCTACGAGGTCGATGAACTGCGTCACCGCCTGGCCGAGGTATGCGAAGGACGCGCCTTCCTGTTACAGGGCGGCGACTGCGCCGAGACGTTCACCGGAAACACTGAGAGCCACCTGCTGGGCACCACGCGGACGCTGCTGCAGATGGCGATGGCGATAACGTACGGCGGTTCCGTTCCGGTGGTGAAGGTGGCGCGCCTCGCCGGCCAGTACGGGAAGCCCCGATCCTCGGCGACCGATTCCCTGGGGTTGCCCGCGTACCGTGGCGATATTATCAATGCGCGGCACCCGGCCGAGTCGGCGCGGGCCGCCGATCCGCAGCGCATGATCGATGCGTACGCGAATTCCGCGGTCGCGATGAACCTCATCCGCGCCTATCCGCCGGACGATCTGACCGACCTCGAAGAGCTGTACGACGATACCTACGACCTCATCCGCGCTTCCCCGGCCGGAGCCCGGTACCAGGTCATCTCCGGCGAGATCGACCGGGCGCGCGGCTTCGTCCGCGCGTGGGGGCCGAGCGAGCGCCACGCGTTGCGGGAATCAAAGGTGTACTGCTCGCACGAGGCGCTGGTGCTCGAGTACGACCGGGCGCTGACCCGAATCAACGACGGCCGGGCATACGCGTTGTCGGGTCACTTTCTGTGGGTCGGCGAACGCACCCGCCAGCTTGACCACGCGCACGTCGACTTTGTCGCGCGTATCGCCAACCCAATCGGCGTGAAGCTCGGCCCGGCCGCCAGCCCGCATGCTGCGATCGAGCTGTGCGAGCGGCTCAACCCCGAGAACCTGCCCGGGCGGCTCACCCTGATCAGCCGCATGGGCAACCGCCAGGTACGTGACGTGTTTCCGGCGATCGTCGACAAGGTCACGGCCGCGGGCGCCAAGGTCGTTTGGCAGTGCGATCCGATGCACGGCAACACCGAGCAGTCCTCACACGGCTTCAAGACCCGGCGCCTCGACCGGGTCGTTGACGAGTTGCTGGGCTACTTCGACGTGCACCGCAGTCTGGGCACCCATCCGGGAGGCGTCCACGTCGAGCTCACCGGTGAGAACGTCACCGAGTGCCTCGACGGGATACGTGGCGTCGAGGACCAACACCTACCGGATCGCTACGAGACTGCCTGCGACCCGCGGCTGAACATGCGGCAGAGCTTAGAACTCGCGTTGCTGGTCGCCGAGATTCTACGCGGCTGATCCCTTCGACACATCCCAAGGCACATCGGCATCCGCAGGGGGAAAGAATGAGCGCTCCGAATCTGAACGCGGACATCGGCGTCATCGGCGGCACGGGTCTGTACGAGTTGCTGGGCGAGACCGAAGAGGTGAAAATCTCCACGCCGTATGGCGCGCCGTCGGATCTGATCACGGTGGCAGAGTTGAACAGCCGCCAGGTCGCCTTCCTACCGCGGCACGGGCGGGACCACCGTTTCCCGCCGCACAGAATCCCGTACCGGGCCAACATCTGGGCGCTGCGTTCGCTGGGTGTGCGGCAGATCCTTGCACCGTGCGCAGTGGGCGGCCTTCGGCCGGACTTCATTGCCGGCACGTTCGTCGTGCCGGATCAGCTGATCGACCGCACGAGTGGGCGGGAGCAGACCTTCTGCGACACCGGCGCAGTGCATACGACCTTCGCAGAGCCGTATTGCCCGGACGGGCGCCGCGCCGCGTTGGCCGCGGCGGAACGGGTAAACCGCGTCGACGGCGGCACCATGGTCGTAATCGACGGGCCACGGTTCTCGACCCGTGCCGAGTCACGGTGGCACGCGGCCGCCGGCGGCACCATCATCAACATGACCGGCCAGCCCGAGGCCGCGCTCGCCCGCGAGCTCGCACTCTGCTACACCAGCATCGCTTTGGTAACCGACCTCGACGCCGGCGTGGAAGGCAGCCAGGGCGTGACCCACGACGAGGTGCTGCGGGCCTTTGCGAAGAACGTGACCGTCCTGCGACGCGTACTCTTCGATGCCGTCGCTGCGCTACCGGTGGAACGCACCTGTCCCTGCTCGCGCGCCTTCGCCGTTCCCGTGGACCTCGACGCCGGTTGAGCGGCTGCTCCCCAGTTGACGAGGTGCCGTTATGGCTTCACGGCAATGGCGATATTCCCGCTCGTTCTGGAGATGGTTGCGCTGTCAGCGTTCGCCGTGGGAAGCGGCGAACGGCGGCTGCGGCAGCCACCAGTACCATCCCCGCCTCCGGGCAGCCCGAGGCCGTTGGGCGCCGACCGCTACCCACTATCAACGGAGGAAGTGAATGACCACTACGACCACCCTGGCCGGACTGCCCTCGCTGAAGGGATGTGTGCTCGGCCCAAGCTCCTGGAGTGAGATTACGCAGGAGCGCGTCGGCACCTTCGCCGACGCCACCGACGACCACCAGTGGATCCACGTCGATGCCGATCGGGCGGTGAGAGAGAGCCCCTTCGGCGGTCCGATCGGCCACGGCTTCCTGACCCTGTCGTTGATGATCCCAATGTGGAGCGAGATTCTCACCGTCTCGGATGCCGGCATGGTGGTGAACTACGGGCTCAACAGGGTCCGCTTCCCTGCTGCTGTTCCGGTCGGTGCCAAGCTACGCCTGTCCGCCACCCTCGTCGATATCGAACCGGTTAGGGGCGGACTGCAGGTGACGGCCGCCGCCTCGGTTGAACGACAGGGCGACGACAAGCCCGTCTGTGTCGCCGAACCCGTCTTTCGCTTCCTGGGCTGATCGCTCGCCACCAGCAGACCGATCGCGGGCAGCCACACCGCGGCCCTCGGGCTCGAGGCTGGGTACGGGCCGGTGGTCATTGCCTCTTTCCGAAGCCGACCAGCTCGGCGTAGCAGAATCTGATGCGCGCGGCGACGAGTCCGACCCCGTCTGATGGGTGAAAGTCCGGTCAGCCGATCGAGCTTCTCGCCCCTACGCTGGGACGACGCCGACTTCCCCAGCAACACCGCGGGCGAAGTGATGAACGGCCTCATTCGCGACCAGGTGCACCACGCATGGTGGCGGTTAGGTTGTTGAGGCAGATTTGATTCTGTGATGATGATCGTGTAGCCGACGTCGCGGGTGTGCTGAGTTTCTCATGTTTTCGTTCGTGGACCGGTCCGGGTCCGGCCTCTGCGTTCTCTGAGAGTAACGTTGATCATCGCTTGTAGGTCTACGGAGTCGCTGTGGTGGCCCGCAGGCCCGGCCGGGTGTGGAAGCGATCAGGTTGGTCGCGGGCCGTGTGCAAAGCGGCGGTAGGAGATCTCGTCGGGATCGATGCTGAGGTCGACCGCGGCGGTCACGGCGTGGTCGATGAGTGCGTCGTAGACGGTCAGCAGTTCCCCGATTCCTTGTTCTGCCGGGTCCGGGGATACCACAGGATCACCTGCACACCATCCCGCAAGCAGCCACCACGGGCGGCGTCCAGATCACCCACCGCACCCAGCGATCGCTACCCGACCGACACCAACCTCGCCCGATATCACTGAGTAGTCAGACAATTACAGTAGGTTCTTTGCGTAGTGGACTTGACACATATCGCGGAAGTCGATTTAGAATAGACGTATATTAGATCGGTTCACTTTCAGTACACATTCGTGTCGCACTGCAAGGGAGTTGACCCACCCCCCCCCTCAACGAACGGACCATCCGTGTGGCATCAGCTCACGGTAATCACGACAATAGTGATTACCGTAATGACGCCTGCGGTTACCACGGAGTCGGCCGAACCCAAAGAAAAGACCGACCCCTCGTTGTTCTAGACGAAGCGAAACCGAGGATAGCTGCGAACCCCCTGACCTGGGAACGCGACTACAGCACCGTCATCTAAGAAGGGAGGCGTTGCAGTGGCCGATCACGCGGACTTCAGCCTGGCTCAACTCCGGTACTTCGTAACTTCCGCCGAGATGGGAAACATATCCGGCGCGGCACAGCAATTACATGCTTCGCAGTCGGCCGTCTCGATGGCGATCCAGCGCCTGGAGAAACAACTGGACACCAAGCTGTTCTTCCGGCACCGCACCAAAGGAGTCAGCCTGACTCCCAGCGGCCGCGTCCTGCTCGACCCCGCGAAGTCGTTGCTGGCCCAGGCGCAGGAGATGCTCGCCCACAGCCGCGAGTGGCAGGGCGAGACCTGCGGAATGCTCAATGTGGCCGTTCTCCGCTCAGTCGCGCCCGATCTGGTGCCGGCTGTGATGAGCCGAGTAAAGAAGATGCGCCCTGGGCTGGCGGTCACCGTCCACGAGGGAACCATGGACGATGTTCTCGAACTGCTGCGCACGGGCACGTGTGAACTCGCCGTAGTCCCGGAGCTGCCAGGTCAGGCTCTGTCGTTCGCCCGGCTGGCGAAGGTGCTCATGGCAGCGGTCGTTGCATGGTCCGATCCGCTGGCGCCCGTGGGGCGCGCAACGCTTCGACAGTTGGCCACCCGGCGTCTCCTCGTGGCCGACCTGGACGTTGATCGCCAAGTCGGCCTGGACACCCGGACACGGCTGTTCGCCGACGCCGGCACCCCCACGCCAGAGGTGGTGCTGACATCGAGCATCGCCACGATGCTTGGCCTCGTCGGGGTCGGCGAGGGCTTCGCCCTGCTATACCGGACCGCAGCCAGCCAGTGCTACCGACAGGAACTCGCCTGGATCGACATCGTCTCCGAACGCCCGTGCGCATCCTGGCTTGGTGTGGCGACCATACCCGGCCTGGCTCTCAGCAGCCGTGCGGAGCTATTCGTTTCCCTGCTCGATGACGCTGTCCGGAGCGTCTACTGCACGACGGCGGACGACGGGGTGAGTTCCCCTGGCAGCACTGATATCTTCGATCATGGAGCCTCTTTTGCTACGGACCCCGCCGCACCCGCCTGGTCGACCTAGCAGTGCTGTGTCAGGTCGACGTGTCGTTGTGTCGTCTGAGTGGTTCGGGGTAGTTCGATGGTGGGGTGACCCCTGACGGGGCTTTCCGTTGCGCGGCAACGGCTTGAGGCGTTCGCCGCGGATGTGTTCACCCCACTGATGCGGCCGGATCAGCGGGTGAAGAGTGGGACGTATCTGCGGGGTCTGCTGCTGGATGCGCGGCGTACGTCGATGCAGCCGACGACGGCATGATGATCGGCGACTGGAACAGCAACCCACGCCCGTTCGTCTGGACCATGACCGCTGAAGAAATCCTCGACTCACTCGCCCGACTCCGTAGGCGAATTCCCCGGCGCAGAACACGAGGGCCTGATCGGCGCGGTAGGAGCCTTCGCGCCTTCGCTTGCCCACGCGATCCGAACGCTTCAGTCGGACGCCCGGCCTCCCACCTACACGGATCCACCGCTGGCACTCACCGCATCCCCATCAACTGTCGAACTCGGGGTTGAGGATGCGATCTCCGCCTCGCTTGAGACGGTGTCGGACGAGGCGGCCGGAGCCGGGGTCGGGTAGCCGGAGGGCATTTCACCCTCCGGCTACCACAGGTCCCGGCGTGACGTTGGGTAGGCCGCCGACGAGGCACCTGTGGTCAGGTCTCTTCCGACGGCCCCAAGCCAGATCCCGGTCGCCTCAGAGTCCATTGACCAGCACAGAAGCGGTTCAAGCGCGGATGTCTAAGATGTCTACGAACTGCGGAACCCGGTCCCTCGGTCGCCGCCCACCCTGTATCGAAGGACCAGCCCAGTAACGAGAGAGTCGGGCTACCCTACCCGACCTGCTGGACGGGGTGGGGCAGCGACTGCAGCAACTGCTCCTGGCGCCGGTGGTACTCGGTCACATTGGCGAGCTTGACCTCGTCGAAGCCACGCACCATGTCTGGCAGAGACGCCAGCTCTACCAGCGCCGGGTCGTCGGGGTTGGCCGCCGACAACGCGGCGAGGATCGTCCTGCGATAGTTCGCCACAAGCCTCCGTTCGATCCGGCGCACGCGTGTGTAGCCGAAGACATCGAGCCTGCTCCCTCGCAGTCTGCGCAGTGCGTACAGCAGCCGGAGCACGACTCGGAACCACTGCCCGAGGCGAATCTTGCGGCGCACGAGCTTCCTCAGAACCGGTGGCTGCAATAGGTAGTGGTATCGCGCCCCAGCTCCGAACTGCGCGGCTATGTCGTGGGTCAGGCGTTCATCGAGCGAGAGCCGGGCCACCTCGTACTCATCCTTGTAGGCCATAAGTTTGTATAGATTGCCCGCCACGGCTGCGGTGAGCGGCCCCGCCCGTCCCTCCACCCGGCGTACGTGTTCCACGAACTCCACAAACTCGCGGGCATAGGCCAGATCCTGGTAGGCGACGAGATCTGCCACGAGCGCATCCAGCCGGCGCGCGAGTGGGGTGTCCTCGCCGGCATCGATTGTCGCCCGCAACGATGCTGCATCGCCCTGCAACGGTCGTTGCTCCTGGGCTACGGGAGCTGCCGGCGACACCGTCTGAGGGTCGTCAACCACCAGGCGGCCGAGGCAGAAGGCGCTGAGGTTGCGCTCCACGCCGACGCCGTTGAGCCGGATCGCCTGTTCGATGCTGGCCGCTTCTAGCGGGATGGCGCCCTCCTGGTAGGCGGCGCCTAGTTGCAGAATATTGGCGAACTGGTCGTCACCCAGCAGGCGCAAGGCGAGGGATCGGGCGTCGAAGAAGGTGGCGCGCGCACTCGATCGATCGAGAGCCGAGCACAGTTCGTCTACGTCGGGCCGTGGGCCCGACACCTCGGTAACCATCTGACCGGTGGGCACCGGCGAGGTCGATGCCACGACGACGGTCCGGGCGGTGTCGGCTGCAGCGAGGTTGGCGGGCTGAGCCGCGACGAGCAGGTCGGTGGCTAGGTAGAGATCGCATTCACCGTCCGCTAGCCGTGCGGCAGACTCGACGGCACGCTCGGTGACGCGGACATCGGAGACGACCGCACCGCCCTTCTGGGCCAGCCCGGTCTGGTCGAGCGTCCGCACGTGCCTGCCGTCGAGCACTGCGGCTGTGGCGATGATCTGAGCCAGGGTTACCACGCCGCTGCCGCCGATGCCGGTGATCCGCACTGAGAAGTCGCCGACAACGCGCTGCCGCGGCATCGATGGTTTAGCCGTGGGCACCGAGGCCAGCTCGCGGTGCGGGGATCGGCCGGGGACAATGGTCAAGAATGATGGGCACCGGCCCTGTAGGCATGCGTAGTCGGCGTTACACGAGGACTGGTGAATACGTGTCTTGCGGCCAAAGTCGCTTTCTACCGGCTGGACCGACAGGCAGTTCGACTGCGCCCCGCAGTCGCCGCATCCCTCGCACAACCGTTCGTTGATCAGCACTTTGTAGGCGGGCTGCGGCCGCAGGCCGCGGCGCCGCTTACGCCGTTGTACCGCCGCGCACTCCTGGTCGTGGATGAGCACGGTGACGCCGGGAGTCACGGCGAGTTCCGCCTGGCTGCGCGGCAGATCGTCGCGGTGGCGTACCTCGACGCCGGCCGGCATGGGATGCCGGCCGAGCCGCTTTGGATCCTCCGAGGTGACGATCACCTTGGTCGCGCCCTCGGCCAGAAGCAGAGCGGCCAGCCGATGCACCGGCAAGGCACCCACGGCGTCCTGACCACCGGTCATGGCCACGGCAGAGTTGTACAGCACCTTGTACGTAATGTTGACGCCGGCCGCCACTGCGGCTCGCAGCGCGAGGCTGGCCGAGTGGTGAAAGGTGCCGTCGCCTACGTTCTGCACGAAGTGATCGATGTCGACGAAGGGTGCCATCCCGATCCACTGGGCACCCTCGCCGCCCATCTGCGTGACGCCGATGATGTCGCCGACCCGCTTCGGATCCATGAAGAAGGTCATGGTGGAACATCCGGTGCCGCCGGCGGTCAGGGTACCGGGAGGCGCCTTCGTCGACGAGTTGTGCGGGCAGCCGGAGCAGAAGTATGGGGTTCGCGCCACCACCGGCAGGTCGATGCGGTCACGGCGCCGACGTCCCTGCCACGCTTCCACGGGTTCGCAGCGGCCGGTCGCCGACAGTCGCCGGGCGAGGCCAGCCGCGATCACGTCGGGATTCAGCTCACCCGTGGGGCGGAACAGCGACCGCCCCGCCGGATCCGTCTTCCCGCAGACCACCGGCGCGTCGCCGCTGCCATAGAGCAGATCCTTGACGGCGGATTCGATGAAACCCCGTTTCTCCTCCACCACCACTATCTCGTCCAGCCCCGCGGCGAACTCCCGCACCACGGCTGACTCAAGGGGGTAGACCGCCGCCAGCTTGAGTAGCCGTACGCGATAGCGGCGCAGAGCTTCCTCGTCCATGCCAAGCGTCCGCAGCGCTTGGCGGACGTCCAGATATGACTTGCCGGCGGCCACGATCCCGATCCGGTCATCCGCGTGCCCGTACAGCTCGTTCAGGCCGGCGGCGCGCAGATACTCCACCGCCAAGGGGAGGCGGACCCGGTGAAGGCTCTCCTCCAAGGCGGCGAGTTCCGCGCCGAGCAGCCGGGACGTGGGCCGGTGGCGATATCCACCAGCCACTGTCGGGAAGCGCCAGGACGGGGTGACCGGCACCGTGCTCGCCGCGTCGGCGACGTTGGTCACGATCTTGAGCGCTGACCATAGGCCGGACGCCCGGGACATCTCGATGGCGTGCAGGCCGTAGCGGAGCAGGTCGGCGGCGTCTGCTGGCACGAGGACCGGCATTGAGAGGTCCGCCAGGGCGAACTCCGACGCGCTCGGCACAGTCGACGACTTCGCCGCTGGATCGTCCCCGACGAGCGCGATGGCACCGCCCCGCGGGTCGGTGCCCGCGAAGTTCGCGTGGCGCAACGCGTCGCCCGCGCGGTCGAGACCCGGCGCCTTGCCGTACCAGACACCAACGACACCGTCGGGGCGCTGTCTGCCGACGCCCGCAGCGAGCTGGCTGCCGAGCACGGCCGTCGCCGCAAGCTCCTCGTTCAGTGCGGGCCGATGCACCACGCCGTGCTCGGCCAGCAGTCGGCCCCGGCGGGCGAGCTCCAAGTCGTAGCCCGCCAGGGGCGACCCTTCGTAGCCGGAGACGAAGACCGCCGCGTCGTTTCCGGCACGCCGGTCGTGGCGGACACGGTCAAGCAGGAGACGCACCAGCGCCTGCACGCCGGTGAGGTAGGCGGTGCCGTCCTGGCACAGATAGCGCTGGTCCAACGTGAATTCGCTTGGCTGCAAGCCGGGGGACATGCGACTCCTTCTCGGCAATTCGTCTGAACCGATCATGGTGAGGTAGCCCACGCGAATTACCGTCCGGAGCGGAATGCCTGGACGAGAAATCCACAGCCCGCCCACTAGTCGACTTATTCGGGCCAATCTTCCCGCTGCGGCAGCAATCAATCAATTGCATAAGTTCGATGATGTGGATTAATCATGCCGATGACGCACGTTGGGCAGGCCGGCCAACAGGATGATAAAGTGCTGCTACTTGCCAAGTGGCCAGAGTCCACCAGATCGCTCAAGCCTTAAGCGAAAGGCGAACATAGGTGCACCCAACTACCTTCGGCGGCGTGTCAAACATTCTTGAAGCCGCTTCGACCAGAGCCACTCCGATTGCGGATCGAGTCGACTAATGACCAGCATAGAATCTAGTCCGAAACGGATTCTACTCCTTGGCGACAGCACTATTTTTCGAGAGGCGATGGCCGAGATCTGCGATCGCGAGCCCGACCTGCGGGTGGTCGGGCAGGCGGCGGCGGGGCCCATGGCGGCGGCCCTGGTTCGACGGACGGCGCCAGACGTGGTACTGCTGAGCGTCGGCCCGTCTGACCAAGGGATCATGCGGCTGGTCGGCCAGATCCTGGCCGCGACCTGCCAGCCCCGGCTGGTAATCCTGGCGATGCACGAGAACGTGCGCCTGGCGCGCCGGTACCTCGCCATGGGTACGTGGGCGTACGTCTCGCGGAACTCGACGCGTGAGGAACTGCTGAGCGTCGTACGGATCGTGAGCCGCAACCGCGACAGCGCCGTGCTTTCCGTGCAGAAGAGCATGCTGCAACATCTGACCGGGGTCGGCACGCGGTCACTGTCGGGCCGGGAGTTCGAGGTGATCGAGCTGGTCGCGGCGGGCCTGAGCAACGCCCAGATCGCCGGCCGCCTCTCCATCTCCGAGGGCACGGTCAAGCGCCACCTCACCAACACGTACGACAAGCTCGATGTGCGCTCACGAGTGGCCGCCGTCAACAGGCTCGCGGCGATGGGTTTGATCGGCCCGAACGCGATGCTGGAGACGAGCAGCCTGGTGGCCTGACCGTCGTCGCCGCGGCCTGCGGACGAGGACCTCACGACTCCGTGGCCGGCATCAGGGCGATCGCCCGGCCAGGAGCCCCAGTGCTGCCCTCCACCTTGATGGGAAGGAAACAAAACCACGCGCCGCGAGGGGGCAGCGCGTCGAGCGCGGCGAGACACTCGACGTAGACCATTCCCTGTCCCAGGCCCCGCACATGCACGCCCACCGGATCGTGCGCCGGGCCGATCGACGGCGCGTCAATGCCAAGGCATTGCACCCCCCGAGTCAGCAGTAGCTCCACTGTGGGCTCTGTCGGCGCCGGCCATCCGGGGCTCCGCCCGGCGAGGACGTCACGAAGATATCCGCCCCCGGCGGCACCGCGTCGGTAGCGCCGGTCCCAGCCGGTGCGCAGCAGCACGATCTCACCGGGGTTCAGCATGCCGTTGGCGGCCTCCCATGCCACGATCGCCGACGGGTGGATCAGCGGGCTCATCCCGCCTTCGCCTCCACCGGGAGATGCCACGTCAATTACCGCGGCGGCTCCCATGAGGCTCGCCAGCCCGACCTGGTCAGCCGAGATGGCACCCGCCGGACCCGCTCCCGGCAGGCCGGAGTCCGGAGGTGGGATGAAGTGCAGAGGAGCATCAAAGTGGGTTCCGGTGTGCTCGTCGATGGCCATCCAACGGGTCGCGTACGGGCCGCCGCGGCTGTAGACGGAGGCCATCGCGTTGCGATGGTCGGCAAACCAGTTCCAGGTCTTGTGCTGGAAGGGTTGATGCCCCTCCCAGTAGCATGGCAAGTCCTCGGCGATGGTCACCGAAAGGTCAACCACCTGGTAGCCGGCGGGGACCGCCGATTGGCCGTGTACGGCGCTGCCGTCCAACATACGATCACCGCACCCGCTGGATGCCGGCGGCAAGACCGCCGACGATCTCGATCAGGACCGCGCCGAGCACCATCGGGGCTCGATGCACCGTGGGCATCGGCCCGTCGAACGGGTTGCCGGTGGTCCGCAGGTTGTTCACCAGGTTTGCGGGAGCGAAACCCTGCACGCCGCCGTCCGGTCCCGTCATGCCCACCTCTGTGACGAACGCCGTGCCGTTCGGCAGCAGCCGTGGCAGGTCGGTGGCTTCGTGGGTGTGCGTGCCGACGACCGCGGCGGCGGTGCCGTCGACGGTGTGGGCGAAGATCTGCTTTTCCAGCACGTGATCGCCGTGGTAGTCGACGATCGTGATGCCGCGCCGGTCGGCCGCCTCCCATGCCGAGTAGGCGGGACCCACCCGTCCCGCAGTCGCCTTGGTCGACGCCATGGCGCAGCCATCAGCCAGGTTCAGTACGGTGACCATCTCCTCGCCGACCGGGACATGGACAAAGCCCCGACCGGGTACCTCGGGGTCCACGTTGGCGGGCCGAACCACTTGCGGCAGATTGAGCATCCCGACCGACTCTGGGCTGTCCCAGGAGTGGTTTCCGCCGGTGATGACGTCAACCCCTCCGGACAGCAGTTGCTCCACCTGCACACGACCCATCCCCAAGCCGTCGGCCGCCGAGTTCTCGGCATTCGCCACAACGAGGTCCACCGTGTGGCGGGCACGCAGTTCGGGCAGCCGGTCTACCAGGTACCGTGTCCCCTCGTCCCCCACGATGTCGCCGATGAACAGTACAAACACGGTCGTGTACCTCCCTGGGGGGCGGCTTTCTCGCCGACGCCCGGCGATGCAGCCCAGAGTCTCGGTCTTCCTCGCCGGCGGCATCTGCTGAAGGTCACAGTTCGCCTACAACTTTGGTCTGTCGCGGCGCCCGAAACGATCTCATAGCGTGGGCTAGCGATCGGCCGGCCAGGGCAGCCGTCGGACGAGGTCGTTGCAGAGTGGTGAAGGGCTGCCGAACAGGTCAGGAGGTGGTTGATGACGAACGGTGGGCGCCTATCGGGAAAAGTAAGTCTGATCACCGGCGCCGCGCATGGCATAGGCCATGCCACGGCTGTGTGGTTCGCCCGCGAGGGAGCCCGGCTGGTGGTCAGCGACGTGGACGGTGCCGCACTGGAGAAGTGCCACGCCGAACTGGCCGAGTCCGGAGCCGAGGTGACGACGGTGATCGCCGACGTCTCAGACGCCACCCAGGCACACCGCATGGTTCAGACGGCCGTCGATGTCTACAACCGGCTGGACGTCGTGGTCGCCAACGCTGGCGTGATCCCTCTGCACGAGATCACCGAGGCGACCGAGCAGGACTGGGATGAGGTCATGGCCGTCGATGGCAAGGGCATGTTCCTCACGTGCAAGTACGGCATTGACGCCATGCTGGCCACGGGCGGCTCGATCGTGTGCCTTTCATCTATCTCCGGCGTCGCTGGCCAGCGGGGGCAGAGCACGTACGGCCCGGCCAAGTTCGTGGCTTCCGGGCTCACCAAGCACTTGGCCGTCGAATGCGCACGACACTGCATCCGGGTCAACGCGGTCGCTCCCGGGACTATCCGCACCAACCGGGTCCGCCGGCTCGAAGAAGAACCGGGCGGTCCGGAGTACCTGGAGGACATCGTCCGGCTCCATCCAGCCGGACGCCTGGGCGAGCCGTCGGAGGTGGCAGCCGCGATCGGATTCCTGGCCTCCGACGAGGCCTCGTTCATCACGGGTGTAGTACTTCCCGTCGACGGAGGTTACCTCGCGCAGTGACACGAGCGCCGTCGACCATCGCATAGATGGTCCGACGATGTTCCTGTCTCGCTTCCGACGGAGAAGCCTGCGGTTCGTGGTCTGCACAACAACCAATCCTGAGGTCGGTTTCCGACCGATAAAACGGAGGTCACTCACCATGCAGCACAATCTCATTGCCTTCCTCTCCGACGTCGGGTCCGCCGACGAAGCCCACGCACTCTGCAAGGGAGTCATGTACGGCGTCGCGCCGGCAGCGACGATCGTGGACATAACCCATGACGTCGCGCCCTTTGATGTCCGGGAAGGCGCACTGTTTCTCGCTGATGTCCCGCACTCCTTCCCGGCTCATACGGTCATCTGCGCATACGTCTATCCCGAGACCGGCACGGCGACCCACACCATTGCAGTGCGCAATGAGAAGGGTCAACTGCTCGTCGGACCCAACAATGGGCTGCTGAGCTTCGCACTCGACGCCTCCCCTGCGGTCGAGTGTCACGAGGTCCTCTCCCCCGATGTCATGAACCAGCCGGTGACGCCAACCTGGTACGGCAAGGACATCGTCGCTGCCTGCGCCGCCCACCTCGCTGCCGGCACCGACCTTGCCGCCGTCGGCCCCCGGAT
Source organism: Salinispora tropica CNB-440 (assembly GCF_000016425.1). Lineage (GTDB taxonomy): Bacteria > Actinomycetota > Actinomycetes > Mycobacteriales > Micromonosporaceae > Micromonospora > Micromonospora tropica. Next base: position 1,163,087 of record NC_009380.1, on the reverse strand, counting down.
CGACCCGAAGCAGATCGTTCGGCTGCCCTATGCCTCCGCCAGCGAGGTGGAGGGCGGGATCCGCGGGGAGGTGGTACGCATCGACCGGGCTTTCGGCAACGTATGGACCAACATACCCACCCACTTGATTGGCTCGATGCTGCAGGACGGGGAGCGACTGGAAGTCAAGATCGAAGCCCTCAGCGACACGGTGCTCGAGCTGCCCTTCTGCAAAACCTTCGGCGAGGTCGACGAGGGGCAGCCACTGCTGTACCTCAACAGTCGGGGCCGGCTTGCCCTCGGGCTCAACCAGTCCAACTTCATCGAGAAGTGGCCTGTCGTACCCGGTGACAGCATCACCGTCTCCCCAAGGGTGCCCGATAGTAACCTGGGCCCGGTGCTCGGGTAGCTGACCCAGGGGGCGGCATGCTGCTGGGTAGCTCCTGTCCCTAGGTCGAGTAGCCGGGAGGAATTTCACCTCCCGGCTCTCGCCGATCTGGGCGTCTCTCCCGTCACCCGGCTCTGCCGCGCCAGGTAGGCGTAGACGTGGGCAAGAAGTGGACGGCCACGCCGAGCGGCGTACCGGCCCGTAGTACCGGATCCAGCCGCGAACAGTGGCCGATCCGGGCCTTGGTCGGGTGCAGTTGCAGCCCGACCTGGGCCGTTGCAGCCCGACCTGGGCCACCCTGCCCGCGATCCGCGAGACAAGCCCGACCAGACATCAATCGGGCACCACGTCGTAGGACGACCTACGCCACAATCTCCGCCGGATTCAGCGCCATGGGGTTTACCTTCATGGACTCGTTCAGCTCGCTGAGGCGCTGCACCACCGGCGTCATGAGGTCGCGGAGCCTGGCGGTGGGACCGGCTCCCAGAGCCTGCCACGGGGCCGCCGCTGCCATGTCCGTCCACCGTTCGACTTCCGCACGAAGCTCCCGCCCGGCTACGGTGAGGCCGCCGCCGGTGAGCAGACGACGATCGACGAGCGCGGCTTCGGCCTCCTTCCACTCCTGTTCGGACCATCCGCGCATCCGGCGCATGTATGCCGGGTCGAGGCCCTTGTCGGCCGTGAACAAGACCAGCGCCTCGCACGGTGCCAGGCCCGCGGCCACGAGCGCCGCCACATGGCCGTCACCACGCGATTCTCGCAGCGTCGAGCAGGACTGCCAGAGCGCGAGATGCGGCTCGACCGGCGGTGGAAGCGCCTGGTTGGCAGCACCCAGTACGCGGCCGCCGGGAGACACGCCCGCGGCGGCGGACGCGGCAAGCGTGACCATCTCCTCGAGCCCGGCCACATCAGCGCCAAGCATGCGGCGCAGCGCAGCGTCGACGATCTCCAGCCGCGCCTGTAGAAAACGCTCTGGCGAGGCCACGGACCAGACTTGCGGAACCGCCTTGGCAACCATCTGCGGGTGGAAATTGAAGAACGCCGCGGTCACCACCTCGGGTGACGCCGCACCAAGCGGGGCCGACCGGGTTCCGAAGTAGCCCATCCAGCCGCCGCGGCAGCCCAGCTCTTTAGCCACTAGGCTCGCCTCCGGCGCATATACCACATCATGGTATATCTCGAACCGTAGCCACATTTCACGAGACATGTCAAGCTCCTGCCGGTCGTCGTCCATCGTCGGAACACGCGCCCCCATCGCGTCCGTATTGAGGATTCAACCCTCACGGCCCACTGTCGTGTCAATCCCCTGGAATCGTGGAGGGCTCGGTTATGCAGCCTGGTTCTCTAGGCCGCGGGTGGTTGAACGTTCACAGTCGATCGGTGAGTGTCCGCCGCAGGCCGAGCTTGCCGCCGACCGGCTTTGCCATCAGATTCAGCGCTGTATTGCATCAACAAATTGGGTTTGTTGTTGATGCGAGGGTGCCGAATAGTAGGTACACGTCGAGCTTCGGGAGCCGGAGCAGCGTTCCCACTATCCTCTTGACCGGCTGAGCACGCTTCCAGCCGGCTCTCACCGATGAGGGATTCACATGTCTGGTGAGCAAGCTGAGCACGGTGTCCACGCGATCAGGGAATTCCTGCTCACCTGGCTTGTGGATCTGCTCGGTGTCCCCCGGGATTCCGTGGATCGGTGGGCCCCCCTGCATCGGTATGGCCTGGACTCGCTGAAGTCGACGGCACTCGTCGCCGCCCTGTCCGAGTTTCTCGCCCGGCCCGTACCGATCACGTTCCTCTGGGATCACCCCACACTGGAAGGCCTGTCCGTCGCACTGGCGCGCGGACGACGAGTCGAGGAATCCGCCGGCGGCACGGCCACACGACACCGGCCGGAAGACGGTGCCCCACCCGAACCGCTCGCACTCGTGGGGATCGGCTGCCGGCTACCGGGGGCGGCGGACCCGTCGGCCTTCTGGCGCTTGCTCGTCAACAGGCACGACGCCATACGGCCGGTCCCGCAGCGCCGGCGTGACCTGCTCGGCAACGCGGACATCGACGATACGTCCTTCCGCTGGGGCGGCTTCCTCGACGACATCGACCTGTTCGACCCTCTCTTCTTCGGGATCTCACCGCGCGAAGCCCGTGTGATGGACCCGCAGCAGCGGTTGATGCTGGAGCTCGCCTGGGAGGCGCTGGAGGATGCCGGCATAGCGCCCGGCAACCTCGCCGGGACCGACACCGGGGTCTTCGTGGGCACCAGCTGGTGCGACTACTCGGCCCTGGCGCACGAGGCGGCAGCGCAGTTCGAAATCGGACCGCACGCGGCGACCGGAATGCACGACAGCATCATCGCCAACCGGGTCTCATACGCCCTCGCCCTGCAGGGCCCCAGCATGGCGATCGACACCGCGTGCTCATCCTCGCTGGTCGCGGTCCATCTCGCGTGCCAGTCATTGTGGTCGGGCGAGAGCGAGCTCGCCCTCGCCGGCGGCGTCACTCTCAATATCTTTGGGCCACACTACCTGGCCATGAACGAGACAGGCGCTCTCTCGCCGGACGGCCGGTGCAAGACCTTCGACGCCCGTGCCGACGGCACCGTACGGGGCGAAGGAGCCGCCGTCGTCGTCGTGACGCCCCTGCGCGTGGCGCTGGAACGCGGGCTGCCCGTCTACTGCCTGATCCGCGGCAGCGCCGTCAACAACGATGGCCTGAGCAACGGGCTCACCGCCCCGAACCCACGTGCTCAGGAGACCCTACTACGTACCGCGTACCGCCGGGCCGGCTTGGCACCATGGCTCGTGGACTATGTGGAGTGCCACGGCACAGGCACACCGCTGGGTGACCCCATCGAGGCCAAGGCCCTCGGTACGGTGCTCGGTCGCGATCGCGAACCAGGTAACGAGCTCCGCATCGGTTCGGTGAAGACGAACATCGGCCACCTGGAGCCGGCGGCCGGCGTCGCCGGTCTCGCCAAGGTCGCCCTGGCGATGCGTAACGGCATCCTGCCCGCCAGCCTGCACTACAGCCGCCCCAACCCTCAGGTTCCCTTCGCCGAAGGTCACCTGCGCGTCCAGGATGCGACAACCACGTGGCATCGCCGGTCAGATCTACGGCGCGCGGGAATCAGCGCCTTTGGCTTCGGCGGGACGAACTGCCACCTGGTGACAGAGGAACTGGCGCAGCCTGAGGCCGCCCTATTGCTGCTAGCGGCGGATTCCACGCAGGAGCTCACCAACCAGGTGGCTGCGCTGCGCTCCGCTCTCGCGGAGGACCGAGTCGACCTGGCTGCGGCCTGCCGGCAGGCGCTCGACACGCTGGGCACCGGCCGTTTCCGGCTGTCGGCAGCCGCGCGTACCACAGCCGAGCTGCGGGCGCAGCTGGACGCGTACGCCGAGGGCCGGCCCCTACCCGGCCTGTCCACTGCGGAGACAGCTCTTCGTCGACCCCGCGTCGCGTTTCTCTGCTCCGGAACCGGCTCCCAGTGGTTCGGCATGTGCCGACAGCTGGTTGCTGGCATGCCCGCGTTCCGGCGATCGCTGGTGCGGGCGGCTGAGCGGATAGAACGAATCCTCGGCTTCTCAGTGCTCGACCGGCTCTTCGACGACGAGTCGCACGCCCGGCTCGACGACATGGAGATCGTCCAGCCGATGCTGTTCTGCGTCCAGGTCGCCCTGGCCGACGCCTGGCGTTCGCTCGGTGTGGAGCCCGATCTGGTAATCGGCCAGAGTGTCGGCGAAATCGCAGCCGCCCACCTCACGGGTGCGCTCAGCCTCGACGACGCGGCCTTGGTAGCGGCCACGCACGCACGGCTCGTGCAACGCCTAGCCGTGGGTCGCGGCGATAGCCTGGTCGTCGCGGCCGTCCCCGAAGTTGTCGCCGGGCACCTAGCAGCGGTCGAGGAGCGACCCACGCTAGCTGGACGCCTCGGCCCGGCCTCTACGCTGGTCTCAGGGGATACCACCGCGATCCGGGCGCTGACCGACCGGTTCGCGGCAGCGGACATCGCAGCCCACCGGGTACGCATGGGTTACGCATCCCACTCGCCGCTGATGGACCCCGTGCTCACACCCCTGCGGTCGGAGATCAACGGCATCGTCGCGCGCCCGGCTCAGCTGCCGATGATCTCGACGGTCACCGGGAAAGAAATCGACGGCGAATCCCTGGGCCCGGACTATTGGCCGGACAACGTCCGCCAGGAGAGCCGGCTCACGGCCGCCCTGGACACCATGGCGGCGCACGACATCGACGTCGTACTGGAGCTCAGTCCGCACCCGGTCCTACTCAAGGGCGTACGGGCAAGCCTCGACAGCGAACGGGAGGGCGCGACGAGGCGCCCCGTCATGTGCCTGGCGTCGCTTCAACGAGGGACGGACGAGGCGTGGAGCCTACTCGCCTCGCTGGGTGAACTGCATACCGTGGGTCAACCGGTCGCCGCCGGATCCTTCCTGTGCGCACCACGCGGGCGTCATACCGAGCCCCAGGCGGCCATCGGTTCCGCGACGGCGCGGGCCGAGGAGACGCCCCTTTCCCTGCTGCCCGTAACCGCCCATTCCGCTGACGCGCTACGGGACACCTGCCGAGAGCTGTCCAACCATGTCGAGCGAAATGCCGCACCATGGCTGCCGGACCTGGCGTACACCCTGGCGACCCGGCGCACCCCACTTCCACACCGGATCGCTTTCGTGGTGCGTGATCGCGACGATCTACTCGACGGCCTGGCGCATATTTCCGCTGGCAGGTCGTACCCCGGCGCCGTCAAGGGCACCGTCGCTGGCGGCGGCGCCCGGCGCGTAGCACTGGTGTTCTCCGGCGGAGGCACGCACTGGGCCGGCATGGGACGTGCCTTGATGGGCTGGCACGCGGGCTTCCGGGCATCGATGCACGAGTGCGACGCGGTGTTCCGGGAGCTGATCGGATGGTCGGTAGTCGACGAGCTCAGCCTGCCGGCGGAGCGGTCCCGGCTGGACGCGACCGATATCCAGCAGCCGGTGCTGTTCACCCTGCAGGTCTCACTGGCCCGTCTCTGGATGGAGCTTGGCATCGAGCCGGAGGCATTCGTCGGACACAGCATCGGCGAGGTCGCCGCCGTCTGTGTGGCGGGCGGGCTGTCGGTGCGTGACGCTGCCCGGGTCACCATCGCCCGCTCCCACCTTATCCAGCACCGCGCCGCGAAGGCCGCCATGATCGCCGTCCAAGCCGGAGACGAAGAGATCATCCCGTTCCTCGCCCCGTACGGCGGGCGCGTCGCCATCGCGGCGCTCAATAGCCCAACCAGCTCCGCGGTTTCCGGCCCGCCCGAGGAGATTCGCGCCCTGGAGGTCGCACTAAATCGAGCCGGCATCTCGAGCCGAGCCGTACGCGTTGATCGCCCCGGTCACAGCCCTGGTATGGATCCGCTGCTGTCACCGCTGCGTGAAGCGCTCACCAACATTGAACCTCGTGCATTTTGGGCCAGATTCCACTCGACGGCGCTCGACGGCGCGGTCGATCCCGTGGTCAACGCAGACTACTGGGCGCACAACCTGCGCAACCAGGTGCGCTTCGCGCCGACGGTGGCGGCTCTGGCCGACGCGGGCATTGACACGTTTGTTGAGATCAGCCCGCATGGCACCCTACGCGGCGCGATCGAGGAGATCGCTCAGGCTCAGGGAGCCTCTGTTGTCGTGGCCGACTCGATCCGCCGCGGGGAAGACGACAATCGCTGCTTCCTCAACGCGGCTGCATCGCTGTTCGTACATGGCGTGCCCCTGTCGCTCGAGACGCTGTTCTCGTCCGACGCGCAGGTTGTCGAGACTCCGCTCGTGAGCTGGCAGAGGCACCCCTACTGGCTGGACGCCGCGCCCGTCCGCCAACCACGCACGCCCGCTGCGGCATCCGTCGCCGGCCCGACCACCAGCTTCCACAATGAGAACGCCACCACCCCGACAGCGGAAGCCACCATCACCGGCGAGATCGCGCACGTTCTGGGCATGCCGGTCGAGGAGCTCGCCGAGGGCACGCGGCTGCGGGACTTCGGGCTCGACTCCATGCTCGCCATGCGGCTGGGCAGCAGAATCCAGACCCTGTTCGGCCATCGTGTCTCGCTGTTTGAGTTCTTCACGGACCGGACGGTTGGCGAACTCACCGCGCGCATCGCCGAGCTCGTCGGTGCGCGCGCGTCCACCGGCGGCGAGGACAACGCGCCGCCGCGGCTGCGGAATACGGCTGTTGCGGACAATCTGTCCGACGCCGACGCCGAGGAGTTGCTCGCGGAACTGACCGATCGTGGGCTGCTGGAGCCGGTTTCCCCGGAGGCGCCCGCGGCGCAACCACGCGAAGAGCTGCGGGCGGCGCTAGAACGCACCCAATCCTTTGCGCTTGCGCCGGTGGCGCACGGTCAGGCCGCCATTTGGTTCATGCAGCAGCTGTCGCTCGACGGCGCAGCCTACAACCTCATGTTCGGCGCTCGGGTGCCCGATAAGATCGACGAGTCGGCCCTGCGCCGGGCCGCAGCCGCGGTGGTGGAGCGACATCCCGCGCTGCGCACCGTCTTCGTCGAAGCCGGCGGCCACCCCTACCAGGTGATAAAGGCGGATCCCGGTTACGAATTCGACACGGTCGACGGTACGGGGCTCGATGACGCGGCACTGACCGACCTCCTCGCCGAGCACGGCCACCGGCCCTTCGATCTCGATCAGGGTCCGCTATTGCGGTTGGTGTTGGTCAACCGCGGTGCGGCAGACAACTGCCTGCTGCTGGTCATCCACCATGTGGCAGCTGACGCGGCGTCGGTGGACATCGTCGTCCGGGACCTGCGCGAGTTCTACGGCGAGGCACAGCGCGGAACGCTGCTCACCCAGGCACCCGAGACACCGTACACCGAGTTCGTCGAATGGGAACGCGAATGGCTCGGCAGCCCGGCGGCCGAGGCGGCGCTGCACTGGTGGTCGCAACAGTTGGCGCAGCCCCCGGCGCACCTCGACCTTCCACGCCTGTCAGCGCCCGACGCGACCGCCGACAAGCGACCAGCCAAAGAGCGGGACGGTGTGGTGAGCTACGCGGGGGAGGATGCCAGCTTCCGGTGGGACGCTGCCGATACCCGCCTACTGAAGGACTTCGCCGTGCGCGCCGGCGTCTCGGTCAGCACCCTTGTCATGGCAGGCTTCGTGGCCACCCTGGGCCGGGCAACCGGGGCGAGGGACATCGTCCTGGGCACGGCGGTCGCCCAGCGCAGTGATGCGGGGCGCGAGTCCGCGGTGGGGTACTACCTCAACACCATCCCAGTCCGCGCCCGGCCCCGTCCGGACATCACCTTCGACGCGTTGCTGCGTGAAGTCCACGACTTCGCGCTCGGGATGTTGGAACACATGAACTATCCACTGGACCTGCTTGTCTCGGCGCTCAAACCGCCGCGGCGGCAGGGCCGCACGCCGTTGTTCGACATCGCTGTCAACTGGCTCTCCGGTGACGCGTTCACCTATGCGAACACATTGTTCCACGGTGCTGGCGTGGCGGCGTGGCCTGCCGGCCCCCTACCACTGGTCCCGCTGCCTCTCCGGCGGCACATCGCAAAGTTCGATCTCGAAATCACGATGGGCGACGTCGCCGACGAGGTGGTCGGTCAAGTGCAGTTCAAACCCGCGTTCCTGGAAAGAGAAACCGTGACGACACTGCTGGAGTACTTCCACCGCGTGCTGTTGCAGGCGATCGACCGGCCGGATGTGCCGCTGAGTGACCTCGTGCTGGAGACCTCGGTGAAGCAGGCGGTCTCATGACGGCCGCATCGACACTGCACGGCGGCTTTGTCGCCCACGCAGCCGCGAATCCGGACACGCTGGCCGTAGCGTCCGACGCCGGCGTGATGACCTACGGTCGGCTTGACGAGACCTCGGCGGCGCTGGCCGAGCGGCTGTCTGCCTTGGGTGCTGGCCCGGGTGTTCCGATCGGGGTCTGTATCGAACGCACGCCGGACCTGCTCGTCGCTATCCTCGGCGTGCTGCGCGCGGGCGCCTGCTATCTGCCGCTCGATCCTCAATATTCAGCGCGCCACCTCGGCTTCATGGTGGCCGACAGCGGGACCCGCCTGGTCGTTACCACACGATCCTCTCGGGACGCGTGCCCGGACGGCTGCACCGCGCTCGTCCTGGAGGAATCCGAGGCGATAGCCGACCCGCCGCCAGTGGCCGCGGTTCCGGACGATTCTGCCTACGTCATATATACCTCCGGCTCGACCGGCACGCCCAAGGGGGTGCCGATCCGGCACAGCAGCTGCGCGGCGATGCTTGCCGAGGCGGACCGAATTTTCGAGGGCTGTGACATGAGCGGTATCGCCGCCGTCACCTCGGTCTGCTTCGACCTGTCAGTGCTGGAGATCTTCTCCGCCCTCAGCCGTGGCCGGACGCTCGTCCTGGTGAATAGTGCCAGCCACCTTCCGGAGAGCTCCCATGTCGAACGGGTGACGCACGTCAGCACGGTCCCGTCCGCAATGACCAGCCTGCTTGACGCGCAAGCCGTTCCGGCCGGCCTGCGGAACGTGGTGCTCGGCGGCGAACCCGTACGTCGGAGCCTGGTCGACCGGATCTACCGCGAGACCAACGTCGACTTCGTCTTCAACGGATACGGCCCGACGGAAGGCACGGTCTTCTGTACCTTCAAGCCCGTATCCCGCGACGAGGCCGGCGAGCCGTCGATCGGTACGCCATCCCTGACCGCTCGCGTCTATGTGCTCGACGAGAAGCTGCGGCCGTCGGCCGTCGGCGAGTCGGGTGAGCTGTACCTCGGCGGTGCCGGACTTACCTGGGGCTACCTCAACCGGCCCGGGCTGACTGCGGAACGGTTCGTACCTGATCCGCAGGTGGCGGGTGAACGCATGTATCGCACCGGCGACATCGCTCGGCTCAACGAAGCAGGTGAAATCGAGTTCGTGGGACGCTCCGACCTTCAGGTGAAGGTCCGCGGGTACCGCATCGAGCTAGAAGAGGTCGAGGCACGACTGACCGAATGCCCCGAGGTGCGGACGGCTGCGGCCGTCGTCCGTGAGCAGACGCCGGGTACGAGAGCCCTGACCGCGTACGCGGTTCCGGCGAGTGGAGCACCCGACGGCGACGGGCCCTGGCTCGACGCCGACCTGCAGGCAACGATCAAGCAACAGCTCGGTGCGCTGTTGCCCGGTTACATGGTTCCCGAAACGATCGTCTTCCTGCCCGCGCTCCCGCTGTCGCCAGTTGGGAAGCTGGACCGCACGGCGCTACCGGCACCACCCGTTGTCGATGTGCTGCCCTCGGGGGACTCCGCCACCACCGACACCGAACAAGCGCTTGCCGAGATCTGGGGTGCACTGCTGGACCGGACTCCGCAGTCCATCGGCATCCGCGACACATTCTACGACCTCGGCGGCAACTCTTTGTTGTTGGTGCGGCTCGCGAAGCGAATGGGTCAGCGCTTTCACCGCAAGGTCGGCGTGGCGGACCTGTTCCGGTTCCGCGACATCGGCTCGCTCGCCAAGTGGCTGGACGACGAGAGCGGAAAGAGTCCTGAGGACATCGAGCAGGCACGACGCCGTGCCAGCACCAGACGCTCGGTGGTGCGCGGCCACAGCAGATCACCGAGCACTCGAACCGACCCGACCGTCAAGAACACGCCCGCATCAAATGGAGGCCCACATCCATGAGCGAAGCCGTTGAGCGGAACTACGATCCGGGAGACGTCGCCATCATCGGCGCCTCGTGCAGATTCCCTGGCGCACGAAACAAGGAACAGTACTGGGACAACCTTCTCCATGGGCGCGAGGGCGTGACCTTTTACGCCAAGGACGAGATCGAGGTGGACGAGACGCTCATCAACAGTCCGGCGTACGTGCGGGCCACCGGAGCACTGGACGGATACGACGAGTTCGATCCCGCCGTGTTCGGTGTTAGCGATCGAATGGCGGCGGCGATGACTCCCGAGCACCGGGTCTTCCTGGAGGCATCCTGGGAGGTGATGGAGGACGCCAGCTACGACCCCGAGCGGGTCCGCGGCGAGGTGGGCGTCTACGCCTCGACCAACCCGCAGAGCGCGGCCCTCTACAGCTCACCACCGGACTGGGTATCGGCCGGCCCGGAGGTGATGGACCGCAGTAACGCATGGCTACCGGACACGATCACCTCCAACGTCTTGTACTACCTCGGCCTGACCGGTGAGGCGGTCACCGTGACCGCCGTGTGCTCGGGCTTTCACTATGCGGTGCACCTCGCGTGCCAGTCACTTCTCCTAGGCCAGACTGATATGGCGATCGCGGGCGGCGTCATGGTTCGGCTGCCCCAGCGCCGCGGCTATCTGTGGGAGGAGGGTCGAATTCTGTCCCGCGACGGCCACTGCCGCCCCTTTGACGCGAACGGCACCGGATCGGTACTGGCCAGCGGAGTCGCGGTGGTCCTACTCAAGCCACTGCCACAGGCCGTCGCCGACCGCGACCACATCTATGCAACGGTCAAGGGAACGGCCATCAACAACAACGGCATCAGTGCCATGGCGTACGGCCTCGCGCAGCCTGAACGGCTCAGCGCCTGCATCGCCGGTGCGATGCAGGCCGGCGATGTGGCGCCCGAAACGGTGTCCATGTACGAGGCCAATGGGTTCGGCATGCCCATCACGGACTCGCTCGAGGTGCACGCCGCCCATCTGGCGTTCGGGAAGCAGTCCGGCACCTGCTCGATTGGGGCGGTCAAGGGCAATATCGGGCACGCCGGCGTGGTTGCCGGTGGCTCCGGCGCGGTCAAGGCGGCGTTCGCGCTGTACCACCGCAGTCTCCCGCCCACCATCAACCTGACCGAGCTCAACGAAGAAATCGACTTCCCGCGTACTCCGTTCGTCCCGCAACTGGAGCCCGCCGCCTGGCAGCCGGAGTGCGGCATCAGACGGGCCGGCATCACCGCGCTCGGCGGCGGCGGGTACAACGCGCACCTGGTCCTCGAGGAGCCGCCGCGTCCGGTCGAACGGGAGCCCGAGAACCGCCGGCCCCGGATCGTCACGCTGTCGGCGCTCGACGACGCCGCGGTCTCCCGCCAACGCGCGGCCCTGTCCTCCTGGCTCGCTGAGCATTCCGATGCTCGGCTCGACGACATCGCCTATAGCCTCAACCTCGGGCGTAAGGCGCTGCCATCCCGATGGGCGGCCGTCATCAGCACCCGCGACGAACTGCTCGAGGTGCTGTCGGGCGACGGCAAGAGCGGTCGGGTGTCTCGCTTCGGCCAAGAGCGCCGCGCCGACCTGGCGCGTTTTCGGCGCACCGAAGACGGACTCGCTCTCGGCAGCGGGGACGAGATGCGCGACGTTCAGGCGCTGACCGAGCTCGCCGCAGCATGGGTGCAGGGGGAACGCGTGAACTTCGAGGTGTTGCACGCCGACGAACGCAGCCACCGCATTTCGTTGCCCAACTATCCGTTCGCGCGCCGACGGTTCTGGCGCACCGACTGGTGACCGCCGCGGACACAGGTCGCGTGGGTTCAGGCGAAAGCCAAACGCCGGCCCACACCGTCGACCTAGCCGACCCCGCCACCTTCGCCAATCACGACCTGACCGGTTTCTGGCAACAGCTGCGCGACGAGGAGCCGATCCACTGGAATCCCCCGACAGCCGGACGTCGAGGCTTCTGGGTGGTGTCGCGATACGCAGACATTCTCGACGTCTACCGCGACGACGTCACCTTCACCTCAGAGCGCGGGAATGTGCTCGTGACGTTGCTGGCGGGCGGTGACGCGGGCGCTGGCCGGATGCTGGCGGTCACCGACGGGCCGCGTCACGCGGAGTTGCGCAAGCTGCTGTTGCGGGCATTGGGGCCGCGCGTACTCGCGCCAGTCTGCGCCGCGGTGCGGACCAACACCCGGCAGATGATCCGCGAGGCAGTCACCAAGGGTGAGTGCGACTTCGCGTCCGACATCGCCAGCCGCATTCCGATGATGACGATCTCCAACCTGCTGGGGGTCCCCGACGCGGACCGTGCCTTCCTGCTGAGTCTGACGAAGACGGCGCTGAGCGCCGACGACGAAAGCATCAGCGAGACCGAGTCCGCGATGGCACGCAACGAGATCCTGCTCTACTTCCAAGACCTCATGGAGTTCCGGCGCGACCACCCCGGCGAGGATGTCGTGAGCATGCTGGTGAACAGCAGCATCGACGGAGCGCCCCTTTCGGACGACGACATAGTGCTCAACTGCTACAGCCTGATCATCGGCGGCGACGAAACGAGTCGGCTAACCATGATCGATAGCGTGAATACGCTGGCTGCACACCCCCAGCAGTGGAGGCGACTCAAAGATGGTCAATGCGAGATCGACAAGGCCGTGGACGAGGTACTGCGCTGGGCCTCACCCTCGATGCACTTCGGACGGGTGGCAGCGCGGGACACCATTCTTCATGGAGTGCGGATCCGGGCGGACGACATAGTTACCCTCTGGCATGCCTCCGGCAACCGCGATGAGCGGGTCTTCCATCGGCCGGAGGTGTTCGACCTGGGCCGTACACCCAACCGGCACCTCTCGTTTGGGCACGGGCCTCACTACTGCATCGGTTCCTACCTTGCCAAGGTGGAGATCTCGGAGCTGCTGATCGCTCTGCGGGATCTGACATCGGGTTTTGAGACAACAGGCGAGCCGCAACGGATCCGGTCGAACCTGCTCACTGGCTTCGCCACCATGCCAGTCCGCTTCGTTCCTGATCGTGCAGGGCTCGCTCGCGACGCGCTGGATGGGTGAGACAAATGATTGCCAACCCCCTCGATCCGGGCGACGGCACGTGGCTGGTCGTGGTTAACGACGCCGGCCAACACGCGCTGTGGCGGCCCTTTCTGGATATGCCGCCCGGCTGGCGTGTCGTCCTACGCGACGCCGACCACGACGCGGCCCTTGACTACGTCGAGCGCAACTGGACTGCCCTGCAACCCGCGGGCCACAGCGAACCGGGGGCGACGAGGTAATGCCGTTTGCGTTCGCCAACGACATCAGGTTGCACTACGAATTGCATGGCACGGGCGATCCCGTGGTGCTGGTCAGTGGTGCCGGCGTATCCGGGAAATCCTGGCTGATCCATCAGGGGCCGGCACTGCTGGAGAACGGCTACCGGGTCTGCGTCTACGACAGCCGCGGCCAACCACCCAGCGATGAGTGCGTCAGCGGCTTCGTCGTGGAGGATCTGGTAGCCGACCTCGCAGCCCTACTGGAGTTCCTCGACGCTGGCCCGGCCCGCCTCATCGGCACCTCGACGGGTGCCTACGTGGTGCAGGAGCTTGCCCTGCGTCGACCGGAGCTGGTTCGGCAGGCGGTGTTGATGGCCAGCCGGGCCCGTCCCGACGTGTTACGGACACAGCTGGCGCGTGCCGAGATCGAGTTGGGCGAGTCTGGGGTGACGCTGCCGTCCTCGTATCGCGCGGTCGTTCGCGCGCTCCAGATGCTCTCGCCACGATCGATGGACGACGAGTCGTCGATCCGCGACTGGCTGGCCCTGCTCGAGCTCGCCCCGCCCGACGGAGCGGGAGTACGGCATCAGCTCGCTCTCCAACCGATGCCGGACCGCCGCGCCGCCTACGCCGAGATCGCGGTGCCCTGCCACGTCGTGTCGTTCGCGGATGACTTGATCGCGCCGCCCGGGTACGGCGAGGAGCTGGCGGGGTGTATTCCCGGCGCCACCTTCGACTTGGTCGGGGACGCCGGCCACTTCGGCTACCTGGAACGGCCCGAGGAGGTCAACCACATCATCGCCAAACATTTCGCGGGCATCGGCGCCCGCCTCACCGGACACAACCCAGACACCAGGAGGAGTGCGCCATGGGCCAGCTGACCGACGCCGTGCTCAGCAACGCGACGGCGGCAGAGATCGCCGCCGCTCCGCTACCCGAGGAGTACTTCGCCGCCCACCTGCGGGTCGAAGACGCCACGATGTTCGAGGGCGTCGTGGACAAGGACGTCCGCAAGTCGCTGCGGCTCGGTCACGTTCCAATGCCCGAGCTGGCTCCGGACGAGGTCCTCGTCGCGGTGATGGCGAGCGCGGTCAACTACAACACCGTGTGGTCGGCGATGTTCGAGCCGATGTCCAGCTTCCGCTATCTGAAGGGGCTCGCCCGGCAGGGTGGCTGGGCGAAACGGCACGACCAACCCTTCCACGTGGTCGGCTCCGACTGCGCTGGGGTGATCGTGCGCACCGGCTCCGGCGTCCGCCGCTGGGAGATCGGCCAGCACGTCGTGGTGAGCCCGGCGTACGTGGACGACCAGGAGCCCACCACGCACGCCGACGGAATGCTCGGCGGGGACCAGAAGGCGTGGGGTTTCGAGACAAACTTCGGGGCGCTGGCCGAGTTCACGGTGGTCCGGGCCACCCAGCTGATTCCCAAGCCCGCCCACCTCACCTGGGAGGAGGCCGCGAGCGTCCCGCTGTGCGCGGGAACCGCCTACCGGATGCTGGTCAGCGAGCGCGGCGCGAACATGAAGCAGGGAGACGTCGTGCTCGTCTGGGGTGCGGCCGGCGGTCTCGGCGGCTACGCAGTGCAGTATGTGCGTAACGGTGGCGGCATCCCGGTGGCCGTCGTCGGGTCCGAGCGCAAGGCGGAGGCAATGCGCCGACTCGGCTGCGAGGTGATTCTCAACCGGACCGAGATCGGCATCACTGACGAGATCGCCGACGACCCGAAGCAGGTGATCAGAGCCGGCGTGCGGCTCGGCGAAATGATCAACGAACAGGTGGGCCGGGCTCCGGATATCGTCTTCGAGCACATCGGACGGCCCACCTTCGGGATATCGGTGTTCGTCGCACAGCGCGGCGGCACCGTAGTGACGTGCGGCTCGAGCGCCGGGTATCAGCACAGCTTCGACAACCGCTACCTGTGGATGCGCCTCAAACGGATCATCGGCAGCCACATCGCCAACCTCCAAGAGTACTGGGATGCGCACCGCCTGTTCGAACTCGGTCACATCGTGCCGACCATGTCGGCGGTCTATCCGTTGACGGACGTCGCGGCCGCCTGCCGTCTCGTGCAGGCCAACCAGCAGATCGGCAAAATCGCCGTGCGCTGCCTGGCACCCCGCGCCGGGCTCGGGGTGACCAACCCCGAGTTGCGCGAGCGCATCGGCGAGGACCGCCTGAACCCGTGGCGCGGCCTCACCACCGGCTCTGACGGTGCCGAGTTCGGAGGACAGCGTGACGACCCGGCCTAACCCACTCTTCGTCGGCATCGAGCGCGCCCCAGCGCGCGCCTCCATGCGCGCCACAGGTCTGTCGACCGAGGACCTGAAGAAGCCGATGATCGGGGTAGCGCACAGTTGGATCGGCACGATGCCGTGCAACCTCAACCACCGGCGGCTCGCCCAGGAGGTGATGGCCGGCGTGCGCGCCGCAGGTGGCACCCCGATCGAGATCAACACCATCGCGATCTCGGACGTGATCACCATGGGCACGGAGGGAATGCGGACCTCACTGGTGAGCCGCGAGGTGATCGCCGACTCCATCGAGTTGGTATGCCGCGGCCACGGTCTCGACGGCCTGGTGACCCTGGCCGGCTGTGACAAGACCATACCCGGTGCGGCGC
This sequence comes from Salinispora tropica CNB-440, assembly GCF_000016425.1. Classification (GTDB taxonomy): domain Bacteria; phylum Actinomycetota; class Actinomycetes; order Mycobacteriales; family Micromonosporaceae; genus Micromonospora; species Micromonospora tropica. Next base: position 1,147,188 of record NC_009380.1, on the reverse strand, counting down.
TGGCCCACGTGCGACTCGACATCCCCGGAGCCGTCATCTATTCCGGCACGATGATGCCGGGCGAGCACCTCGGGCGCGACATCACCCTGCAGGATGTGTTTGAGGCCGTCGGCAGCGCCACCGCCACCGGCTGCACCGACGAGCTCGACAAGCTCGAGCGCGCGGCCTGTCCCGGTATCGGGGCCTGCGCGGGCCACTACACGGCCAATACGATGGCCGTGGTGCTGGAGTTCCTCGGGCTTTCCCCGTTCGGCTCGATGGATCCGCCGGCAGTCGACGCCCGCAAGGACACGGTCTGCCGCCAGGCCGGCGAGCTGGTCATGCGGGCGGTGGCAGAAGGGCTGCGGCCCAGCCGGTTCCTGACGCCCTCCTCGTTGCGCAACGCCATCGCCGCCGGGGTCGCCACCGGCGGCTCGACGAACATGGTGCTCCACCTGTTGGCGATCGCTCGGGAGGCGGGCATCCCGCTGGACATTGACGAGTTCGACCGGATCAGCTCGGTGACCCCGATCATCGCTGACCTGCGTCCAAACGGGACGTACACCGCGGTGGACCTCGACCGGGCGGGCGGCACCCGGGTGATCGCCCGCCACATGGTCGACGCGGGCCTGATTGCTGGCGACGAAAGCACCGTCACCGGCCGCACCGTCGCACACGAGGCCGCGGACGCGGCCGAGACACCCGGCCAACGGGTCGTCACCACGGTGGAGGCACCCCTATCGCCTTCCGGTGCTCTCCTGATCTTGCGGGGTAACCTAGCGCCCGATGGCAGTGTGGTGAAGGCACCCGGCGCGGTGACCCTGCGGATGACCGGCACCGCATTGGTGTTCAACTGCGAGGAGGAAGCGATGGCCGCGGTCCAGACTGGCCGCGTCCGGCCAGGCCACGTCGTCGTCATCCGCTACGAGGGTCCGCGCGGGGGTCCAGGGATGAGGGAAATGCTCGGAGTGACCTCGGCGCTCATCGGCCGCGGCCTGGGCACGTCGGTCGGTCTGGTGACCGACGGCCGTTTCTCGGGCGCGACCAGGGGACTGATGGTGGGGCACGTCGCTCCGGAGGCGGCGGAGGGCGGACCGATCGCGGCGGTGTGCGACGGTGACCGGATCACCATCGACCTGCAGCGGCGCGAATGCTCTGTCGACCTGGATCCGGGCGAACTGGCCGCGCGGATGCGAGACTGGTCGGCTCCGCCACCGCGCTACACGATCGGCGTCATGGCCAAATACTGGTCGACGGTCTCGTCGGCGGCCGTGGGCGCCGTGACGACCCCGCACCCCACCCAGGGCCCGGCGACAGCGTCAGGTAAGGCCGAGGAGTGCCAGCAGGCGAGTGCGGTCGAGGGCGTGATGGCGGTTGGCGGCGGCGATGTCGGTGCTGCCGGCGGTTCGTAGCGCGCTGATGGCGGCGTTGCGGAGGACGGCCATGACCTGCGGTCTGGTGCCGGTGCGGACCCTTGAATGGTCTTCGTTGTAGGTAACGCGATGTAGGAGCGGCAACCAGCCACCACAGCGCACACCCGCCGCAGTCACCACAACGATCAACCGGTGCCGCATACCCGGCAGACATGCGGATCCGGCAGGTTGACCAACGTGGCGGCAGGTCCAGCAGTGGTTTCGGGCACCGTGACAGCCGGTGCGTAGGACATGGACGAAAGCAGCGATGGTGACAGCGCGGGCATCACACACTTCAGACGATCAAGGCATCGATACCCTGAGGATCATCCAAACCGAAAATGCCCGCCGTACTGCCCGTCACTCGGGCGCTTCTTTACCGACTGTCTCGAGTTGAACGAGTCCACAAGGTCACCGGGGCACTGGCACTCCACCGGCCCTCGATCAGGACGCGGTAAAGCTTCGGACGCCGGGCTCGTCGGCACTACGCCGGGCGACGACGGCGTCGGCGACTGCCGCGAGTTCCTCCTCTGTGTATCGGTAGGCGCCCTCGGCCGTGATGCGGATGGCCGTGGGGAAAATGCGGCGGACCATGTCGGGGCCGCCGGTGGCCGAGTCATCATCGGCGGCATCGTACAGCGCCTCGATCAGGGCACTCAGGGTAGCCGCATCATCGGAACCGGGGTCGTGTAGCTTCTTCAGAGACGATTTAGCGAAGGGGGAGCCCGAGCCGATCGACTGGTAGCCGGACTTTTCCTCATAGCGGGCGCCGATTGCGTCGAACGACACGATCCGGCCGGCCCTCGCAGGATCGGATGCCTCGAGATCGTAGCCGATGAACAGCGGGATAGAAACCATGCCCGCGTTGGCCATGGGGAGGTTTCCCTTGACTATGGCAGCGAGCCGGTTGCTCTTGCCCTCCAGTGAGAGCGGGACGCCCTCGATCTTCTCATAATGCTCCAGCTCGACGACAAACAACCGAGTCATGTCAATGGAGATGCCCACCGTGCCGGCGAAACCGACCGCCGAATAGTCGTCCGTGATCGTGAGTTTGTCCACGTCCCGGCCGGCGATCAGGTTCCCCATGGTCGTACGACGGTCGCCAGCGAGCAGGACGCCACCAGCGAACGTGGCGGCCACTATGGTGGTGCCGTGCGGAGCCTCGCCGAACGTCTCGGCGGCACGCTTGGCCGGCAGCAGCGTGGGATCGTATTCCTTCAACAACTCGACAAACGAGGAAGAATGAAATGTTAAGAACGTGGACGGCAGACCCCGATTCACCTCTTGTTCCATAGTCGCCAGTATAGCGGCTCTCCGAAGTTCAGCAGGGTTCGCGGCTGGGGAGTCCGGATGCGAGGGGCCCACATCTCATCGAACACCATCTCTTTGTCGGGTTTGGGTGGGCACCGGTGAAGATCTACGAGCATGGTCAACGATACGACCCGGCTACTGGGGCTGGACGGCCTGACGGTCGAGCGGGTCGAGCTAGACGCCATCGGTGTCCGGTGGAGGACCTGTCCACCGGTTGTGAGCAGGCGCGGGGCAGCCCGAAGTGCGGGCAGCGGACGGTCCGGGTACAGCAATGGGCCCCTGACGCCACCGAGACGTTGCCGCATCGTCGATGCCGCTCAGTTCCCGACCCTCGAAGGACCAGGTCGGCGCGCTGCAGAGTCACGAACCGGGCCGCCCGGGGTTGGGACGTGCAGAGTGAGCGACACCGCCCTATGTCAAGTGGCAGCCACAGAAGAGTCTCCAACTTGCCTCCGTGTCGAGCGCCTACCCCATCAACTGTGATCACGGCACGAGCAGGGGGCATGGCACCCGTGGCCGTGCCATGGACGTCCGCTGCTGGAACTGAGTGAGGGGACATTGGTCGGGTAGCGGGAGCGCATTGCTGCCTCCCAGCCGTGCATGCGGCGCCAACCGCACACGGCTCAAGCGATGACCTCGACGCGACCCGGAACGGCGGTATGCGGTCGCTGTTCGGCGGCGTGTACGCGCCGTCAACACTCGGCTCGTTCCTGCGCACCTTCACCCACGGGCACGTCCGGCAGTTGCAGGCCGCCGCCCGCGACACCCTGATCGGCCTCACAGGGCACCGGGTCGGTCACGCCACAGTCTCGCTCACCGACTTGCCTCTGCGTCGAGCGCCTTCCCATCGACGACAAATCCCGGCAGGAGCGGACGGCATTGCACTCACGACCGCTCCGTTGACGCCCCTTGCGGGAGCTGGCCGATGAGACGTGGGTGCTCCGTGGGTCCGCCTAGACTCACGGGCAAGAATCTGGGAAAAGTGCTTCACATCCAGTAGCGGACGCACGAAGAACAGCTGGGAGTCAAAGTCCTCATACCATTGAGCTAACGGCCCGCTGTGGCACCCGGCTACCGATCGCTGGCTCCGCCCCAGGGTCCGCCGGGGCGGCACGCTGCCGGCTAGGCCGGAAATCCCTCGGCGGGCTGCCCGCGGCTCCGCCCATCTGGTTGGTAGCCTCCGGTGCTCGACCTCGTGAATCCCGAAGGATACCGATGGGCAAGAACAGTCGTGAGCGTCACAAGGCCAAGCGGAAGGCCGCCGCGGCAGGTCAAGGCCGGCGGGCCGCAGCGACTGGCCAGGACGACCCATTGGGCAGGTATGGCGCGTCAGGCGTGCCGACACAGCGGCAACTCGCGGACCAGATCATCGACCAGGCGATGTTCGCCCGGCAGCACGATGATGCCGCCGAGTTCGACCACTGCCTCAGCCTGCTGGCCGCCGGCCCCGGCGGCGCCGCCGGGCTCCAGGTCGTCAACCGGGCGCTGCTGACCTACCTGCTCCGCGAGGTCGAGGAGGTCTGGCGGCGCGGCTGGCAGCCCGCCGAGCTGGTACGAGTGGCCCGCCGCGAACACGCCGCGCGGCATGGGCGGCTCCTGGTCGACGCTATCGCGGCGCAGATGCGCGGCTACGGCGCCGCGACCGTCGACTCACGGTGGCAGTCTCAGCTGACTTCTCTCGACGCGAAGGTGTGGTGGGAGCACGACGACCACTATCCGACCGCGTGGGGCGAGCGGCAGGGCCTTGACCGTAGCGCGGTTGTCGCCATCATGATCGACGTCTGCTTTCTGCTCGCGACGTTACCGCCGATCGAGCAGGTTGGGCCGATGCCGGGCACCGCCCGGCCCACCAGGACAACCCCGTCGGCCGACCTGGATCAGCGGGTCCTCGGCCGGGTTCGGGCCTTGCTGGCCAAGGCGGAGTCCACCGACTTCCCGGAGGAGGCGGAGGCGTTCACGGCCAAGGCCCAGCAACTGATGGCCCGGCACCGCATCGACCACGCCCTGCTCATCGCCACGACCGGGGAACGCGAGCAGCCGGTCACCCGCAGGGTGGGCATCGACAATCCGTACGAGGCGCCGAAGACCCTGCTGTTGCAGGTCGTCGCGGAGGCCAACAGCTGCCGTGCGGTGTGGAGTAAACGCTTCGGCTTTACCAGTGTCGTCGGTTTCCCGGCCGAACTGGAGTCCACCGAGCTGCTGTTCACCTCGCTGCTGGTGCAGGCGACGAGGGCCATGACCCAGGCCAAGCCCAGCACCGATCGGTACGGGCGCAACACGACCCGCTCGTTTCGGCATTCGTTCCTGACCGCGTACGCGTCGCGGATCGGCGAGCGACTCGAGGCTGCGACCGGCGGTGTGGACCAGGAGGTGGCCGAGTCGGCGGATGCTGCTCAGCTCCTTCCGGTCCTCGCCGCTCGCGACGACGCGGTACGCGACGCCTTCAACCAGCAGTTCCCCGAGTTGACCCAGCAGGCAACGACCATCACCAACCGGGCTGGCTGGGCGTCGGGGCGGGCCGCGGCCGACCAGGCTTCGCTGCACGGGCGCGAGTCCGTCACGCCCCGCTGATCGGCTACCGCTACTCGAGGTCGCGGAGGCGGCGGCGAAACCCGCTCCGGTCCGCGCCGGAGGTGCCGACGTCACCGCCTCATGCCACGAGCAGTCGGAGGCCGAGCTCGGCCGTGTCGAGGGCGACGAGGTCCCGGTTTCGCTCGGCCCACCGGCCGGATGACAGGTCTTCGCGAAGCGACCGGACCGCCCGTTGTTCCGCCTGCGCCCCCACTCTGGTCCAGACCGACACCGCCCGGCGTACGTGTTCGTCCAGGTACGCCGCGGGCCGGCGCCAGTGCGCCTCGAAGAAGCCGTCCACGCAGTCCCACGGTACGAGTACCGGCTCCGCGCGTCCTCCGATCGCGTGGGTCAGGTCGGCGAGGGACGGCCAGTTGACGAGCAGCTCCGCGAACTCGGGTAGGTAGTCGCGGGTGAGCCAGAATCGCTGGCCCCAGCCGGTGTCCTCAGCGTCGTACGTGAACACCACCACGCGACGCGCGACCCGCCGCATCTCCCGCAGGCCGGCGACCGGATCTCGCCAGTGATGCACGGTGCTGACCGCCATCGCGGCGTCGAACGACTGGTCCTCGAACGGCAGACTCTCCGCGGCGGCGGCCACGCAGGGCGCCGCGCCCACGGGACGCTGGGCCCGCATGACCCCCGAGGGCTCCACCGCCGTGACCTCCCGGTCGTGAGGTTCGTAGGAACCGGTGCCAGCCCCAACGTTCAGCACCGTACGGGCGTCTCCCAGTGCATCCCAGATCCGGGCGGCGATCCGTGGCTCGGTACGCCGCGTCGTTGGATAGGCGGATCCGATCGTGTCGTACAACTGCGCACCGAACACTTTCAACTGTTCCGCTGGCGTCGTCCTGACTCCCATTGCCCGTGCCTCCAATTCCCGGTCAATGGCCGTCACCGTGGCGGCGGCGCGGTCGCGTTGGTCCAGCAGCAGCCCACGCAGCCGACGCAGGTGCGCGACCGCGTCGGTGGTCGGATCGTTGACCAGGTCCGCGATCTCCCGCAGCCCGAAACCGAGCCTCCGGTACGCGAGCACCTCCCGCAGTCGCTCCACGTCGCCCGCCGAGTAGGCCCGGTGTCCCGCCACGGTCCGCGTGGACGGCCGCAGGAGGCCGATCTCGTCGTAGTGATGCAGTGCGCGGACGGTTACGCCAGCCAGCCCGGCCGCTTGCCCCACAGTCAGGTGATCCTCCACGACATCGACTATGTGACATGCCGCTACGTGAGGGGCAAGCACAAGATGACCCGATGGGACTGCTGCGATGCGATCCCTCCAGGGATGATGAGCGACTGGCCGGGGCTGCAACCCCACCCCGGTTGCACCCCACTGCGATCCCTCCAGGGAGATGAGGGACGACTGGGGCGTCATCATCCACCTGCCGGCAGGTGCTGGTTGCGATCCCTCCAGGGGTGATGAGCGACCCGCACTGCGGATGTGACTGCTCACTCCCCGACCAGTTGTTGCGATCCCTCCAGGGGTGATGAGCGACCGGACCTGCCGGTGATCGTGCTCCTCGCCCGGCCGAAGTTGCGATCCCTCCAGGGGTGATGAGCGACCTGGGTCGACGGTCCAGGCGCCGTTGTCGGCGGTGTTGCGATCCCTCCAGGGGTGATGAGCGACCTGAACCTTAAGTCGCAGGTCACAGCCGCTCTCCGGGGCCTGGATTCGGCAGAGTTTGCAGCAGTCCGCCGGTTGTGCATCTGCGCAGGTCAGAGTACCGGATCCGGGCTACCGGATAGCACCGAAGCTCAACCACCTGATCGATCACCAATGATCGACTGAGTCGCCTCGACGAGCGCGCGCACCGACAGACTGCACCGCGGACTAACGACCGCTAGCCATCGTCGGGCGACGCGCCAGTCATCACTCGAAGCAAAAGTATAAATATTGACAGCTGCCGCGTTAGTGCTCATGGCAGGTCAGGACAATGATGGACTGGGTTTGGGCTCGGGGCGCCGCCTTCAGCCGTCGGAGCGGTTCGGGCGGACGGAACCCGATTCGGCATGGCGTCCCGCTGGGCGAGGGCCTGGCCAATATCGCCGATGATCTTCTCTTGTAGGCGTAACAGGCTGTCCGCACGGCCGGGATCTCCGAAACCGCGTTCGGCAGCCGCAGCCACCGAACGGCGCAACAGCGTGGCTAGGTCGCGCGGAGCAAGGTCGGTGGCGGACAGCAGGCCCTTCTTGGCCTGATGGCCAACGGCCTCCCTCACGACTGCGTCGGGGTCATTCGTGGTCCCGTGCGTGATCGGAGCGCGGTTGCGAGCCTGATTGAGGAGCAGCAGGATCTGCGCCGACCCCACCTCGGGCTCCCCGGCTCGCTCTACCTCATCACGCAGCTGGTTTTTGAACTTCCCGAAGTTGCCGTTCTGCCTCCTCCGGGTCACGTCGTCCCGCCCTGCAATTGGTCGCCGTCGCTTTTGGGTCTGGACCGCCGCGATCGAGGCTTCTACGGCGTCCGCCGCGAGCACAAGGAGGCGGATGCGGTCGGCCGGCGCCGCAGCATGCGCTAGTGCGGCTTCCACCACCTCCAGACGCTGAGTGATCAGCTTTGTCGTCCAAGTCTCCTGGTCGACTCCGGACTTCTCGAGCACGCCCGTTGGGCTCCGGCGGCTGGCGAAGGTGTCGGCCAACTGTCGAGCCTGGTTGGTGACCGCTGGATCGATGGCGGAGGCGGCAAGCAGCCGCCAAGCAACGTCTAGTTCCAAGGCGCGTAGAGCCCCTTTGGCAGCGTTGAGCAGTGGACGGTCGCCCTCGGTGAGGGCTGGCCACAGATGCACCGCGGCGTAAACGTTGCCGGACTTGGGGGTGGCGTTTTGGCGGACGAACAAGGGCAGCCCGTTCCGGGCACCGACGCGGCGCATAGCGCCAAGTAGCGCCAACACGATTGGCTTTTTGCCGGTAGGAACGAGCAGCAGCGCTCCCGTTTCTCGGGTGAGTCGCCGCTCGATTGCCTGTTCGATCGCAGCCGGATCAGGGTTGGGGTCGATCAGCTCGACCCATGCCTCACCATCGCCGGTATTGGCATCTTTGTCAGGAAAGCCGCGGATCAGCGCAGCGTCCTGTTCGGCGCACTCACGGCTGCCCTCCCCGTCGTCAACCCCGAAGATCACCGCGTGGACCCGGGCCTGCTCCACCCCAAGGAAATCCGTGATTGTCGTCGGCAGACCATCGGCCACCTGCTCTCCGACACTACGGACTCCTGGATGCGACGCGGTTCCGGCCGGCCAGACGACCAACGTGGTGTCAGCCGGGGTAACCGGCGGCTCGGGCAGTTCCGCTAGCCGCCAACTGGTCTCCTCAATGTAGCGGGAAAGGTAGTCGCCGATCAGTCGGGCATCATTGGGGCTGGGCGGGCACAGGTTGTGACTGCCGATGCCGATACGCTGCAACGTGGCAACCTCATCCGAGAACAACCATTTGTAGGATGAGAGCCCGACGGCTTCGTCGACTACGGGATCACAGCCAACAGCTTCCCTAATACGGGAGAGTTTCCCCCCAAGTGGAGGCCCACCTCCGGGCTTCTCATACTTGTGGAGCAGATCCTTTGCTTCGGGGTAGAGATTTTGGTCGTTGCGGAGCAGATCCTCGTACCGGCTGGTGATGTAGCGGCGGACGGCGAGACTGGCGGTGCCGTCGCGGCGGACGACAGCATCAGCGAGTACGGCGCGCACGGACGCGCAGTCGGCTGCTTCGAGACCGTCTCGGCGACGTTTCGCGGCTTGGCGCACCAGGTCACGCTGGGCGTCGCTGAGCTGGACCACCAGCTGCCCCGTACGATCAAGATCGTCCAGGGTGGCGAACATGCGCCACCGGATGAAGACCCCGGCGACGGGGTCGATGTCGAGTTGCTCCAGCGGGTCAACGACCTGGTATGCGGTTGGGTCGCTGGTGAGGACGAGTTGCCACGGTAGTCCGGCGCGGGACAGTGCGGTGAGCGCGCCGAGGGTCAACATCGTGGCTCCGGAGCCCCAGGTGACCAGCGCCTGCTCATACTGCGGCATCTTGCCGAGATATTCGGTGAGGGCGTCGATGACGAATGCCTCGGCAAGTCCGGCGACGGATAGCACTGTGGCCTGCCGAACGGGGTATGACCTGTCGGCGCTACCGATTCCATTGAGGACATTGGCGAGAGTCTGGGCGATCGGCAGAGTGTCCAGGGGGCCGGGTTGGGATTGGCTGGTGCCGAGGATCACCACGGTCAGGTCCGGTCTGGTGGCGAGAGTATCCAGCGCGCCGAGCACGGGACTGGTCCCGGGGATGCTCGCCGACCCGGCCTGCGGCGTCTCGTTGATGAGCATCCGGCGGACGGCGCCAGCACCCTCCGGGCCGTCGAGGAGGGCCTCGATTTCGGTGCGGCGGCGCCGGACCTGCTCGACTCGCGCCACCTTTGAGCTGCGTGGGTCCTGGGAGTCGAGAAGGAGATCCGCCTCTCCGGCGACGTGTACCAGCAAACGCATGAGCGCCATTCTCTGTTCACAGGTCACGTTCTGCGGGGACACGGGGTGGCTGACGGGTGTCAGATGTCGGTCACTTGCCCGACCCGCTGGCGCCGATGACGCCCGAGGCCTGGCCAGATTCAGACGCCTCGTTCGATTAAGATATTTTTATCATTGAGTTACTAGTGTCGCTTCGGTACCGTCCTCGCTCATGCATGTCTTCCCTGCCCGGATTCCAGAAGCTGAGGTCGTTCACCGCTCGGAGGTGGTGGAGGTCCGGGTAGCCCGCAAGGTGGCGCCGCTGTTCGGGGTGGGCGACGGCGTCCCCCCGTTTCGTCACTCCTGGGTGTGCGACTACACGGCCCTGTCCCTGGCGGAGATTGGTCGCGGCGCCCCGAGCCCGGACCGCACAGCAAGATCGGAAATGGAGGCGCTGGCTTCCGACCGGCTCGGTGCCGGTGACGAAGCGGGGTGGGCCTGGTCGGACCGATCGGTGTGGTCCGCGCAGCAGAGCACGCTGCCGGGGACCCTCACCAACGCGACCTTGAACCGCTACGGCCCCGATACCAAAGCCGCAGCAGTGTTGGCCGGCGCGAACCGGCTACTGAGGGATGCGACAGCAGCGGTCGCGAACGTGGGTCAGCACCTCGCCGATACCGGCTGCGATGCCGAGGTCCGGTTGGCGGCGTGGGCGGGGCTGGTGCTGGAGGTCTACCGCGCACAGCCCGCCCTGGTGGTCGCGGCGGTGCAGGCCCGCCAGGTTCAGCGGTCACTGTCGGCTCGGTGGGGCACCCAGGTTGACCGGGCTGGAGTAGTCGGGATTGACGCCCCGTCCGAGGTCCACCCGGCAACGGATTCGACGGGTAGCGAGCCAGGCCGGGAAGCGGCTACCACCCGGTGGCAGCCCATCTCCCTCGACCTGGTTGACGCAACCCTGCCGGCGCTCGGGTTAGCTGACCATCCGGCCGCCGGTCCCGGCCTGATCACCGTGGATGCGCTCGACGACATCGCCTCGGCGTGGTGCCGGCGGCTTCTCGGCATCGGACAGCCGGGGCGGGGTGTGGTGTGGCTGACCGAAAACACTGACGGGTCCAGGCGGGTCCAGGCGATGGTACGAGTCGGCGCCGTGGTGGCACCGTTCGTGGCGGCCTCGCTTGGTGGTACGTCGTCCGGCGACCGAACCTCGGCGCCGAGGCTGCCGGTGCTACCGACCGCCGACACGCTGGCCGCCGCGCCGCTGCTACGGCGTCGCGCCCACCTACTACTTGCGCACGTGACCGCCAACTACGTGCGGTACCGCGACGAGCTCCTGGTGGACTGGCCGCAGCTGCGGGCGCAGACCCGCGAACTCGTCGCCGCGGCTGTTGGCCGCTGCGCCACCGTCCTCGCTGCGGACGATCCGGTGTCACTGCAGCTGACGGCGTACGCCGCGTACCTCGAGGTGTGGGATCCGCCGCGTGCGCATTCGGCGGACACCCCAGACATGCCCGGGCGGGCGGCGGCGACCGGACGGGATGCGGCGGCGCGGCTGGTTGCCTCGCAGCAACGGGTCGTGGAGGCGTGGCGGCACGGATGGTTGGATCCCGGCGCCGCCAGCTACCTGTTGGAGATGGGCATTGTCGCCCTCCGCGACATCGCCACGGATCGACCACACGGCGATCCAGCACCGGCAGCTCCGACCGAACGGTCAGCGGACGTGGACGTGGACGCGGACACGGGAATGACCGCGGCGACGATGCGTCGATGGTGGACGGCGATCCTGACGGCGCGCGGCATGGGCCCCGGGACCGACCTGACGGCACAGGTGGACGCCCTGGGCGACGCGCAGCTGTTCCACCTACACCACTATGCGGCCTGGTTGGCCGACGGCGGGCGGCGGGCCGACCTGCGCCGGGCGCTCATGATCCAGGAACGGGTCGCGGCGGTACGTGCCGAGGTAGCCCGCCGGGAGCCCGCCGGGTACGCGGCCAAGTCGGCGGCGGCCCGAGCCGCGCACGAGTTGGCCGCCGAGATCGCCACCGACCTGGCTGCGGTGACCCCCGACCGGGAACACGAGGCGCGGGCGCGCGCCGTGGCGGTCCGGCACGCCCGTGCGGTGCTGGCCGACCCCAGCACGCGAGAGCTGCTACGGCCGACCGCTCCACCGCCGGCGATCCGGCGTACCGCGAAGGTAGTGGCGCGCGCCCTCTGTGCGGCCGCAACCAGTGAAGTGGCGGTGCCTGCCGAGGAGGTCGTCGCCGCGCTGACACTCCTCGACGCCGCGATCACTGCCGGCCACCCGAGCGTGACACATGCAGATATGTTGTGCGACTGGCGCGTAAGGCTGGCTGGCCTCGCCACGTGTTCAGCGCCGGAAGACTGATGGTCGGGAGGCACTTCTACGCTCCCCTACAACAGACGGTGAGACCCACGATGGAGACAGGACCCGGGGTTGATAGGCCCGGCGCCGGCCGGCGCTGGGTGTTGATCGAGACGGGCGGCAATCAGCGGTACATCTTCGGCAGCAACCGGCTACGGCACGTCGTCGGTGCCTCCCAACTGGTGCACGACGTCGGCACTGCGTGGGTGCGCGAGGCGACCGACCGGCTCGGACTCTCACCCGACAGTTCTGTGATGGCGGTTTCGGGCAAGGCGCTGCTGTTGGTCGACTCGGCGGAGGCGGGCCGGGCGATAGTTCGAGAGGTAACCGGCCGGGCGTTGCGGGAGGCGCCGGGGATGCGGGTGACCGGGGCGGTCGGCCCCGCGTTCGACCCGACCGACGACGGCGCGCACGAGCCGGCCCGCGCGGAGGCCTACCGACGACACGCAGCGATCCGGGCCGCCCGGCCTGATCCGCTGGTACGAGATCGGGTGTTCCCGTGGCACCGCCTGTGCCGAGACAGCGGCCTGCCAGCCGCAGGACTGGAGGTGTACGGCGAGGGTGAAGAGCCGGTACCGGCCTCGGCCGGCATGCTGGCCCGGTCCCGGGCCCGCGATCGGGCGCAGCGGCGCCTCCGCGAGAAGCTCGGCGAGCAGTTGGCCACCGTCGTGCCGGTGCACCTGGACGTGCTGCGGCACAGCGGGTGGGTGGCCGTGGTGCACGCCGACGGTAACGGTGTCGGCCGGATCTTCCACCGGTTCAACGAGCACGTGGCCCGGGTCGAGGGCGTAGCGCAAACATCGCTGGCGGGCAGCGCCCAGTATCAGCGGGCTGTGTCGGTGGAGCTGGACACAGCCACGTGGCAGGCCGTACGGGATGCGGTCGCCCAGCTGGTCGCCGATCGGGCCGACGAGGACATGTCTGGGCGGCTGCTGCCGATCGTCATCGGCGGAGACGATGTCACGGTGGCCTGCGACGCCGCGTTGGCCGTGCCGTTTGTGCAGGCCTATGCTGCCGCGTTCGCCCGGCGCACCGCCGCCCAACCGCAGCTGTCCGCGATCACCGAGGCCGCCACCGGTCATGTCGGTCTCACCGCCTCCGCCGGCATCGCGGTGGTGAAGTCACACCATCCGTTCGCCACCGCGTACGGGTTGGCCGAGGCGCTGACCGTCTCGGCCAAACGGTTCACGTCCACGGGACGCCCCCTGGCCGCCTTCGACTTCCATGTAGCGCACACGTCCACACTGCGCGAACTGGCCGAACTGCGGGAGTACGTCCACCTGGACGACGGCACGGCGGTGGCCCGGCACGCCGGGCCGTACCTGCTTGACCCTGCCGAGCAGCTGCCCGCGGAGCTGCGTCATCGCAGCGTCGAGTTGCTGGACGAGCTCGACCGGGGGCTCGACTCCGACGGATGGCTGTCGGGGGTGCAGGCGCATGCCCTGCGGGAGGCCGCTGACCGCAACCTCGCCGAGTACCGGCGTCAACTGGAGCTTCTCGTCAGCCGGATCCACCACCGGGACCGCGCCCGTGAACTGCTGGATGTCCAGTCCGACCGGTTCCTCCGCCTGTTCGACGTGCTGCACCTGCGCGGACTACGCCTGGAGGCGCCCGCCCGGTCCGCGGCAGAGACAGAACCAACCCCTGTTGGTGGTGCCCGATGACCCTGCCCGCGACGTTCGAGATCACCCTGGACTTCCTCAGCGACTGGCACATCGGCACCGGCCAGGGTCGGCTGGGCACCATCGATGCTGAGGTTCGCCGCGACAGCGATGGGTTGCCGTTCGTACCGGCCAAGACCCTCGTCGGGGTGTGGCGCGACGCCTGCGAGACCGTCGCCCGCACCCTCGACCAGACCACCGGTCAACCGCAGGCATGGCAGGCGTGGGTCACCTGGCTGTTCGGTTCCCAGGCCGCCCAGCCCGGGGATGAGACCGCACGGACCGGGCGGGCACCGGTGCCGGCCGCGCTGCGGCTGACCCCGGTCCGTGCCCCCGACTGGCTGCGACAGGGGGTGCGGGGTCGCCCCGCGCTGGCCCAGGCAGCGGTCGTGCTGCGGCCCGGTGTGGAGATCGACGACGAGACAGGTACCGCGGTCGACCGCCGGCTGCGAGTCGAGGAACGGGCGATCCGAGGCCTACGACTTTCCACGAAGGCCACTGTCGTCATGCCCGGTTCGGCCGGCGACGCGGCCTCGGACGACCCGGCCTCCGGCGGCGTGGAGCTTCCCGCGCCGGCGGAGCTGCTGCTGCGAGCCGGGGCGCGGTTGGTCGAGGCGGTGGGCGGCAAACGGAACCGGGGCAGCGGCCGGGTCGCGGTCCTGCTCCCCGGCGCTCGGGTTGACCAGGGCAGCGGGAACATCCATCCGACGGTCGTTGACGAACGGTTGGTCGAGCTGCTGGCCACCGGTGTGCCAGCCACACCCACACTGCCGCCCACGCCGGCCAAGGCGGTTGAGTTCTATCCGTACGATCGGCTGCACCGTACGCCGCGGCGTGCCGTCCGGGTTGTCCTTCGGGTGATCACGCCGGTGGTGGCCGCACAGGAAGTGTCGGGCAACGCCGTCCTCAGCCGGGATGCGATCCCCGGCACGGCCCTGCTCGGCACGATGTTGAACCGGGCCGAACCAGGGTCGGGCCGGCAGGCCGCGCCACGCGGGCGGATCGGCCTCGGTGATATCAGCGTCGGCGATGCCGTCCCCGCCATCCCCAGCGATCGCTACGGGACGGGCGCACGGGACGGAGAGTCGGTGGTGCCGGCCCGGCCGGTGCCGGCGGTGTGGCAACGAAGTGACAAAGGGCTCGGCACGGCCGTCTACAACACGCTGCGGGCCGAGCCGGAACGAGGTGAGCGCGCCAAGCCGATGTCCGGTTGGATCGCACCGGACCGCCACGGTTGGCGGCAGGTGACGCCCGCGATGATGGTCTCCACCCACGCGGTGGTTGACGACGAGGCTCGCCGCCCTACGGTCGCCAGCGGCGGCGTCTACACCTACCTCGGAATCGCCCCGGGAACGCTGTTGTGCAGCGACGTCGTGCTGCCGGCTGAGTTCCGGCTCCGGTTGGACCCGGGTGAACGGCTCCGGTTTGGCCGGTCCCGTAAGGACGACTTCGGTCTGGTCGAGGTCGTTGACGTGGTCGACTCACTGCCGACGCCACTGGATCCGGACCCGGGGGTGGACACGTTGCGGGTGTGGTGCGTCTCCGACGTACTGCTCCGCGATGAACGGCTGACCCCCGACCCGTCGCCGCGGGCCCTGGCTCGCGCCATGTCGGCTGCCCTGGCTCCGGCGTCCTGCACGGTAGAGGCGGCGGAGACGGTCAGTGGGGCGGCTCGCCGGGACGGCTTCGGGGTGGCCTGGGGGCGCCCACGGCCGAGTCAGGTCGCGCTGCGGGCCGGCAGTGTCATCACTCTGGCCGTGACCGGCCGGGTGGACCCAGCCCGGCTGGCCGAGTTGGAACACGAGGGCATCGGTGAACGCACCGTCGAAGGGTACGGCCGGGTCCGGTTCAACCCGCCGGAGCTGGAACCCGAACGACCAGCGGTCGCCTTCGCCGGAGCCGGGGAGCAGGACCAGCCGGCACCCGCATCCCCGAAAGCGGCGGTCACGGGCGACGTGGATCAGGTTGACGGTTGCCCGGAGCTGGCCCACCCGCTGGAGCTCAACGCCTGGCGGCGGGCCGTCCAGCGGGCCAGCGCCGAACTGAACCCCGACACCCTGGTTCCCGGGATCAGCCGGCTCGCCAGGAACCGGGCCCAACTCGGGTCACTTCGGGGGCAGTTGGAGCGGTTGATCCTGCCCGGTGGGCGGGAAATGGTCCGAAATTGGCTGGCCCAGACCATGGCGGTCCGGGCCCGCCGGGAAATGTGGACCCCGGAGGTCCTCGCCGCACTGACCGCGCTACTGATCGAGAACCCGAACCGGGTCTGGGAGTGCCTCAGCTTGGACGGTGAGCAGCCCCTTCTGGTCCTCGGCCCCGGGCGCGAAGAGGCCGTACGGCAGCGGCTGCACACCGAGGCGCTGGTGGTGTCGGTCGGCGACGCGCTACAGCGGCTCACCCGCACCACCGGGAAGGAGAACCGCTGATGGGCCAGTCCATCGGAACCCGAATCGAGGTTCTCGGCACCCTCACCTGCCTCGGCCCCGTCCACATTGGCGGCTGGGACACCACCACCGAGGCGAGCCTGACCATCGCCCGCGACGGTAAGGGGCAGCCGTTCCTGCCCGGCACCTCAATCGCTGGGGCCCTGCGCGCCTACCTCGCTGGCCTCGACCTTCCCCGTGGCGGGGATCCGGCGGCCGTGACCGCCGCGCTGTTCGGAAGCATCACCCCGAACAGCCAGGACGGGTCGCCGTCGTGGATCCGCCTGGACGACGCGCACCTGGTTGCTGACGAGGTCGCGCCGACAGTGCGCGACGGCGTCGGTATCGACCGGGTTTCGGCCACCGCCGCCGCGAACTTCCTCTACACCCGTCAGGTACTGCCGGCCGGTACCCGGTTCGCGTTCCGCCTGGTCGCCGACACCCCGACCGCCACGGCTCCGGACTATCCGGGTGGATGGTCGACGCTGGTCCGTGACGCCGTCGATGCCCTGGTGACAGGGCTGGCTCAGGCCCGGGTTCCGATCGGCGCCGGCCGGGGTCGGGGCTTCGGCCGGATGGGGCTGGGCGAGGTCACCATCCGCAGCGCCGACCTTTCCGACCCGGCCGGCCTGATTGCCTGGCTGACCGGCACGGCCCCAGCCGTGTCGCCGCCGCTGACCGAGGACAGCTCGGTCCGGGGCGACCAGCCGCGGGATGGCCGGCTGCGGATCAGCATCGCCTGGCGTCCGACCGGTCCGCTGCTGGTACGCGACTCGCTCCCCGGCACCGTGGTCGACACGCTGCCGCTGACGGACACGGCCGCCGACGGGACGGTCCGGCTACTGCTGCCCGGCTCGTCGATCCGGGGCGTGCTACGCGCACACGCCGAACGGATCGTCCGTACGCTGCGGCGGCAGGACGCCCCGGCGGACTTCAACGATGCCCTGCGCCAGCCACCACCCGGCGTTGACGTGCTGTTCGGGTCCGCACCCGCTGGCGACCGGGATGGTCGAGGGCACCCTGCCGGGCACCGCGGCGACGGACGGGGGCGTCGCGGCACCCTGGCCGTCGCCGACTGCCACAGCATCGGGCAGGTTGACGCCCGACAGTGGAACGACATCATCAGCATCAGCCCCGATCCCACGAATCCGGCCAGCCGGGGGGAGCGCGCGGAGCGGAAGGAGCGCAACAGCCAACGGGAGCAGGCCCGATCCGGGCTGCACCAGGAGCTGGCCAACATCCGGCAGCGTCTCCCGCTCTCGGTGAGCGACCACGTCGCCATCGACCGATGGACCGGCGGCGCCAGCGACCACCGGCTGTTCAGCGTCCTGGAACCGAGCCACAGGACGGAATGGGAACCGATCTCAATCGATATTGATGTTACCCAGCTGGACCGGTACGGCGCTGCTGGCATCGCGGGATCGACGGCGCTGGCGTTACCGCTGCTGCTGCTCGTCCTGCGGGACTTACGCGACGGATGGCTCGCCCTCGGCTTCGGTGGAAGCCGTGGCCGGGGCCAGATCGAGGTTACCGGCGTGACGTTCGACGGCGCCGGGCTGAGCACACCGTGGCAGGCACTGGCCGGACAGACCCTCGACACCGTTCTCACCGCCCCACCCCCACAGGTCACCGCGGCGATGACTGGCTGGGCGGACACATTCGAGGAGGCAGGAGCGTGACCAGCAACCAGGATGCGGTGCTACACGCCGTTCGGGCGACCGAACCGCTCACCGCGGCTGACGCGGTCGCCTGGTTCGCGACCAGTAGCCCACCCGGCCGGCAGACGGTCGGCTATGTCCTCTCCGCGAAGGCCGCCACCTGGCTACGGCTCGGGTCGGACGGCACCGTCGAGACCGTCTGCGCCCCCGGCGATGTGCTCACCGAGGCGTACGAGGTGGTGTGCTTCGACGGGCTGCGGGAGCTGCGGTGGCTGCGCACGCCGGACGGACGCGGCCCGGCGGTCGTCGTCGGCGAGGAGCCGGCAAGCCTGCCACCCGGCGAGAGTGTCACCGCCGACCCACCACCGCGGCGCGGGGGAACCCAGGCCCGGCTGCTCGCCGGCACCGTCCGCGCAGACCGCACCGCCGGTTGGTCCGTCCTGCACAGCGAGCGGTACGCCACCGCGCACCTGCCGGTGGTGGCGACCGCCGGCCAGGTGCTCCTCGTCGAGACCGTCGAGTATCTCGGCGAGGACGCACACGGCAACCGCGACATCGCGGACACCCGCACGGTCGAACTGCGAGCGGCTTCCCCGGCCGCGGTGCGTGCGGTGGCTACTGCGACGGAGACCGACGGAGAGGCGACGGCGGCATGAGCAATCCACGGAGCAAGCTGAAGCCGACCGTCCGCACGACCCTGACCAAACGCGGCGACATCCTCGAAGGGGTGATCAACAGCACCGGCCGGGCGAAGGACGGCAAGCCGAAGCAGGTCGGCCGTTCCGAGTGGGACAACGCTCTCGCCGACCATGTGCAGACCATGCCCGAGGGCAGCAGCGTGGACGTCGAGGTGACGATCAACCTGGCCGAGAGCGGGAAGCGGACCGTCCGGCTGGCGGGTGTCGCGGCGCTGGCGAAGGTCACGTTTGCCGCCGAACGGGCCGCGGCGGTTCAAGACGGCGGGTTCATCAACCCGTACACCTTCGTGCCGACCCTGCCCCGCAGCGACCAGGACGGTACGCGTCTGACCGGCACCGGTCTGGACGACGATGCCCCGCCCAGCCATGCCCTGCATGCCGACAATCAGTGGAGCGGAACCCTGGCCCTGACCTTGACCACGGTCACCCCGCTGCTGCTGCCCGTGCCGGTGGTTGACCCACCGAAGGACGGACCAAGAACATTCGACGTACGGGTCGACGCGGACGGACAGCCGCTGATCCACGGCGCATCGCTGAAAGGGGCGCTGCGCAGCGCCTACGAGACCGTCACCGCCAGCCGGTTCGGCGTCTTCTTCGAACACCACGAACGACTCGCCTACCGGGCGACCACCGCCGCCGCGCTTCACCTCACCCCGGCCCGGGTCCACCGAGACGGCAACACCGACTACTTCCGGCTGTGCCAGGGGGACGCCGACTGGAGGCGGCGGCACGTTACCCATCCGGCACAGTACGCAGCCCTGGTCCCCGCCTATCGAGGCAAGCCCGGTCAGGGAAAGCCGGGTCGAGGAAAGCCGGGTCAGGGAAATCGGCATCCGGCAAAGCCGGTAAAGCCGGTACGTCGTCTTGGCGACCTGTCCGCCGGGCCGTTGAGCCGCCACCATGGGACCGAGGTGTACGCCCGGGTCGTCCTGCCCGAATCGGGGAGCAAGGGCGGGGTCGCGCGGGTGACCCACCTGGCCCGGACCGAGGCGGAGATTCACGCTCACCTGCGGACCGCAGTATCCCCGGGCAAGGTGTCCGGCTCGTACGACGCCGACCGACCGTCCCGGATCGTGCGCGGATGGTTGTCAGCCGGCGGAAACTCCATTGAGGTCAAGCAGTACGAGCGGCTGTTCGTGGAGACCCCGGGACTCGACATCCCGGTCACCGAGGAGCATGTGCGGTACTGGCAGTCGGTGCTGCGCGCCTACGACCTGGCGCAGGGCTACAACGACCCCAAGGCCACCTACCGCCACGACCCCGCCACAGCGGACGGCATCGAACGATCCTGGCACGTGCCCAGCACCCCGGAACTACGTACGCTGCCACCCGGCACGCTCGTCTACGTCCGGTACGACGCACACCGGCGCACGATCAGTGAGGTCCACCCGGTCCTGGTCGGACGGCTGCCGTACGAGGCCTCCCCCGACGAACTACTGCACGAGAGCCTGCGTCCCGCCCAGGAACCCGATCGGCTCTCCCCGGCGGACCGGCTGTTCGGCTGGGTGCCACCCGGTCGGCGCGACGACGAGGCCGAGACCAACATCGGCGCTTCGGGCTACCGGGGTCGGCTACGGGTACGGTCGATCACCTGCATGTCTCCCGACTGGCGTCCCGAGGCCTTTCCTCCGGAGGGGATCACCCTCGCGCCGCTGAGTAGCCCCAAGCCGACGCAGTTCCGCTTCTACGGCTCCCCCGACCCCCAGACGGGCGAGCCGATGCCAACGGGTGCAGAGAAGTCCGCCGGCTACGCCGCCGACGGTGGGCTGCGGGGGCGCAAGATGTACCGCTGGCGCGCGGAGGAACCCGACTACTGGCAGCCGCCAGCCGATCAGGAGGACCCCAGACGGGGGTACCTGGCGTTGGCCGGCAACCGGTCCCACGCCACCCAGCTCGTCCGCCATCGCGGTTGGGTCCGGCCCGGGGTGACGTTCCACGTCGAGCTCTTCCTCGACGGGGTGCCCGAGGCGGAACTCGGTGCCCTGATCTGGCTGCTCAACCAGGGCGTGGAAGCTCCGCTACGGCTCGGTGCCGGCAAACCGTACGGCTTCGGCGTTGTCACCGCCCGCCTCGCGACCGACCGTACCCGGGTGTGGGACGGCGCCGGGGTCCGCGCCGGCTGGCTACACCTGACCCGCCCTGATCCCGTCAACCCCGACCGGCTCACCGAGTTGGCGGAGCGTTTCGCCGCCACGGCGAGGGAAAACGAGGTGCTTCGGGAAGCCACCGAGTCGTACCTGGCCGCCGCGAGGGCCGTCAACGGTCCCGTGCACTACCCGCGCACGACCACGCAGTCCCAGGCCGAGAGCTACCAGTGGTTCGTCGCGAACGAGAAGTCGGAGGACCGCAGGTGGGCGTTGCCGCACGTACGAGACGACGAGCAGCGGCTTCCGTACCTCGACAGTGGTGCTGCCAAGGAATAGATGTCCGACCATGTCATGGCTCAATCCCCGTATCGGTTGCGACCACTGCTCGTTTCCCTTCGACGCCAGAACATGAATGGAGGTCAGGTAGATGCGGTTCTACGTGGACGTCGCAGGGCCGGATGCGGCGCTTCCCTGGAGGTACGTGCACGGCGTGGCGCACGCCGTGGTGTACAGCGTGATCGCCGAGCAGTCGCCGGCCCTGGCTACCCAGCTACATGAGGGGACCTGGGCGCCGGCCAACTCCCCCCGGCCGGTGGGGATCTCGCCCCCGGTCTTCGTCGGCGCCCGGGCCAAGCCCCGCGCGTACATGATGTCGGGCAAGGGACGGATCTGGTTCGGCTCGCCGATTCCGGTGCTGGCGGCAGCATTGCTGGCCGGCATCACCAGCCGTCGCGAGCTGCGATGGGGCCCGGTCACCCTGACAATCAAGGGCACGCAGCTGGAGCCGACCGTTGACGCCGAATCCTCCACGGTCCTGGAAACCCGCTCGCCGGTGCTGGTGAAGGCCAGCGGAAACCGCTACCTGCTCCCCGACGACGATGGCTTCGTCGGCGCGCTGTTGGCGAACATCCGTCACAAGGCCGACCTGCTCGGCCTGCCGGGCGACGCCGAGGTGCAGGTCGTGGCGGCGGGGCCACGGCGACGCTTCGATGTCTCGGGGGGCATCCGGATCGGGGCGACCGCGACGGTGCGCCTCGATGCCGACCCCCGCCTGATCGCGGCACTCCGCGAGTGGGGTCTCGGGTTGTCCACCATTCAGGGGTTCGGGTGGGTCCGGTGACCGCCGCCGTTGCGGGGCGGCCGGTGCTGACTTTGACCACACATCCGCTGCAGCGCTGCGGTGCTCGGGCGGTCACGCTACTCGCCGGGCGGAACGAACCCGACGAGGTCACTCCGGACGAGTTGGACAGCGTCGCCCGCCAACTGATCGACGACATCGTCGTGGTGTCGAGCCGGCCGAAGCCCGCCCCGACTCCGGACTGGTGGAAGGTGTTGCTCGCGCTCTACCCGAACGCCAAGGCGACCCACAGCGCACGGGCCAGGGATCCGGTCACTCTTCGTCCACTGGTGGCAAACCTGTTCATCCCCGACGCGCCCGCTGCGGATGCTCTGCCCTGCACGTTCTGCTCCGCACCAACGGTGGTGCTATGGGACAAGACCCGTCTGCCGCTGTTCGACACGGCCCGCGCAGCGAACACGCTGCCGCCGCGCGCGGCGGGCTGGCCGACCTGCCGTGGCTGTCGGGTGGCGATGTGGTCCCTGCCGTACGGGGCGTGGGTTACCGCCGGCTCGGCAACCGTCCTCAGGTGCGCAAATCCCGCGGTGGAGCGGCGTTTCGTCGCCCGCAATGTCATTCGGGCCGAACGCATTCACCAGCTGGGTTTCGCCGGTGTGCCCGCTGGTGCAAGCGCGGAGGCGGTCACACTGGCGGCGATGCGGGCACACGCCGTCGACGCGCCGGTTGACGCGGTGCTGTGGTCGTTCAAGAACGACAACCAGGAACCGTGGCTGAGGGTGAGCGGGACACGGCAGGCTGCCGGTCGGCTGCTCGCCCGGATCGAAGCCGACCCGACCACCCGCCTCGGGTGGCTTCGGCTGCGTCGCACGCTGGCCCGCCGGGACACGGATCCGGGTGGACACACGGCGATCGCCCGGACCCTCTTCGTGGATGAGCACGCCACGGTCGACCGCCTTCTGCACGCGCTGCACCAGGCTGTCGCCAACCCACCGGCCGACCCCATCACCGTTGACGCGTGGCGACGGTTGGCCCGCGCCTATCAGGAGGAGATGTACGGGATGGATGTGGCACGCCTCACACCGGCCCGCCAGTTGGTCGCGGCCTGGATCCTGGCCGAGCGCAACCCGCGCGGCCGCTTCAACGACTACGCGAGGGCCACGAAGAGCGGCTATGCCCTCCACGAGTTGCTGATGGCGGCCAGCGCCCGGCTACTGCGCGACGGACGCCCGGTGCCAGACATCAGTGGTATTACCCCCACCCTGTTGTCGGCCGGCCCCGACGGCTGGCAGTGGCGGGCCCAGCTCTTCTTCGAAGTCGTCGCTGACCTGGTGGTGGCGAAGGCACCGATCGGGCGCAAGCCTGCCGACGACGAGGACGACGTTGACGACATCGACAACGAGATTCGGTTCGATCCCCACGAGGAGGAGGTGTACGCCTGATGGCCTTTCTGGCAGGCAAAATCGTACTGGCGGTGACCGCCGGGGCCCCCAACAATGGCCGCGGTGAGGCGACGACCGCGCGGGTCAAGAAGACACTGATCCGCCGGCAGCCCTACCCGTACGTCTCGGCGCAGGCGTTCCGGCGCTGGCTGCGCGACACGATGGCTGAGCTTGGCTCGCTGCCCTCTCCCACTGAGCGGGTGGGCCGGAAGCAGGGCACAGCGCAGAAGGCCACCACCGCAGCCGACCCCATCCGGTACGCCGACGACGACCTGTTCGGCTATCTGAAGGCGACCGCCAAGTCCGAGGAGACGAACACCACCCTGCGGGACAGCCCGTTCATGGTCGGCACCCTGCTGGCGGTGGAACCGGCCCGGCCGACGGAGGACTACGGGGTGATGGCCCGCGGCATCGACGACCCGGTGTTGCACGCACACGAGTTCTACACCGCCGATCTCGCAGCACCACTCCTGCTCGACGTGCCGCGCATCGGCACTTTCACCCTGCCTGCCGCGAAGGGTGCAGGCAGGGCGAACTATCTGAGCCAGGAGGCGGCCATGCAGGTGGCCGATGCGGTCGCCGTCGGCGCCGAGCCGGTAATGTTCCGGGGCCAGCCCGCGGTACGGCTGCCCCTGGCGGTCCGGCGTGAACGAGCCGCGCTGCTGTTGGAGGCGCTCGCCGAAGTCACCGGTGGGGCGAAGAAGGGACTGCACTACGGCGACCGAACGCCGACGCTGCTGATGCTGCTGGCGATGGACAGTGGCGTCAACCCGCTGGACTTCGCGATCAGCGGCGCCGACGACGGCTCCGGGCTGCGGGTCAGCGGCGACGTGTTGCGGGCCGAGTTGGAGGCGTGGAACGAACGGTGGCAGCCACCGGTTCGGGTGGGCTGGCGACCCGGTTTCAAAGAGATCATCCGCAAACAGTTCGAGTCCGACCTCGCGGCGGAGATTGACACTGGCGAGGTACTCATTGATCACCCTCGGACGATGCTGCGGGCGTTGGCCGCCGAGTTACGAGCCGGCACCCACGACTCCTGGTTCGACGACCCGGCGCGATGACAGTCGACAGGTTGACGGCCGGCGCGATGGACGTACGGCCGGGTGGGGCTGTCGGGCTGGAGGCGGTCCGGGTGGAGCTCTTCGCACCGGTGGCATCCTTCCGTGACCCGATGTTTCCTGGGCTGACCCGGTGCCTACCGGTGCCGCCACCGTCTTCGCTGCGCGGTCTGCTGGCCGCCGCGACAGGCGCCGCACGAGAGCCGGTGACGTTCGGCTACAGCGCACACGCGGCTGGTGCCGGCGTGGACGCGGAGACCTACCACCCCATCGCTACGGACGGTACGAACCCGGCATCCGGCGGCCGGGTGCGTGCGGTCAAGCGAGGAACGGCCCTCAAGGACCGGCCGTTCCTTGCCCACCTGAGCGTAACGCTCTGGATCCCCGAGCCCGACGGGCAACGGATCGCCGCCGCCCTGCGTCGCCCGGTCTGGGCGCTGCGAATGGGGCGTTCCCAGGACCTGGTGTTCGTCCGATCAGTCACGTCCGTGCTACTGCAGTCGACCGACGAGGCCGTCGTGGGACACGCGCTGGCCCCGCGGGGCGGACACGCCGCGCCCACCGCCGTTACCATCCGGCTCGCCGAACTGATCCATTCCGACCGGCTGACCACCCACTACGGCGATTATCTTTGGTCCGCCGCACCGGTTGCCCGGCTGCCCGTACGCCATGCGCTCCGCGACGGGGACCAGGCGGTGTGGCTGCGACCCACTCCGGCAGCAGACGGACGATGAACACGGCACGGCAGGCTCTCGACGAAGTGTGGGCCAAGTCCGTCGATCGCACCGGCCGAACGGGCCGGCTGGGCTACGCGGAGCGACTCACCGAACACAGCTACGCCACCTGGGCCGCGGCTCAGACAGTTGCCGGCCGCATCGGACCCGCCGGCGTTCTAGCCGACTGGCCCTCTTTCTGGAACCTGGTTGGGCTCGCGGCGCTACTCCACGACGCGGGCAAGGTCGCCGAAGGGTTTCAGCGGCAGGTCAAGCAGCCCGGACACCACTGGGGTGAGCGTCACGAGGTGCTCTCGTTGGCCTACGTCGACCTGTTCGGAGGTGGGTTGTCGCCGGACGAACGGGCCCTGGTCGCCGTTGGAGTCGGTCTGCACCATCGTTGGTTGCGCTCGGTTGACGGCAGCGGAGCACTGCTCGACCTGTATCCGGAGTCCGCCGCCTGGGAGCGCAAGTTCGGCCACGACCCGGACCCATCACCGGGCCAGCCGACCGGCCAGGTGCCGCTACGACGGCACCACGCGGTCGTGCACTGGTACGCCGATCAGCTCGGCGTACCAGTGCCAGTTGATGGGGACCGCCGGCTTTGGCAGCGGGCCCGGGAGCAGTTCACCGAACTATGCACAGCGTGGGAGGACCCGGTTGACGCCACTCGTGGCCTGGTCGGCGTCCTCCTGCAAGGAGCCGTGACGCTGGCCGACCACTCGGCCTCCGCCCACGTCGCCCTACAAACCCACCTGCCGCTGCCACCGAACTACCTTGCCGCGCTCGCCTACCAGCCCTACCCGCACCAGCGGAAAGCCGCCGAGACCGACGGACACATGATCCTGATCGCACCTACCGGATCGGGCAAGACCGAGTCCGGCCTCGGATGGGCGGCGCGTCAACTGCCGACCATGTCCGGACAGCCCCGGGTGGTGTGGGTCCTGCCTTACCGCGCCTCGATCGACGCGGCGGTCAACCGGTTTCGCCAGGACCTACCGCCCGCCGGGGCAGACGCCGAGGCCGACATCGGAGTGTTGCATGGCACGGCCGCGCTGTCGGTCCTAGCCGACGCGGTCAGGGACGACTGCGGGCCCACCGCTGTCGATGCCCGCCAGGCAAGCTCCCGCGCCGGGGCGATGCGGCTGTTCGCCCAGCGGTTTCGGGTGGCAAGCGCCTATCAACTCCTCGTCGGAGCGATCGCCGGGCCCCGTTACGCCAGCGTCCTGCTGGAGCAGGCCAACAGCCTGATGGTCCTGGACGAACTGCACGCCTACGACCCGCAGACCTTCGGCCGGCTCTGCGCGTGCATGCGGCTCTGGGAAGAGTTGGGTACTCGGGTAGCGGTGGTATCCGCGACCCTGGCACCACCCATGATCACCCTCATCCGTGAAACGCTCCGGAGCCCGGTGGCTCTGCATCGCGCGCCGGACGGGACGGCACCCGACCGACACCGGCTCGTGCTTGATGAGCAACCGTTGACCGCCCCAGCCAGTCTGGAGGTCGTCCGGTCCTGGCTCGCCGACGGCTACAGCGTGCTACTCGTGGCCAACACCGTCGACACTGCCCAAGCGCTCTACACCGAACTGGCCCCGACCGCCCGAGCGGTGGCCGACGAGGCAGGCCGGGACACTGCGGCGCTGCTGCTGCACTCCCGGTTCCGCGCCCGTGACCGAGCCGTCATCGAACGACGGCTCCTCGCCCGGCACGGCGAACGCCAACCCGGCCAACCAGCGCGGCGCGGCGGCTTGGTGGTGGCTACCCAGGCGGTGGAGGTGTCCCTGCGGCTTGACTTTGACCGCGGCGCGAGCGAACTCGCCCCGATTGAAGCGGTCGCGCAGCGCGCCGGCCGTGTCAATCGGCTCGGCCGGCACCCGCAAGGGCCGGTGCCGTACCGGGTGCACCGCGGTGAGAGCTCCCACCCCTATCAACCGGAAGCGTTGGATGCCGCATGGTCAGCATTGACCGCCGCACCCGGCCCGGTGATGTCCGAGCAGGCCATCGACCACTGGCTGAACCTGGCATACCAGACCGACTGGGGGCGGCAGTGGGACGAGGAGGCCCGCCGCAGCCGCGACGCGTTCGCCAACACCTTCCTGACCTTCACCACGCCCTTCACGGACCGAGAGGAATTCCTCGATGGGCTACGCGAGTCCTTCGACACCGTCGAGATCCTCCTAGCCACCGACGAACCGGAGTACGCCCGGTTGACCGGCGGACGCGACGGACATGCCCTGCTCGGTGCCGGACTACTGATCCCGATCCGCTACCAACAGTGGCGGGCGCTGGGCTCCATTGGCACCGTCGGCCGCAACCACCGGATCCCTGTCGTCGACGCGCCGTACAGCTCGGAAACGGGTCTCGATCTGGGCCGGACCAGCCGGAGGACCGCCTTGCAACGACCCGAGGACACCGTCCTGTGACCACTGACCGAGACACCGACGACACCGACGAGATCGGTGGAGTTCACGTCAGGTACCTGCTGCACTGCCCTCGACAACTGTGGCTCTACAGCCACGGCTACCGGCCGGAGGCCCGCAACGAGGCCGTGGCCTTCGGCGAGAGCGTTGACGACACGACATACCGCCGACATGCCGGTGTCGATCTTGGAGCGGCAAGGATCGACTGGGTCACCCGAGGGGCCATCGTCCACGAGACGAAATCCTCTCGCGAGCCCTCGCCGCAACACAATGCTCAAGTCCTGCACTACTGCCTTTTGCTCGCCCGACGCGGGGTGACCATTCGTGGCGGCGTCGTGCACTATCCACTGATCCGACGAGCTGTCAAGATCAACTGGGACGCTCGGGCGCGCCGCATCGCCGAGGAGACCGAGGTGAAAACGCGTCAGGTCATCGCCACCGACGCCCCCGCGCCACGGCTGCCCCGCGCGCAGTGCCGTGGATGTTCCTACCGCGACTACTGTTGGGGAGACTCGTGAGTGCCAGCGGGCGCAGCTATTGGCTGACCGAACCGTGCCGAATCCGACGCGAAGACAACAGCATCCGGATCGAACGCGCCGATGGACAACCTGTTCGCATTCCGATCACCGACATTCGCGACCTTGTGCTCTTCGACAACGCCGACATCAACACCGCCGCGGTATCGCTACTCAGCCGGCACGGAGTCACCGTGCACCTACTTGACCACTACGGCAACTATGCTGGCGCGCTGACTCCAGCCGACGACATGTCCTCCGCACACGTCGTCCGCGCCCAGGTGGCCCTGACAGGCAACCCTCAGGCCCGACTCGCTGTCGCGCAGGCCCTCGTCCGGGCGACCGCGGTCAACGTAGCCTGGGCCCTGGGCACGGACCTGCTCGATGGGCCACTCGAACGACTTCCCGCCCAAATCGGTGCCAGCACCTCATCCGGAGACCTGATGGGAGTCGAAGGTAACTTCCGGCGAACCGCGTGGGGAGTGCTCGATACCCTGCTACCGCCCTGGCTCCGGCTTGACGGACGCACCCGTCGCCCACCCAGTAATGCCGGCAACGCGTTCATCAGCTACCTCAATGCCATCACCTACGCTCGGGTTCTCACCGCGATTCGCTGTACGCCGCTGCACCCGGCGATCGGCTTCCTGCACGCCGACACCGACCGGCGCCGAAACACCCTCGCCCTTGACCTCGCCGAACCGTTCAAGCCGCTGCTCGCCGAACGACTGCTCCGCCGAGCAGCCGCGCAGCGAACCCTGACCGCTGCAGACTTCGTCAGCGACGTCCGTAGCGCGTCCCTCAGCCAGGCCGGACGGAAAAAGATTGCTGTCATGGTCCGCGAAGAACTGGCCACCACCGTCCAGCATCGGCAACTCCGGCGAAAGGTGTCCTACGAGGAGTTGATCCACCTGGAGGCCCTCAAGCTCGTACGACTATGCCTCGAAGGCACGACCTACAAGCCCTTCCGGCCCTGGTGGTAGCGCGATGTTCGTCGTCCTGGTATACGACACGGCCGTCGAACGTAACCCCGCCGCGCTCCGCACCTGTCGGCAATACCTGCACTGGGTCCAGCGCAGCGTCTTCGAGGGTGAACTCTCCACCGCGCAGCATCGCAGCCTCATCACCAGCCTCCGCCAGCAACTGGACCTGGCCTACGACAGCGTCCGGATCTACCGGATCGGCTCGCCACACCTCGTCGAGGTCGAGACCCTCGGCGCTGAACTAGGCCACCCAGATTCGGTACTCTGACCTGCACAGATGCACAACCGCCGGACCGCTGCAAAATCCGACAGGACCGAGCCCGGAAAGACGGCCGTGACCTGCGACTTAAGGTTCGGGTCGCTCATCACCCCTGGAGGGATCGCAACAACTGAACCTGGAGTAACCGATGGCCGACGATCTCCGGGTCGCTCATCACCCCTGGAGGGATCGCAACACCAACCTCGCCGGCACCGCCATCGACGCCGTGCAAGCGGTCGCTCATCACCCCTGGAGGGATCGCAACGTTCGCAGGAGCCGGTGTCCTCCGACGCGCGGGGTCGCTCATCACCCCTGGAGGGATCGCAACACCGTCCCCGGTGCCCAGGTCCGGCCGCACCCAAGCAGTCGCTCATCACCCCTGGAGGGATCGCAACCTGACTGCTGGATCACGCAGTCGACGCGCCAGACGCAAGTCGCTCATCACCCCTGGAGGGATCGCAACGCGGAGTCGGCGGCGGAAAAGCCGGATCATGCGGTCGCTCATCACCCCTGGAGGGATCGCAACAGTTTATCGAAGCCACCAACGCCATCGACGGATTTGGCGTCGCTCATCACCCCTGGAGGGATCGCAACACCCCGGCGGCATGCAGCACCACCGGTAGCTCCACGGTCGCTCATCACCCCTGGAGGGATCGCAACGTCTCCCAGATCCGCCGGCCGGGGGTGTGGGGTGGCCGTCGCTCATCACCCCTGGAGGGATCGCAACATAGGAGCGGAGGTTGCCCAGTCCGCGGGAGAACCGGGTCGCTCATCACCCCTGGAGGGATCGCAACGCGGTGGGACCGGGAAGAGCGCAAAGGGCAAGGGCACAGGTCGCTCATCACCCCTGGAGGGATCGCAACGGCAGTACCCGCCGGACGGTCGGGCGTCGGGCACAGGTCGCTCATCACCCCTGGAGGGATCGCAACGCGGTGGGACCGGGAAGAGCGCAAAGGGCAAGGGCACAGGTCGCTCATCACCCCTGGAGGGATCGCAACCAGTCTCGATGACGTGGTCGGCATCTGCCTCGAGTCGCTCATCACCCCTGGAGGGATCGCAACGCCGAGTGCGGCCGGTCTCCAACTGGTGCAGCAAAGTCGCTCATCACCCCTGGAGGGATCGCAACCCGTCGGCATGGGCACCCTGCCGTTGACCTGCACCGGTCGCTCATCACCCCTGGAGGGATCGCAACACGTACAGGGCGGCGTGCGAGGTGCCCGAGGTGACCACGTCGCTCATCACCCCTGGAGGGATCGCAACGCGGCCCGAACCTCGCCCAGCTCGCCGCGCAGCTCCTGGGTCGCTCATCACCCCTGGAGGGATCGCAACACGGTACTCCCCGCCTGCACGTCACGCTGTCACCTCGTCGCTCATCACCCCTGGAGGGATCGCAACGCATCCTGTTCGGTCACCGTGGCGTTCTCGGACGGGTCGCTCATCACCCCTGGAGGGATCGCAACACGAGGCGCGCAGCAGTAAGTGAGCCCCCCGCCGGTGTCGCTCATCACCCCTGGAGGGATCGCAACGTTTCACCTGATTCTAGCTTCTCAGCGATGCTTTCAGTCGCTCATCACCCCTGGAGGGATCGCAACCCGACAGCCGGTACACCGCGCTCAACCGGGGCTCGGTCGCTCATCACCCCTGGAGGGATCGCAACAACCGGAAGGTGAGCAGCGGGGACTCCCACGCCCACGTCGCTCATCACCCCTGGAGGGATCGCAGTCGAAGCCGCGCGCCGGGGGATGGAGGCCGTTCGCCGAGAGCGACGTGGGGGCTGACTCCGAGTGGCCACTTTGGGTAGGGTCTGCGCGAGTAGCCGTGTTCGGTGGGCTGGGGGACGTGCGTTGGAGTCGGTGGCGTCAGCGTTCGGTCGGGCGGTGGCGGCGCACCGGGAGGCCGTCTCCCACGTTGAGGCTGCCCGGGCGAGATTGCGCGACCGCAGCGCGGGAGATGGTGTCTCGGCGCAGTCCCGGGAGGAAGCACAACGTTTCGCCGCCCGGATGCAGCGGCTCGCCGAGGGGCTGACGCCCGGTTGGCTCGGTTGCCGGCTGGACGGGCCGGCTGCGGATCTTCCCACCGGCGTTGACGCGGCGCTTGGGCGTCCGATGCCGATTCGCCTGGGCGACACGACGCCGGTGGCGGGCAGCGGGTTCAGCGTCGTGGCGCCGTTCGTGGGTGCCGGTCACCTGGCCATCGACAGTGACGCCCGCGATCCGGCGGTGGCGCGGTGGCTGCGGGGCGTACTGCTGCGGGTGTTGGCGGCGTTGCCGGAGGGTGTGCTTCAGGTCGCGGCGGTGGACGGGGCGACCCTCGGGACGGTCTTCGGCCCGTTCCGCGAGATGGTGGAGGCGGAGGCGTGGCCGCGCCCGACGATCGACCTGCCGGGGTTTCAGCAGGTGCTGGCCGAGGCGGAGGAGCGGATCGAGCGCGCCCAGGGTGGCGAGTCGGACCCTTCGGTGCTGCTGGTGTGCGTGGCGGCGATGCCCGAGGGCGCCGGGCGCCGGGAGTGGTCCCGACTGTCGGCGATCGCGCACGCGGGCCCGGCGGCCGGGGTGTTCCTGCTGCTCGCCGGCTACCCGCCGCCGCAGCACCCGGGCGGATTGAACGCGGCACCGCGCCTGGAGGGCACCACCGCGCTGACAGCGTCGAACGGCGGGGTGTTCACGGTCTCCGACCCACCGGGGCAACACCGGTTCAGCTCGGACGACTCAGGTTTGGCAGTGCCGGTACGGCTGGACGCCGGCCCGCCGGACACGCTGGTGGAGGCGGTCTGCCGCCGGTTGGCGAAGTCGGCTCGGGTGCAGACGGCGACGGACTTCACAATGCTGATGCCAAACGAGATCTGGCAGCAGTCGTCGATCGACGGACTGCGGACGGTGGTGGGCCGGGAGGGGCGTACCGAGTGCGTGCTGGCGCTGGATGATGCGACGCCGCACTGGTTGGTGGGGGGGCGCACCGGGTCGGGTAAAACGGTGTTCCTCCTCGACGTGCTCTACGGGCTGGCCTCGCGCTACTCACCGGACGAGCTGTCGCTCTACCTGCTGGACTTCAAGGAGGGCGTCTCGTTCGCGGAGTTCACCCCGACGGTGGTGGACCCGTCATGGATTCCGCACGCCCACACGGTCGGCATCGAGTCCGACCGGGAGTACGGGTTGGCGGTGTTGCGGACGCTGTCGCGGGAGATGACCCGCCGGGCGACCGAGCTGAAGCGAGCCGGTGTGACCAAGCTGGCCGATCTGCGTACCGGGCGGCCGGACGTGGCGATGCCCCGGCTGCTGGCCGTGATCGACGAGTTCCACGTGCTGTTCGAGGGCAACGACGTGGTGGCCCAGCAGGCGGTGGCGCTCCTTGAGGAGCTGGCGCGCAAGGGCCGCTCGTACGGCGTCCACCTGATCCTGGCGTCGCAGACGATCTCCGGGGTGGAGGCGCTCTTCACCAAGACCGACTCCATTTTCGGTCAGTTTCCGCTGCGGGTCGCCCTCGCCGGTGGCGGCGGTGTCCTCGACCAGCTCAACGACGGTGCGGACAACCTGCCCATCGGCGGGGCGGTCATCAACTCGGCGGCCGGGATCCCGGGGGCGAACCGGGTCATCCGCTTCCCCAACGCCGACGCGGGGTCGGTGGCCACCCAGCGGCACCTGCTGTGGAGTGCCCGCCGACCGGGCGGTGCCCCGCCGATGGTCTTCGCCGGCTACGCCGAGCAACATCCCGACCAGGATCCCACCTTCGTCGCCCTGACGCCCGACGTACGGCGGCGGCGAGCCCTGGTCGGCCGGACCGTGGCCGTCGGCCTGCCCACCGCGGGTTTCACCCTCGACGCGACCCCGGGCAGCCATCTGGCGGTCCTGGGCACCTCCCCGGTCGGGGCCGACGTGCTCTACGCCGCCACGGCCAGTTTGGCCCGACAGTACGCGCCCGGCACGGCCCGGTTCCTCATCGCGCCGCTGGTCGCCGCCGCCGACGAGGCCTCCGACGCCACCGTCGAGGCGATCGCCGCCGCCGGGCACCCGTACGAGACGATCAGCGCCGCCCAGCTCCGGGCGCGGCTGGCGGAGCTCGCCCAGCCGACCGCTTCCGACGGCGGGCCGACAACCCACCTGGTGATCTTCGGTGCGGATGTCGCCAGCAGCCTGCTGGCCGCCAGCGACCCCACCACCTACCGCTCGGGACACGACGAGTTGCGGGACGTGCTGGCCAACGGGCCCACCCACGGCGTCCACCTGCTCGGCTGGTGGCGCTCGGTGAGCCGGTTCAGCAGCGACCTCGGGCCCACCGGCGGCAACGAGGTCGCCTGCCTCGTCGCCCTCAACCTGCCCAGCAACGAGGTCGGCTCCCTGGTCGGCGACTACGCGTCGGAGTGGCAGTCCCGCCCCAACCGCGCGCTGCTGATCGATCGGCACGACAACCGCCACGCCCTCATCGTCCCCTACGTGCGCCCCGGCACCCTCGACCAGATCGATGAGTACGCATGACTGGACAACCTGACACGCCACTGCCCCGCGACGGTGGCTGGGCCGCCTACACGGATCACGCCCGCCGCCTGTCCGCCCTGCTGAAGGAGGAACGCGCCAGCGCAGAGCGGCAGGCCGCTGCCGGCCGTGACGGGCAGGCCGCGGTGGATCAGCTCACCCATCGAGTGGCGGCGCAACGGCAACACCTGCACCACCTCGCCGCCACCCTGCGCCTGCCCGCCCCGCAATTTGGCCGTGTCGCGCCCGGCCCCATACCGGATCCGGCCGAGGCACTGCGACGGGCGACAACCGCCGCCAACGCCGCCGACGCCGCCGCGGAGAACGCCCACCGGCGAGCAGCCCAGCCGCCGTTGTTGCCGGGGTTCACCCCGCTGGCCCGCAATGCCCTCGTCTACTCCGTCGCAGCGACAGTCGGCACCTTCGCATCGCTGCTGATGTTTGCGCTCAGCCCCGACAAAGACCTCGGTCGCATCCCCTTACACCTGGTGCCCTGGTCCCTGTGTGGGCTGCCCGCGCTCGCCTTCTTCGCCGGCTATCTCACGATCAGCCTCGTCGGGCAGCCCCGCATCGGCGGTGGTGGCACCCGGTCCAGGAAGGTCGGCGGCGTGATCTGTTTCGTCGGTATGCCGATCTTGTGGTTCATCTTCATCGCCGCGACCCGCGGCTGACACCAGGCGCACCTGCGACCGACGGCAGGGCGTCAGACCCCACAATCCAGGGAGGAAAAGTCAATGGCCACCATCGGAGACATCAAGGCAGGACTGACCCACGGCAAGACTGAGGCGGACAAGGCCCTCGCCCAGCTCGCTGGCGTCAACGCCCAGGTCGACAAGGCCATCGCCGTACTCCAAGCCCTCGCGGCCGGCACCCAGCAGCCCGCCGTCATGGGCGCCATCGGCAAGCTCACCGCCGCCAAGCAGAAGTTCGGCGAGGGCGCCGGCCTGATCCAGGCCGCCGTCGCACAGACCGAAAAGTACAACGCCGTCCTCTGACACCGAAAACCCGGAAGGTCCCCGATGCCCACCGTCATCGTCCCCGTCGGCCTCAACCTCGGCCCCTCCTACCGGTACGTCACCCCACCCGACCCCAACCCCAGGGCTCCGGCAAGGTAGCGATATGACCGTTGTGGCCGGTTGGGTGGGGACGCTCCGGATCATGGTGGTATAGAGACGGGCGCGGCCTTTCGATGATCATCCAGGTGTCGAGTCTGGGAAGATCAAAGAGGACCACGCCCGTTGGGATCATCATCGCTGATTGATGTGTTGGCCGTGCACGCGGACCACCTGGATGAGTCGTTGCCGGTCCAACGCCGGTCGAGCCTGGTCACGGCGTTGGCGGCAGTGCCGGACCGGCGAGACCCCCGCGGTGTCGTCCATGCGTTGCCCGCGGTCCTGGCCACTGCCGTCGCGGCGGTGCTGACCGGTGCCCGCTCCGCGGCGGCGGTCGCGGAATGGGCCGCTGATGCGCCGCAGCAGGTCCTCACTGAACTGGGCGTGTTCCGGGATCCGTTCACCGGGGTGCATCGAGCTCCGGACGAGTCCACGTTCCGGCGAATCCTGGCCGGTGTCGACGCCGACGCCCTGGACGACACGGTCGGTCGGTGGGTCCTCGCGTGCCAGCCGGCGGCGACCACCGGGCGACGGGTGTACAGCGTGGACGGCAAAACCTTGCGGGGCAGCGGCCCGGCCGGTGAACAGGTGCATCTCCTCGCAGTGCTCGACCAGCACACCGGGACGGTCCTGGGCCAGGTCGACGTCGACGGCAAGACCAACGAGCTGACCCGCTTCCAGCCGCTGCTGGGCCCTCTCGACCTGACCGCGGTGGTCGTCACCGCCGACGCGTTACACACCCAGCGCGAGCATGCCCGCTGGCTGGTCGACACCAAGAAGGCCGCCTACGTCTTCACCGTGAAGAAGAACCAGCCGCGTCTGTATCGGCAGCTCAAGACCCTGCCCTGGACGAAGATCCCGATCCAGGACGAGACCAGCACCCGCGGGCACGGCCGCTACGACATCCGCCGCCTGCAAGCAGTCACCTGCACCGGGCCACTCGCCCTGGACTTTCCCCACGCCGTACAAGCACTACGGATCCGCCGCCGACGGCTGAACCTGGCCACTGGCCGCTGGTCCACCGTCACCGTCTACGCGATCACCAACCTGAGCGCAGCCCAGGCCGGCCCTGCCGAACTGGCCGACTGGCTGCGCGGGCACTGGGCCATCGAAACTCTGCACCACATCCGCGACACCACCTACGCCGAGGACGCCAGCCGCCTACGCACCGGCAACGCACCCCGCGCCATGGCCACTCTGCGCAACACGGCGATCAACCTGCTCCGGCTAACCGGCATCACCACCATCGCTGCAGCCCTACGCCACAACAGCCGAAACCCATACCGGCCACTCCAACTACTCGGACTCGACTGAAACGGCCATATCGTCACCTTGCCGGAACCCTGCCTGATCCAGCCGACCCCGCTCTGGTGTATGTCGACAGCATGGCCGGCGACCTGTTCCTCGAACGCGAAGCCGATGTACGACGCTACGCCACCACGTTCGAGCATCTCCGTGCCACCGCGCTGGATCCCACCAGCTCGATCAAGCTGATCAGCCGACAGGCCTCTGCGTTCAGCCTTCAAGGAGGTACGGTATGACTCCCGCCAACCTGACGCACGTCCACTGGGTTAAGAGCAGTCGATCGAGTGGGAATGGCCAGTGTGTCGAAGTTGCTGCGTTCGACGGAGCGGTGGCGTGCCGGGACAGCAAGGACCCGAAGGGTCCGATCCTTATCTTCGGCCACGACGCCTGGACGAACTTCCTGGCGGAGACGAAAGATGGGTTCCCGCAGCGCTAAGGGGCTACGCACCGGCCCTGCCTTGGCGCGCCTCGCCACCCATCCGACTCGCGCGACCCGGCGGTAAACAGGGTCAGTTCCTTGCTCTTGGCATAGGCCAGTCCTACGCTCGCCACACGGCGGTCGGCCGTCGATGTTCTTCTCCGTCCACCAGTTGAGGTGGCACCGGAAGCCGGCCGCTGTGGCACGCAGTAGTCGAAGGGCCTGAGCGGCCTTCCAAGGATTCATATTCCGCAACAGGAGTGGCCGCATGTGGAACTGGAATCACCTCGCGCCGGGCTGGCTCATCTTCCTCATATTCTTAACAGTATTTCTCATAGTCGGCGCCTTGGGTACGTGGTTGCTGCGGGGGCGAGGCAAACGATTGTCCGATGCCGAACCCAAGTGGTTGGACCTCATCACCCACACCGTCTCGGTCACCGGCACCCTCTACGCGCTCCTGCTCGTCCTGACCGCCCTGGCGGTGTATGGGACGTACTCCCAGGCGGGCCTGGCAGTCGCGACCGAGGCGGCAGATCTGAAGGCGCTGCACAACGTGGTGTCCGAGTACCCGGAGCCCACCCGAAGCGAGCTTCAGGACCTGTTGAACGAGTATGTCGACTACATGGTTGACGAGGCGTGGCCGGCATACCAGCGCGGGGATGACGTGGAAGGCGACCGCGTACTGGAGGAACAACTATCGCGTACCCTTCTCGGCTTCACACCGAGTTCGGACAAAGATCAGCAGTTGAGCAGCCTCGCCGTGTCGGAATTCGAGGACTGGAGCAAGTCCCGCCAGATCCGAAGCACCTTCAGCACTGCCGCGCTCCCCACGACCCTGTGGTTCACGCTCTTGATCGGCGCTGTGGCCATCGTCCTTCTGTCGTGTCTCATCCCCACCCGGACGCGTCCAGCCTCCCTGGTCTTGGTCTCCGCGATCGCGGGCATGATCTCTCTGCTGTTGTTCGTCGTCGAACGGGTGGATGACCCCTTCCGAGGGTCGATGAATATATCCGCCGGTCCCTACGAAACGGTAGGGAAGGCCTTTGACTAAACCTGATGAGTCGCTGCGGCGCGCGTGAGTGAACGATGTCCTGGCGCCAACTGAGGTTGTGCAGCGCTTGACCGTCCATCGCGCTGGGGATAATGCTCATCGCCATGATGGATCTTGACAACCAGTTCGGGTACTGGAACTCCGCAGGGACGTCAAAGACCTTCGGGCATCCGGTCGAGCCTTCGTGGCTCGAGGGCATCGATCCTCAGGCATCGGTCCTGGACTACGGGTGCGGTTACGGACGGCTGGCGGGGCTGCTCGCCGAGTGGGGCTTCGACAACGTGGAGGGGGTGGATGTCGCTCCCAATCTCGTCGCCCGCGCACGTGCGCAGCAGCCGGGGGCGCGGTTCACGGTTCTTGACGCTCCTCCCCGGCTGGACCGTCCCGACGGCAGTGTTGACATGGTGCTGCTGATCGCGGTGTTGACGTGTATACCGGGCGACGACGGGCAGCGGACACTGGTGACAGAGCTGCGCCGGGTTCTCCGGCCCGGCGGACTTCTCTACCTCAGTGACCTGTGCCTGCAAGCCGATCAGCGCAACCGCTCGCGGTATCAGCAGTTCGCCGCGAGGTACGGCACCTACGGTGTGTTCGAAACCGCCGACGGGGCGGTGTGCCGGCACCACACGGTGGACTGGCTGGATGACCTGTTCATCGGCTTCGACCAGGTTGGCACCCGCGAGGTCTCCGTGGACACCATGAACGGTCACCCGGCTCGGGCTACCCAGCTCCTGCTGTCCGCGGGGCCGTCCGACGTTGCCCACCGATAGTTCGTCCTGAACGGCGGCCCCAGACGTTGGCGGGCTCCTGTCATGGTTGCGGCATGACTTCGCCGGACATCCGCGTGCTGACAGACCCCCGACGAGAGGCATGGGGTACGGACGGTCCACGGCCGATCGTGACCTACGTGTGGCCGCCAGACACCGCGACGACCAGTGGCACCGTGCTGCTCTCGCATGGAACCGGCGGTTGCGCACTCGATCTGTCCTGGCTGGCTGAGCCGCTGGCCACGGCTGGCCTGCGGGTGATCGGCGTCGACCATCACGGCAACAACTACCGTAGTGGCTACCACGCCGAGGGTTTCGCGCGTTGGTGGGACCGCCCCCAGGACCTTTCGGTGGTGCTGGACCATCTTGCCGACGGCGGTCCCATTGGAGTCGCCGGCTTCTCGCTCGGCGGCTACACCGCCGCCGCAGTGCTTGGCGCACGCATCAACGCCGACCTGTTCGGCGCTATCGCCACCGGACGGGCGACGGTGCCACTACCGCCGGAATACCCGACGCTGATCGACGAACTGACCGACCGGATCGGCATCGATGACATCGCCGCGTGGATCACCGAATCCGGCGGCGACTACGCCGATCGGCGTGTGACCGCTGGTCTTCTCATCTGCCCTGCGCAGGGCCAACTACTTACCTCCGCCAGCCTGCGAGGCATCACGACGCCCGTGTCGATCTGGTGGACCGGCGAGGACGACCAGACCCCGGCCGAGACCAACGCGCTGCACTACGCTTCCTTGATTCCTGGCGCGACGGCGCACTGCGCCGACCTCTCGGCCGGCCACTACGTGTTCGTGCGGGACATGCCCGATGCAGATCGGATCCGCACCCGCCTCGCCGCCGCGGCCGTCACCTTCTTCCGCAAGCAGTTGACCGCGTAGCCGGCAGCAGCGCAACGGAGAAGACCAGGACTGACGAACGCCCTGGCGGGGATTCCTCCCGCACCAGGGCGTTTCTCTTGGGTGGGCCGGAGGTGCCACCATACGAACCACTTCGCCACGATCACCGGTGATCCGCTCCCGCTACGCCCCGCCCCGCCCCTAAGCCTGATCGACAGTTCAAGGCCAGACGTCGGAGCATCTGACGAGCAACCCCGGCAAGCTTGTACAATTTATTGTACGTAGCGTTGGGAGGCAGCAGCATGCGCACCGTTCCCTACTCAGAAGTCCGGCAGAACCTGGCCAAGATGCTCGACCATGTCGTGGACGACGCCGAGGAGGTGGTGGTCACCCGCTCCGGCCGGGAGGCCGCGGTCATCATCTCGCTGCGCGAGTACGAGTCGTTGAAGGAGACGGCCTACCTGATGGCCAGCCCCGCCAACGCGCGCCGTCTGAATGAGGCCGTCGAAGAGCTGCGTAACGGGGGTGGGGAGACGCACGACCTGATCGACCCCGACGCCAGTTCAGGCGCGGCGTCGGCGGCGTGAAGGTCCAGTTCGCCGGCCGAGGCTGGGAGGACTATCTGACCTGGCAACGAGATCGCCAGATGCTCAGACGAGTGAACGCCTTGATCGAGGACATCCGCCGCAACGGCCACCAAGGCATCGGCAAACCGGAGCAGCTCCGTGGAAACTGGGCGGGATTCTGGTCGAGACGCATCGACCAGGAACACCGCCTCGTATACCGGATCATGGACGACACGGTGCAGATCGCGCAGTGCCGCTATCACTACGAATGAGGTAGAGGACCGAGCCCTCCGCCGATGCGCGTCATCGTTTTGACCGTAGTGTCAGGCCGGTTGACGCGTAAGCGCGTTCTCAAGCTCGGGAAGCAGGTCGGCGGCGTTCTGGTTTCGCTTCCCACGGCGGAGTGTACGGACCTGCTGGAGCCGGGGTAGGGCCATCC
Source organism: Salinispora tropica CNB-440 (assembly GCF_000016425.1). GTDB lineage: Bacteria > Actinomycetota > Actinomycetes > Mycobacteriales > Micromonosporaceae > Micromonospora > Micromonospora tropica. Next base: position 1,107,150 of record NC_009380.1, on the reverse strand, counting down.
TGGTTACGGTTCGCCACCGCCGTTGACGACAACGTGGTCGCCGAAACCCCTGCCGCATCAAGGGAACGGGCCAGGACGAGGCCGAGGAACGGCCCACGGCCACCCTGCAACAGGTGTTGGCGATCGCTGACGTGTTCCAGCCGCGCTACCGCCTCAACGCGCGATTTGACACATGGTGGCCCGAGAGAGTGACGAACGACAGAAGCCCTGGTGGGAGATTATCTCTCTCACCAGGGCTTTGCACTTGGGTGGAGCCGAGGGGACTCGAACCCCTGACCCCCACACTGCCAGTGTGGTGCGCTACCAGCTGCGCCACGGCCCCCTGTGCACTGCCCGGTCGCCCGGGCACGGGAGAACTATACACACGCCGACCGGCGTGGTCATCGCGCGGGGTGCCTGCCGCTGCGCCGGCTCAGTTGAGCGCCACGTCCGCCGGGAAGTGCGCTACCGCCGCCATCAGGCCGCCCTGCCGACGCAGCACCATCGGCCACAGGTCGTCCGGACGATCGACGAACGCGTCCCCCGGCAACGCGTCCAGGACAAACCAGGAGCCCCCCGCGATCTCTTGCTCCAGCTGGCCCGAGTCCCACCCGGAGTAGCCGGCGAAGACCCGGATGCCCGCGATGCTCTCCCGCAGCTGCGCCGGGTCCACCGACAGGTCGAGCGTGCCGACCGCACCGGAGATCTGCTGGAAGCTTTTCATCGGGCGCAGCGGGTGGCGCATGCGAGCGAGGCAGATCGCCGAATCCGGCTGCACCGGTCCCCCCTCGAAGACCACGCCCGGGTCGCGGGCCAACTCGCCCCAGTCGCCGAGCACCTCCGCCACCGGAATCTCGGTTGCCCGGTTGAGGACAACGCCCAACGCCCCGCCCGGCTCATGGGCGACCAGCAGCACCACGGTCCGGTCGAAGTTCGGATCCTTCAACGTCGGTGCCGCGACCAGCAACCGCCCGGCCATCGACTCCGTCGCCTGCCCGTCGATCGCCCGCCCCTCTTCCTGCATGTCGGACATCCCGTCAGTCCGGCCGTGCCCGGACAACCGGGGACACCGGTGTCAGCCGCCCCGTCAACGCCATGCCTGGCACCATAGCCTGCTGTCGGGTCGCTGGTTAAGGTCTGACGCGACAGAGACGAGGGAGGTTCGGTGAGTCCCACGGCAGAGTTGGCGGTGATCGGCGGGTCGGGGCTGTACGCCCTGCTCGACGGCGCCACCGAGCACGTGATCGACACCCCATACGGTCCACCGTCCGACGCGGTCACTATCGCGGAGGTCGCGGGGCGCCGATTGGCGTTCCTGCCCCGGCATGGCCGGGACCACCGGCATCCGCCGCACCAGATCCCCTACCGGGCCAACCTGTGGGCGCTGCGCTCGCTCGGCGTTCGCCAGGTGCTCGCCCCCTGCGCGGTCGGCGGCCTGCGCCCGGAGCTGGGTCCCGGCACGTTCGTCGTGCCCGACCAGCTGATCGATCGCACCAGCGGTCGGGCGCAGACCTACTACGACCGGGGTGCGGTGCACGTCTCCTTCGCCGACCCGTACTGCCCGGTCGGGCGGCGTACGCTGCTCGCCGCCGGCGCCCAGCGGGGCGTGCCGACGGTGGACGGCGGGACGGTGGTGGTCGTCGAGGGTCCCCGCTTCTCCACCCGTGCCGAGTCGCGCTGGTTCACGGCGATCGGCGGGACGGTGGTCAACATGACCGGCCATCCGGAGGCGGTGCTCGCCCGGGAGCTGGCCCTCTGTTATTCGTCGATTGCGCTCGTCACCGACCATGACGTGGGGGTGCCGGGCGGCGGATCGGTGACCCAGGAGGAGGTGTTCCGGGTCTTCGGCGAGAACACCGCCCGCTTGCGGGAGCTGCTCTTCACCGCGGTGGCCCAGCTGCCGGCCGATCGGGACTGCGCCTGCGGAGCGACCCTGGACGACATCAGGCTTCCCTTCGCGCTGCCCTGAGCCCAGCAGCCGGGCCATCGCCGGTCAGTCGGTGGTGAGCCGCAGCGGCGTGCCGCCGAGCACGTCGAGGACGGTCCGGTCCCCCAGCGGGGCGGTGAGCTGCACCGTCACCGATTCGAGCAGGAGCTGCTCGGTGCAGACACCGGTGCTGCGGGTTACCGCGCCGCCGACCACCACGAGGTCATCCTGTTCGTACACCAGCGGGGTGGGGCCGGTGTCGCAGGCGCCGATGCCGACTCGGACGGTCAGCGTCGCGCCGTCCACGGCGCGGAGGTCCAGCGCCCCGACCAGTTCCGCGGGCAGTGGCGCGGTGGGTGCGGCCGGCTCCGGCGGCACTCCGACGGCGGTCGGGGCGACGGCGAGCCGGGCCACCGGGGCGGTCAGTTCGTCAGTGGTGAACAGCCAGGCCGGGACCATCGCCTCGCCTCGGCTGGTCCGCACCGGCACGCTGTCCAGCTCGACGGCGGTGACGGTGAGCGGGATGCAGGCGGTCTGCGGCGAGGTGCTCACTCCCGCGTCCGGCCCATCCGGCTGGGCCGGCGGGGTGGCCGGATTCGTCGGCCGCCCGCCGCAGGCCGGCGGATCACCCCGATCGAGTTCCCGGTACGCCTCTGCGGCGCTGACCAGCGGCACGGTGAGTGTGCCGGAGGGGAACTGGATGGTTCCGTCTTCAGGCTGGTCCGCCGGCAGCGAAATCTGGTCCCGGTACCAGCCGGCCTGGAAGGCGGTCTGGGTGTCCGGGGTGAATCCGGGGTCGCCAACGAGCAGGGTCGGTTCCTGGAGTGGGATGTACCCGTCGCTCCAGGACGGGCCGGGCTGCCAGGCGGCGGCGACCTGAGCGGCCCGCTCTTCGAAGACCGCCTGCCGGCCGGTCGGCGAGGGGGCGCCCGTCGGCTCCGAGCCGGCCGGCGCGCAACCGGTGGCCAGCAGCAGGGGCAGGCTCAGGGTGGCGAGTACTCGACGCATACTCCTCGGACGGCCGCCACCGCACACCGGTTCCGGCGGCACCGGAGATTCGCGGCCAGAAACGCCGGTGCGCCCCGGTCCAGGTGGACCGGGGCGCACAGGTCAGGTGGTGGAGGTGCCGGGAATCGAACCCGGGTCCTTCGCCGCCTTGCCAGGGCTTCTCCGAGCGCAGCTCGCTGTGCCTCTACTCGGCCCCTCCGATCACGCGAGCGAGTCGGTGTGACGGGCCCAGTCGCTGATTGATCTCGCCGCACGGACCCCGCGACCGGGTCCGGTTGGCCAGCCTCCTAGCTGATGCCGGCTAACTGGGTCGAAGGCACTCCCAGGCCGACAGACTTGCTACTCGCCTCAGGCGGCGAGAGCGAAGTCAGCGCGATTCTGCTTGGCGCTTATTGTTTTCCGACGAACGATTTCCGAGACGACGTCGGCTTCCTCGGCTCGCTTCCCCTGCCGCAACGTACGAAGTCGAAACCAGTCACCCCCTCGACGGACCGCCCGTGTGGCGGCACCGACAAGCCTAACGCCTGACGCAACGGGTTTCATCCCGCCCCGGCCCGGCGCCAGCTCAGTCCGCCATCCCCTTGCCCCGCCGACCGGCAGCCCGGGCGATCTCGCGTTGCGCGTCCCGCTTGGCGAGGTCCTGCCGCTTGTCGTACGACTTCTTACCCTTGGCCACACCGATCTCGACCTTGGCCCAGCCGTCGGAGAAGTAGACCTGCAACGGGACGATCGTGAGCCCGCTCTCCCGGGTCTTGCCGATCAGCCGGTCGATCTCGATCCGGTTGAGCAGTAGTTTGCGGGTGCGCCGGGGCTCGTGGTTGGTCCAGGTGCCCTGCACGTACTCCGGGATGTGCATCCCGTGCAGATACAACTCGCCGTTGCGTTCCTGGGCGAAAGCGTCAACCAGCGACGCGCGCCCCGCCCGCAGCGACTTGACCTCGGTTCCGGTCAACGCCATACCCGCCTCGTAGGTGTCGAGGATCGAGTAGTCGTGGCGGGCCTTCCGGTTGGAGGCGACCACCTTCCGCCCCTTCTCCCGTGGCATCGGCGCCACCTCCTTCCTGGTTGCGTCGCCCTCTCCGACCGACAGCGGCGATCATCCTATCGGAGCGCAAGGGCTCTCCCGAGCCGATTATTCCGGTACGGGAGAGCCCTTGCCCGACGAGGTGCACGGGCGGCCATGGCTGCCCAGTGGGCACTAGACCCGCAGGTAGAAGCGGAGGGTGACCCAGGCGGTGATCGCGCTGATCAGGCCTCCGACGGCGGCCATCAGGGGGAAGGCCAGCAGCACCTCGCCCCAGCTGACCGGCGCGAAGAGCCCTTGGAGGGCGCTCAGCGCGCCGTCGAAGAGGAAGACCTTCAGGCCGGCGAGGGCGCCGAGGCCGAGCACGGATCCGATCAGGCCGGCGACCACGGCTTCCAGGACGAAGGGCGCCTGGATGAACCAGTTCGACGCGCCGACGAGCTTCATGACCGCGACCTCACGCCGCTTGCTGTAGGCGGCGACCTGGATGGTGTTGGCGACCAGGAGCAGCGCGGCGACGGCCATCGCGACCGCCGCGACGAGGGCGATCTTCTGGCCAGCGGAGAAGAGGTTGAAGATCTTGTCGAGCACGCTGGACTTGTCGATCACCTGGTCGACGCCCTCAATATCGGCGTACTGTTCCCCGATCGCCTGGTACTCCTGCGGGTTCACCAGCTTCAACCGGTACGACTCCGGCAACACGTCTGGATTGATCGCACTGAGCAGGTCCGGGGAGTCCCGGAACATGTCCTCGAAAAGTTCGTACGCCTCTTCTTTGTTGACGTACGTGACGCTCTCGATCAGCGGGTCGGCATCCAGCTTGGCCTGGATCTCCGTCTTCTGTTCCTCGGTGGCCTCGGCCTCGAGGAAGATCGAGACCTCGATGTTCTCGAAGTACAGCTCCTTCATCTCGGCGACCTTGACGTAGATCAGACCGCTCGCGCCGAGCATGGTCAGCGAGACCGCCATCGTAATGATCATTGCGATGGACATGGTCACGTTGCGCCACAGTCCGACCATGACCTCGGACAGGACGTATTTCAAGCGCATCGAAGATTCCTCCGCGTCTCCGGCAGGTGGTGGTCGTCAGTCGGGTGGGGGCGCCGGCTCACCCGTAGACGCCGCGAGCCTGGTCGCGGACGATCCGGCCGCTCTCGATCTCGATGACCCGGCGGCGCATCTGATTCACGATGTTCGAGTCGTGGGTAACCATCACGACCGTCGTACCGGTGCGGTTGATGCGGTCCAGCAGACGCATGATCTCGATGGAGGTGTCCGGATCAAGGTTTCCGGTCGGCTCGTCCGCCAGCAGGATCAGCGGTCGGTTCACGAACGCCCGTGCGACCGCCACCCGCTGCTGCTCACCACCGGAGAGCTCCTGCGGGTAGCGGTGCTCCTTGCCACCCAGCCCGACCAGCTCCAACACCTCCGGCACCACCCGGCGGGCAACCGCCTTGGTCTTGCCGATCACCTCGAGCGCGAACGCCACGTTCTCGTAGGCGGTGCGGTTCGGCAGCAGCCGGAAGTCCTGGAACACGCAGCCGATCGAGCGCCGGAAGGCGGGCCGCTTCCAGGAACGCATCGACGTAACATCCTTGCCATTCACGACGATCCGGCCCTTACTGGGCGCGACCTCGTGTAACAACATCTTGATGATGGTGGACTTGCCGGAGCCAGACGGGCCGATGAAGAAGACGAACTCGCCCTTCTCGATCGCGACGGACACGTTGTCGAGCGAAGGCCGGGACGCCTTCGGGTACGTCTTCGTCACTTGCTCAAGCTGAATCACGGGTCGTGAGTCTACGCGGTGTAACCGATGTGCCAAATCCCGCGCCCCTCAGTTTCGGGACACATCATCGATCTGCCAGCACTCGCAATCTTCGATGGCGCGCTGCGCCCACGATCCGTCACGCATTGTCATCAGCAAGCTGCTGCTGCTTTCGCCACCGGATACCGGCCTCGATGAAGGCGTCCAACTCTCCGTCGAAGACCGCGGCGGGGGTCCCAGTCTCCTGCTCAGTCCGAAGATCCTTCACCATCTGGTACGGATGCAGGACATACGAGCGCATCTGGTCACCCCAGGAGCCGGCGGCGTCGGTCTTCAGGCCTTGGAGCTTGGCCTGTTCCTCCTGGCGCTTCCGCTCCAGCAGCCGGGCCTGGAGGACACGCAGCGCGGACGCCTTGTTCTGAAGCTGCGACTTCTCGTTCTGACAGGTGACCACGATGCCGGTCGGGATGTGGGTAATCCGAACCGCGGAGTCGGTCGTGTTCACACTCTGCCCACCGGGACCGGACGACCGGTAGACGTCAAATCGCATCTCGTTCTCAGGAATGTCGATGTGGTCGGTCTGCTCCACCACCGGAAGCACCTCAACCCCAGCGAAACTGGTCTGCCGTCGACCCTGATTGTCGAACGGGCTGATCCGGACGAGCCGGTGGGTGCCCGACTCGACGCTGAGCGTGCCGTACGCGTACGGCACCTTGACCGTGAAGGTGGCCGACTTGAGCCCGGCCTCCTCCGCGTACGAGGTCTCGTAGACCTCGGTCGGGTAGCCGTGCCGCTCGGCCCAGCGCAGGTACATCCGCAGCAGCATCTCGGCGAAGTCCGCCGCGTCCACGCCGCCGGCGCCGGCGCGGATCGCCACCAGCGCCTCCCGGGAGTCGTACTCACCGGAGAGCAGGGTGCGGACCTCCATCTCGTCGATGGCCTTCGCCAGTCCGGCGACCTCCGCCTCGACCTCGGTCAGCGCACCCGGGTCGGACTCCGCCTCGGCCAGTTCCAGCAGCACCTTGGCATCGTCGAGGCGGGAGCGGAGTTCGGCGAGCTTGTTGATCTCCCCGTTCACGTAGGAAAGCTGAGAGGTGACCTGTTGTGCCCGGGCCTGGTCGTCCCAGAGGTCGGGGGCGGAGGCGGCCTCCTCCAGACGGGCCTTGTCCGCCCGAAGCCGGTCGATGTCGAGCACCGACTCGATGTTGCGAAGAGTGGCGTCGAGGTCCTTGAGCTGTTCGGCGTAGTCGGCATCGGTCACGACAGACAAGCGTACTGCGCGGGCGAGGAGCGAGCTTGCGAGCCCCGCAGCCCACGCCCAAACAAATCCAGCGCGGGCGAGGAGCGAGCTTGCGAGCCCCGCAGCCCACGCCCAAACAAATCCAGCGCGGGCGAGGAGCGAGCTTGCGAGCCCCGCAGCCCACGCCCAAACAAATCCCGCGCGGGCGAGGAGCGAGCTTGCGAAGCAGGAGCGGGCTTGCGAAGCAGGAGCGGGCTTGTAGAGCAGGAGCAAGCTTGCGAAGCAGGTGCGAGCGTGCGGGCCCGGTGACGGCTTCGCCGGGGGGCATCAGATCCAGGGCACGGGTTCCGAGCCCTGAGGGCTACGCGCACTCAGAGCAGAGGGTTGTTGCCGGGTCAGCCGACCGGAGCGGACTTGAGCCAGGAGAGGGCGGCCTTGTGGTAGGCAACGGCGAACTCCAGGGCACTGGCGTCGTACGTCTCGCCTTCCTTCTTCGCATTCTTCACCTGCTCCCGAACCCGGGCCAGGGCCTCCGTGTGGTACTCGTTCGCAGCTGTCTGGAGGTTCTTGAGCTGGCTGGCCGAGTGCAGGTTTCCGAAGGCGAACCGCAACGCGATCGGGTTTCGAATTGTGTCCCGGCCCGGCTCCTCCGTCAGCCACCTAGAGAATGTCCGTTTACCCGCAGCGGTGATCGCATAGGGCTGACTCATCCGCGGCCCCGGTTTACCGAGCCGCACCAGCCCCTTTTCGGCCAGCACGGGCAGCTCACGGTAAACCTGGCTGCGGGTCATTGACCAGTACGGCGCCAACCGGCGCTCGGCGGCGGCCATCAGTTGACCGCCTGTCATCGGGCCCTCGTGGAGCAGCCCGAGCAGGGCCGCCGCCGTGGGGTTGACTCCGGAATCCGCCATGCCTCTCACGCTGCCACTTTGCGGTCGCGACGTCCAGGATTTCACGTTTTCGCCACCCATCAGGGCTTCCTATGTGCACTGTCCACCGATATTGAGTGGATGAAAGGACCCCTTCGCCACGCCGGGCGGGACGTGGCGAAGGGGTCCAACTGGTTAGCGCATGTGGGGATAGGTGTGGTCGGTCGGCGGGACGAAGGTCTCCTTGATCGTGCGGGGGGACATCCACCGGACCAGGTTCTGCCAGGAGCCGGCCTTGTCGTTGGTACCACTGGCGCGGGCACCGCCGAATGGCTGCTGACCAACCACCGCACCGGTTGGCTTGTCGTTGATGTAGAAGTTTCCGGCCGCGTACCGCATCCGCTCAGCGACCCGGTCGACCACCTGCCGGTCGGTTGCGAAAATGGCGCCTGTCAACGCGTACGGCGCGATCGATTCGGCCTGGGCGACCGCCTCGTCGAAACGCGCGTCGTCGAAGACGTGCACGCCGAGGATCGGCCCGAAGTACTCGGTGGTGAAGGTCTCGTGCGCGGCGTCGGTGCACTCGAAGAGCGTGGGCCGGACGAAGTAGCCAACCGTGTCGTCGGCGGTGCCGCCGGCGACAACCCGGCAACAGTCATCCCTGGAGATCAACTCCAGGGCAGCGGTGTGCCGCGCGTACGCCTTGGCGTCGATGACGGCGCCGCCGAAGTTACTGAAGTCGGTGACGTCACCGTAGGTGAGCGCTTCCGCGGTGGCGGCGAGCCGGTCACGCAGCCCACCCGCCCACAGTGACCGCGGAATGTACGCGCGGGAGGCCGCGGAGCACTTCTGGCCCTGGAACTCGTACGCGCCCCGGATCAATGCGGTGTGCAGCGCGTCCACGTCAGCACTGGGGTGGGCGACCACGAAGTCCTTGCCGCCGGTCTCGCCGACCAGCCGCGGGTAGCTCCGGTAGTGGGCGATCTTCTCGCCGACGGTCCGCCAGAGCTGCTGAAAGACCTTGGTGGAGCCGGTGAAGTGGATGCCGGCCAGGTCGGGGTCGGCCAGCACCACGTCGGACACCTCCTCGCCTCGGCCGGTGACCATGTTGATCACACCGGGGGGCAGGCCCGCCGCCTCGAAGAGCCGCATCGTGAAGTGCGCGGCGAACTGCTGGGTGGGGGCCGGCTTCCAGACCACCGTGTTGCCGAGCAGGGCCGGCGCCGAGGGTAGGTTGCCGGCGATCGCGGTGAAGTTGAACGGGGTGATCGCGTAGACGAAGCCCTCGAGCGGACGGTGGTCGAACCGATTCCAGGTGCCCGGCGAGGAGAGTGGCTGCTCGGCGAGGAGCCGGCGAGCGAAGTGGACGTTGAACCGAAGGAAGTCGATGAACTCACAGGCCGAATCGATCTCCGCCTGGAATGCGGTCTTCGACTGGCCGAGCATCGTGGCGGCGTTCAGCGTGTCTCGCCAGGGCCCAGCGAGCAGGTCAGCGGCGCGCAGGAAGATCGCTGCCCGCTCCGCGAACGGCAACGCCCGCCAACCGGGCGCCGCGTCCTTGGCGGCCTGCACCGCTGCCCGAGCGTCATCGTGGGTGGCGTGGGCGGTGACGCCCAACACGTGCGCGTGTCGGTGGGGCTGCACCACGTCGATCGAGACACCGCCGGCCATCCGTTGCTCGCCCGCGATGGTCATCGACAGGTCGATCCGGTCGTTGGCCAGCTCGACCAGCCGCCGTTGCAGCCGGTCCCGGTCGGTGCCCCCCGGCTCGTAGGGGCGTACCGGCTCGTTGCGGGGCTCGGGCACAGAGAAGACGGCGTCCATCAAAAGACTCCTGGGCGTTCGTGGCAGTGGGGGTATCGGACCCACGGAGCGTCGACCGGGCGGCCGACGCCGAGCACCGGGGCCACGGGGGCCTTACGGCGGCGGGACCTCGACTGATTCTCCCACGTCGGGGCCCCCATCCCCACCACCCCGACTCCCCCGCACCGTCCGACACGGCTCCCGGACCGACGGCGACGAACGCGTACCCTGGTTGGCCGGTGCACCACCGGCCGCGCCGCAGGCCGAGTGCCGGTCGAAGGGACGACGATGACGAAGCAGCCCGGCGACTCCCCCGCCGCAGAGCCGGTGCAGGCGAGCCCCGACGCGGATGAGGCGGGCCCGGAGCACCCGGACGCGGCGGTCGACTCGCTCGCGGCCAGCACGCCGTCGACGCTCGGACGGGCCGACCTGCTCGCTCCCGGCGCGCCGGCGCTCGGCCTGCTGGCGCTTGGCTGGCTGGCCGCCATGCTCTGGTCTACCCGCGCGGCGATCGACTCGGCGGCGGCCGGGATCACCGCGATCAGCCTCTCCGCCTTTGCCCTACCCGGGGTGATCTCTGCCGCGCTCGTCGCCGGCACCGCCTTCGCACTGTTCGGAGCAGACCTGCTCGCCCACCGAGGTCGAGACCGGGCCACCCTGCGCTTTGTCGCGGCGGTCGCCAGCGGGCTGCTGATCGGGCTCGCCGCCGCCTTCGCCATCAACCTGACCTACGCCGACACGGCCACGACCAACGTGATCGCCGGCACCACCGCCGCCGCCGCCATCATCGGCGGGGGCATCGCCGCGACGCGGACCGCCCCGGTGATCGGCGCGGTGGTGGCCGCCGGGCTCGGCACGCTCGTCTTCGTCGTGGCGTTCAGCCGGGCACGGAGCCCACTCTTCGACCTCTTCGGCGCGGGCGAAACCCAGGAGTCGCTGCTCAGTGCCGCGAAGTGGGTCTCCCGTACCGAGTCCCTGCTCGCCGGCCTGGTCGCGGGGATGGTGGCCTTCGGATACCTGACCTGGGCCCGACGCCGGGCGGCACGCCGCAGCGATCCGTTCACGTTGCGCTGGCCGGCCTACCTGATCGCCGGGGCCGGCCCCGGCCTGCTGCTGCTGGTCGCCGAGGTGGTCCTACGCATCGGTGGGCGGAGGCTGCTCGATCTGGCTGGGGCGCTCAGCGAGGCGGACGCGGTGGCGCAGACCTCCCTGGGCACCTCTCGGGTGGACAACGGGATCTGGGTGCTCTTCGTCGGCGCGTTGACCGCGATGATCGCCTTCGGCCGCACCCTCGGGCCGGCCCCGGTGGACGAGGACGACCCGGACGGAGAGTGAACCGCGCCGACCGGGAAGAGGTCGGAGCCAGCCGAGGCAGATCGGGTACGCCCAACCATGTCGAGCGGCTGGGCTAGCGTGTTCCGAGGAGCTGGTCCAGCTCAGTGACGTCGTACCACTCCAGCTCATGGTCCTCGGCGCCGTCGACGGCGAACTGCGCGTCCGGATCACCGGCGAGCGCCTCGGTGACCACTCCGGCTGCGGCGGCGACATCCTTGGCCGCGTCCACCCCGTCCACGTGAATGGCGGCCACCGCCCGCACCGGCACCGGGCCGGCCAGCTCGACCGTGCTGGCCCCCAGCTCCACATCGCCCGGTCCGACGGTAGTCGCGGGCAGATCAGCCGAGACGACGACCCGGCGGCGGGGCGCCGCATCGTCGGCTCGTAGGAGTTGGAGCGCGTCCTGGGCTGCCCGCGTGAACGCGACGTACTCCAGCTCCTCCTCGTCCCCCTCGGCGTACCACTCGCGCAGCGCCGGGGTGACCGCGTGCGCGGAGGCCGCGGGGAGCCCGGCGGTCCGCAGCAGAGTCAGCATCGGCACGGTCGCCGGGACATACACCCGGACATGCTCATTGGTCACCGGTTCTCCCTGAGTTCAGCTCCACCGGCGGGCGCCGGTTGGGGCGCCGGCCATGCCGTACGCCGTGACCGTCATACACCCCGGACCGGTTCGGCGAAAGCCGGGTTCCCGGAGTGTTCCCGAGCGCACTCCCGGTGGCGCGGGGGACCCTGCTGCCTTCGGGGTGTTGCTGGTGGCAAACTAAGGCAAACGCAGCCAACTCAGGGAGTTTGCGTGGCGGAGCCGAGGTTCCTGCTGCTGTCCGACGTCGCCGCCGAGCTGAACGTGTCGGACTCGCAGGTCTACCACATGGTACGCAGCGGTGAGCTGCCGGCGATCAAGATCGGCGGACGCGGCCAGTGGCGGGTGGAGCGCACGCGGCTTGAGGAGTACATCAACCACAAGTACGCGGAGACCGCCGAGTGGGTTCGGGACAACCCGCTCGCCGAACGTGAGCCCGAGTAGCCACCCTCCACAGGCATTGACCCCCGCCTCTTTTGTCCTCCAGAATCGTGGTCTGCCATAGGCAAACGAAGGTAAACACAAGAATCTGGAGGGCTGGGATGACTGCTGTCCGCCGCCCCGAGCCGACTCGTCCCCCCGTCCGGCTTCGCCCGGCCCCGTCCATCGACCCACCCTGCGCCGAAGACGACCCCGCCCGCCGGCCGCTCGACGGCCAACTCGCGCTCGACCTGTTCCAGACGGGCCCGGACCCACTGCCCCGCCCACCCGGCCAGCGCCGCAGGGCCGGACCGGGCCCGGCCGGGCCCCGGCGCGCACCGACCCGGGTGCCCGCCACGACGCTGGTCACCGCCACCCCGGAGGCGATCCGGGTTGCGCATCGCTTCGTCACGACCTGTCTGGAGGTGATCAACGGCTATCGAGCCCCCAGCCAGCTACGCCGACTGCTCGACCCGACCCGGGCGGCCGAGCTGGTGCCCGAGCTGACCCGCGCCACCGGCCGCGCGGGGCCGGTGCGACGCCGCTCCACCCGGCCCGGCACGCGCCTGCGCCGGCTGCGGGTGTGCGAGCCACGAGACGCGGTCGTCGAGGCGGCCGCCGTGCTGGCCGGACCAGCTGGCTGGACCTGGGCCATGGCGATCCGCCTCGAACAGCGCCGCGGCAGCTGGCTCTGCACCGCCCTCAACGTGCTGTGACAGTGCGGGCCGCAACGCGTGCAGCCGCGCCCCTGCGCCGACCGCGGCCGTCAGTAGCCGCACGAGCAGCCAGATCGGGTGGGTCGCCCCACGGGTGCTGATCAGTACGTAACCGGGCCGCGGCCCCGATCCGGGAACCGCGGCCCACTGCGTGCTGGAGGGCAGAACGCGCCCGGCGCAGGTCGGTCAGGCGCCGCCGTTAGGCGAGCCGTGGCAGCGCTTGTACTTGCGGCCCGAGCCACACGGACACGGCGCGTTGCGCGACGGTCCGTTGCCACCCTCGGCCTGCCCCGGTGCCGCCCGGCGGGCGGTGCCGGCGGCGACGGCGTGGCCACGCGCGCGATTTCCCGGCCGCTGGGGGGCGGTGGGAGCGGACTGCCCGGGGGCGGCCGGAGCGGTCATGGCGGGCCGCCCCTCCTGCGGCGCGGCCTCCTCGGCCCGCTCGACGGCGACCGAGCCGCGCCCGGCCTCCCCATCGATGGTCGGCGCGGAGTATTGCAGGCCCTGCTGCTGTGGCGTACGACCGAGGCCCTTGGCCCGGACCTCGACCGGCTTCTCCAGGAGCTTGACCTCGTCGGCCGCCGGCTCCGACTCCTGGACCTGCACGTCCAGGTTGTAGAGGAAACCGACCGTCTCCTCCTTGATGCCGTCCATCATGGTGGCGAACATGTCGAAGCCCTCGCGCTGATACTCCACCACCGGATCCCGCTGGGCGTAGGCCCGAAGGCTGATGCCCTCCTGGAGGTAGTCCATCTCGTAGAGGTGCTCACGCCACTTGCGGTCGATCACCTGGAGCAGGACCATCCGCTCGAGCTGGCGGACGCCCTCCGCACCGAGCTCCTCCTCGCGGCGGTCGTACCCGGCGTGCGCGTCCTCCTTCAGGCGGCTGAGCAGGAAGTCGACGTCAATGCTCGCCCGCGATCCGCCGGCCTCCTCCTCCAACTCCTCGATGGTGATGCCCACCGGGTAGAGCTGCTTGAGGCTGGACCAGAGCTGCTCGAAATCCCAGTCCTCGGCGTAGCCCTCCGCGGTGGCGCCGCGGACGTACGCCTCGACGACATCGTCGATCATGTTCCGGACCTGGTCCGACAGGTCCTCGCCGTTGAGCACCCGAAGCCGCTCAGCGTAGATCACCTGCCGCTGCTTGTTCATGACCTCGTCGTACTTGAGGACGTTCTTGCGTATCTCGGCGTTCTGGGACTCGATCTGCGCCTGCGCGGTCTTGATCTGGCGGGTGACCATCTTCGACTCGATGGGCACGTCCTCCGGGATGTTGAAGCGCTCCATGACGGCCTCGACGGCGCCGGAGCGGAAACGCTTCATCAACTCGTCCTGCAGCGACAGGTAGAAACGGGACTCACCCGGGTCCCCCTGGCGACCCGATCGGCCGCGCAGCTGGTTGTCGATGCGCCGGGACTCGTGCCGCTCGGTGCCCAGCACGTAGAGGCCGCCCACGGCGGAGACCTCCTCCGCCTCGTCGTCGCAGGCCTGCTTCCAGGTGGGCAGGACCTCCTCCATCGCCTTGGCGTACTCCTCCTCGTGCTCGGTCGGGTCGAGCCCGCGCTGACGCAGGTCGTTGGCGGCGAGGAACTCGGGATTCCCACCGAGCAGGATGTCGGTGCCGCGGCCAGCCATGTTGGTGGCGACGGTGACCGCGCCCTTGCGACCGGCCTGGGCGACGATCTCCGCCTCGCGCGCGTGGAACTTCGCGTTCAGCACCGAGTGCGGGATTCCCCGACGGCGCAGGAGCTGGGAGAGGATCTCGGAATTCTCCACCGAGACCGTGCCGACGAGCACCGGCTGGCCGGCGTGGTGCCGCTCGGCGATGTCCTCGACGACTGCGTTGAACTTGGCCTTCTCGGTCTTGTAGATAACGTCGGAGCGGTCCTCCCGGACCATTGGCCGGTGCGTCGGGATGGTCACCACCCCGACCTTGTAGACCTTGTTGAACTCGCCCGCCTCGGTCTGGGCGGTACCGGTCATGCCGGCGAGCTTCTCGTAGAGGCGGAAGTAGTTCTGGAGGGTGATGGTGGCCAGGGTCTGGTTCTCCTGCTTGATCTCCACCCCCTCCTTGGCCTCGATCGCCTGGTGCATGCCCTCGTTGTAGCGGCGCCCGTGCAGAATGCGGCCGGTGAACTCGTCAACGATGAGAACCTCGCCCTCGCTGACGATGTAGTCCTTGTCCCGCTTGAAGAGCTCCTTCGCCTTGATCGCGTTGTTCAGGTAACCGACCAGTGGCGTGTTGACCGACTCGTAGAGGTTGTCGATGCCGAGCCGGTCCTCGACCTTGCCGACTCCCCGCTCCGTCACCGCGACCGTGCGCTTGGCGTGGTCGACCTCGTAGTCGCCCTCGCCGTCCTTGCCGGACTGGAGGCGGGCGACCACCGCGGCGAACTCGCCGTACCAGCGGGCGGAGTGTTCGGCCGGACCGGAAATGATCAACGGGGTGCGGGCCTCGTCGATCAGGATCGAGTCGACCTCGTCCACGACGGCGAAGTTGTGGCCCCGCTGGACCAGGTCCTCCTTCGACCAGGCCATGTTGTCGCGCAGGTAGTCAAAGCCGAACTCGTTGTTGGTGCCGTAGGTGATGTCGCACTCGTAGGCGGCGCGGTGCTCGGCGGCGGGCCGGTTGGGCAGCACGACGCCAACGGTGAGCCCGAGGAACTCGTGCACCCGGCCCATCCAGGCGGCGTCTCGCTCGGCCAGGTAGTCGTTGACCGTGATCACGTGCACGCCCTTGCCGGAGAGCGCGTTGAGGTAGACCGGCATGACCGAGGTGAGGGTCTTCCCCTCGCCGGTCTTCATCTCGGCGATGTTGCCGAAGTGCAGCGCCGCCCCACCCATCACCTGGACGTCGTACGGGCGCTGACCGAGCACCCGGGCAGCACCCTCGCGGCAGACCGCGAACGCCTCGGGCAACAGATCATCAAGGGTCTCGCCGTCATCCAGCCGTTCCCGGAACTGCGCGGTCATCTCCCGCAGCTCGTCGTCGGTGAGGTTGACGTAGTCGTCCTCGATCGAGTTGACGGCGGCGGCGATCGCCTTGAGCCGGCGCACCAGGCGCCCCTCGCCCGCACGGAGGACCTTTTCCAGAATCGACACGGATCAACGCTCCCCTAGACAGTCTCGAACCATCGTAGGCGTTCCATCGCGGCGATGGTCACTGGTGGCGGGGTCCGTTCCGCCGAAGCAGACATAACGCGCTCGGTCAGCGCTGCGGCGGCCAATCCGATTACGCCGTCGGCGAACGATCCGGCACGATGGTTCGGATGAAGCAGATCGAGATCAACTACCCGGACCGGGACCTGCCTGCGGCGCGGCAGGCCCGGATCGACCCCGTGCCCGGACCGATCGACCCGGTGCCCGGGCCGGAGGCGGCATGACGCCGGAGACCATCGACGGGCCCGGGATCCGACTGCGTTTGTCCCGCCTCGAGGACATCTCCGACACCGCGGCCGCCTGTGCCGACCCGCTGATCCAGCACTTCCTGCCGGCGCTGCCGTCGCCGTACACCGAGGCGGACGCCCGGTGGTGGATCACCGAAGGGGCACCCGCGGCCTGGGCCGGCGGTGGGGCCGCGTACACCATCGCGGACCGTGTCACGGACCGACTTCTCGGCACGATCGGGCTGAACGACCCGGTCCCCAGTCGCCAGGAGGCCGCAATCGGATACTGGGTCGCCCCGTGGGCGCGGGGGCGCGGCGTCGCCACGGCGGCGACCCAGACCCTCGCCGACCGGGCGTTCGCCAGCGGAACGCGCCGGCTGGAGCTACTCACCGTCGCAGAGAACATCGCCAGCCAGCGGGTGGCGCTGGCCGCCGGCTTCCGCCCCGAGGGTGTACGCCGGTTGGCGAGCCGCGGCCGAGACGGCGAACGGGCCGATCTCCTCACCTGGGCGCGGCTCGCCGACGACCCCCCGGGGCCGGCTCCACGGTTGCTACCGGACCTACCCGACGGCCGGCTCACCGACGGCGTGGTAGAGCTCCGGCCGCGCGACCCGCAGCACGCGGAGGCGATGTACAACCTGCACACCCAGCCCGAGGTGGTCGCCATCCTGGTGCCGCCGGAGCCGCCCCGGCGGGCGGACATCGAACGGAACTGCCGAGAGGGGCAGTCCCGATGGCTCCGGGACCAGGTCGCGAACCTGGCCATCATCGACGCGAGCAGCAGGGCCACCGCCGGCGTCTGCCAACTGGTCTACGACAACCCGCAGTTCCGACAGGCGATGGTCGGCTACGGCCTGCTGCCGGCCTGGCGCGCACGCGGGTACGCCACCCGTGCGGTCCGCCTGCTCGCCGAATGGGGGTTCACCGAGGTCAAGCTCGACCGGATCTGGGCGGACACCCACGCCGGCAACGTCGCCTCGGAGCGGGTGTTGGAACGGGCCGGGTTCCGCCGGGAGGGGCGGGTGCGCGGACGCTTTCCCACCAGCGACGGGCTCCGGACGGACAGCACACTCTTCGGCCTGCTCCCCGGCGACCTCCCGGAGGCACCCGGCACACGCTGAGCCGCCGACCCGGTCGGTCAGCGCGAGCACTGCCCGGCCGCTCCAATGCGGCGGGACGCGGCCCAGCGCGGCCTGCTCGGTGTGCCCCGGCCCGTACCTGGGGCGTCAGACGGCCAGGGAGATGATCCCGTAGTCGTAGGCGTGCCGTCGGTAGACGACGCTGGGCCGGCCGGACTCCTTGTCCTGGAACAGGTAGAAGTCGTGTCCGACCAGTTCCATCTGGAACAGGGCGTCGTCAATGGTCATCGGCTCGGCGGGGTGGACCTTCTCCCGCGCGATGTGCCACGGCTGGTCGTCGTGCTCCTCCTCGGCCCGCTCGGCGACCGCCGTCGCCGTGGCAGCGTCGGCGGACAGCGGCCCGGCGACGAGGTCGGTAACCGGGAGCCCGGCGGTGGCGGCGGCGACGGAGATGGGGGCGTGCCGGCCGTGGTGGACCCGACGGCGGTCGGCCGCCCGGCGCATCCGGGCGTCCAGCCGGGCGATGGCCGCGTCGAGCGCGCTGTAGAAGTCGCTCGTGCCCGCCTCGGCCCGCATCACCGGACCCCGGGAAACGCAGGTGATCTCCACCCGCTGGCAGTGGTCCGCCTGACGCGGATTGCGCTCATGGAACAGCTCGACATCAACCCGGATGATCTTGTGATCGTAGCGTTCGATCTTGGCGAGCTTCTCCGCTACGTGCACCCGGAAATGATCTGGAACTTCGACGTTCCGGCCCTTGACCACGATGTCCACGTGACCTCCCTCGTTCGGATGGTCGTTACTGCGGTACCCCGGTCGCGCCCTCGGGACGGTCCCACCCGGCGTCGACCGGTCAGTGCGGTTACGCCTCCCTTCACCGCCGGGAGGTGGGAGAACTCCTCCTTCCCCCGACAGCAGAACGCTAACTCCTGTTCGGCCGACCGTCACCCCTGGTTTTCAGGACAGTCCAGGATTTTTCCTGAATCGTTCACCAAGGGGGAAAAAGAAATCACGATCGGTTACCGGTGGCGCCTCTTCTCGGTCGCGGCGAGCACCGCCGCAACCGTCGGCACCCGGCCGGTCGCGGTCAGCACCCGACTCACCGCGGCGAGCGTCGAACCGGTGGTGACGATGTCGTCCACGACGACCAGGGCCACACCCGCCGGCATTGGCCGCCACCGGCGCCGGGTCCGAAACGCCGCGGCGGCCGACGCCGCCCGGCCCGCGCTGTCCAGCGTCACCGAGTCTGGCCGGGGCAGCGCCCGCAACGCCGAACGAACCTCGACCGGCCAGCCGGCCCGCCGCAGCCGGCCCGCGCAGTGCCGGGCCAACCGGCTGAGGTGGTCGCCGTACCGGGCCCGGGCCGCCGCCGGCGTGTCCGGCACCGGCACCAGCAACACCGGACGCACCGGGCCGACCGCGACCGCCACCACCTCGGCGAGCAGCGCGCCCAGCGGCCGAGCCAGCCCGTGCCGGCCATGGTCCTTGTAGGCGAGCAGCACCTCGCGCAGCGGGCCCGTGTAGGGGCCGAGAGCCACGCACGGCGGCAGGCCCTGCGGAGCCGGAGTCGGACGCACCGGCTGCGGACGCAGGTCGCCCAGCGCCGCGACGCACTCCGGGCAGACACCCTGCCGCAGCCCGGGCCGTCGGTCCCGACATCCGGCGCACTCCACCGGCAACACCAGTGCACCAAGGTCCTGGACGACTCGGCCAAGGCCCCGCATCACTGCTCAGAAGAACAGGAAGGGCGCGGACGGGTCACTCGTGTGGGCGTCGGTCGGCGCGCGGTCCCATACCTGGTCCGGGGTGATCCGCTCAAGCGGGAAGCCCTGGTACGCCACGTCGTTGGCCTCATACATCACCCTGCCGTACCGGGCCTCCGGATGCACCGGGTACGCCGCCAGATGCGTGACGATGGCGCCGGTGACATGCAGCTTGGCCTCCCAGGCCCCATCCACTCCGACCTCGTAGAGCACCCTCTTGCCGCCCTTCAAGCCGGCCACGACCAGACGGTTCTCGCCGTACCAGTCGACTGCGGTGAGCCCGGTGAGGGAGGTGCGGGTCTGACGGGGCGGCCCGACGGCGAGCGTGTCACCATCGTGACTCACCGCCGCCAGATAGAGCTCGCCACCACTGATGATCGCGAGCCGATGCCCGTCCAGGGCGGCGGCCACCGCCGTCACGCTCCCGATGCTCAGCTGCACCGGGTCCAGTTTGGCCGCCTCGTCAAAGCGGTACAGCCTGCCGTCGGCGACGACCAGGCCGACCGGCCGCTGCGGTTGCGCCGACCGCAACCAGATCGGGCGGCTCATCGTCCGGAACGTCTCCTGACTCGCGGTGAACGAGGTGAGGGGCGCGGAGCCGACCTCGACCGCGAGTCGCTGCCGCCCGTCTCCGGCGTCAACCGCGAGCGCCGCGAGGATGCGTTGCCCGGAGCGGCTGATACCGGCCGAGAGCACCTTGTCGTTCTCGGCGGTCGCCACCGGCACAGCGGTCGGGCCGAGGGAACGGATCGCCCCCTCGTACACGCAGAAGGGCTGCGGCGTGGTTTCGACCTGGTACACCGGATTGAGCCTCCGGTGCTGCCCCACATCCTCAATGATCAACTGCGACTGATTGCGGATCTTCAACTCGAGCTGCCCGGTCAGCTCCGGCAACGACCACACGAGCTGGGTGGCGAGCAGACTCAGCCGGTTGCTGTCCGCACCGGTCATGTCCAGGTTGACCTCCCAGCGGTTGTCCGTCCGGGTGGCGTTATTGATCAGATTGGTACCGTCCGGCAACCCGCTGATCGCCCGCCTCAGCCAGGCGGAGTGGCCGCCAACGAGCCAGCGGACCACCTCGCTGACCAATCGGTCGTCGGGCACGGCGAGGGCCAGGTAGCGCTGGTCCGGCACCAGGCGCAGCCGGTCCGAACTCCAGAAGTAGATCGTCCATGGCCTGTAGTACTGCTTCAGCGCCTCGACGCTGAGCAGGAGCACGTTCGGCGGATCCGTCACATACCACTCGACCTCGTCCCCGTCCTCTGGCGAGAACGGACGCAGGCCGAAGTCGTACGTCTCCGGGGTGGCCTCCGGGGGCGCCAGCACCCCGTCAGCGGTCATCTGCCCGACCTGCTGCACCCTGAGGGTGACCTGGACATCCTGCGGCCCGGGGACGATGACCGGCTCCTCGACCAGCCGCACCACGGTCAGCGCGACCTCGCTCCCCTCCTTCTGCGGCAGCCGGGCTCGGTCCTCGGGGACGACAAACGCGCTAACCCGGTCGTACGCTCCGTCCGACTCCCCGGCCGCGGCCGAGAGGAAGTTGTCGACGAACTCCTCCCGGCTGTCAGCCGCCGTACGGGACGGCGGCTCGACCCTGCCCCCGCTACTCGCACCCGCCTCGGCCGCCGGGCCGGGGCCCTCGATGCGCACCTCGGTCTCCCCCGGGATCCCGCAACCGGCTGCGGTGACGAGCAACACGCCGACGAGCAGACCGACGGGCAGCCGGCGGCTCACGGCCGAGCCTCCGCACGGCCGTCCGGTGCGGGACCGACCGCCAGCACTCCCGCGCTGCCCTGACCGATGGCGAGCAGACCGCCCTCGCGCGGGCCACCGCAAGGCAGCCTCGCGTCGGCGGGCACCAGTCGCAACGGCGAGGAGGTCAGCCGGTCGCCGGCCCGCGCCGGCAGGGTGAGCCGGAACTGGGCCCCCTGTCCTGGTGCGCCCCATGCCTCCAGCCACCCGCGGTGTAGCCGGGCGTCCTCAAGGCTGATCGACAGACCCAACCCGGTGCCCCCGGTCTGTCGGGCCCGCGACGGGTCGGCCCGCCAGAACCGGTTGAAAATCAACTTCTCCTCCCCCGGCTTGAGCCCCAACCCATGATCACGCACGGTGACCGCCACCGCGGTCTCGTCCACCCCCACGGTGATGCGCACCGGCCTGCCCTCGCCGTGTTCGACGGCGTTGCCCACCAGATTTCGCAGCACCCGCTCGACCCGGCGTGGGTCGACCTCGGCAATGACCGGGCCACTCGGCAGATCCAGCTCGACGGTGACCCCGACCCGCTCGGCGAGGCAGGCCAGCCGGCCCACAACCCGGTGCACGACCGGCACCAGGTCGGTGGGTTCGGCATCCAGCGCCGCGAAGCCGGCGTCGAATCGACTGACCTCCAGCAGGTCGGTCAGCAGCTCCTCGAACCGGTCCAGCTCCGTCTGGAGCAGCTCGGCGCTGCGGGCCACGGCCGGGTCGAACCCATCCCGCTCGGCGAAGATCAAGTCTGCGGCCATCCGGACTGTTGTCAACGGAGTCCGCAGCTCGTGCGAGACGTCCGAGGTGAAGCGGCGTTGCAGCCGCGACATCTCCTCCAACCGAAGGATCTGCCGTTGTAGGTTGGTCGCCATCTGGTTGAAGGCCTCGGCGAGCAGCGCCAGGTCGTCCTCGCCGTTGACCGCCATCCGCTGGTCGAGCAGGCCGGCGGAGAGCCGCTGCGCCGTCCGGGCGGCCACCCGGACCGGCGTCACTACCAGCCGGGTCACCAGGGCGGCGAGCAACCCAAGCAGCACCACCAGGGCGATCCCGGTCCCGACCACGGTTGCCCGGGCGTCAGCGGCGGTGGCGTCCTGCCGGGTCAACGAAACGAGGTAGTAGAGCTCGACCTGACCGAACTGGGTCGGCACCGGTGAGCCGTAGGCCAGGTACTTCGTATCGGTCTCGCCGAGTCGGCCGGTGCTGATCTGGCTGGCGACCTCACCCCCGGCGACGGTGGCACGCAGCTCCGGGCTGATCAACGAACCGAAATCGTCCACCGCCGGGGCGGTCCGCGGCTGGACCACCCCATCGGCGTTGTCGGCGATCAGGGCGACCACCACCCCGGTCGCCTGCTGGGGGTCGCCGCCGGCCAGGTAGTTCACCGTTCCGTCAACGGTCTCCTGGAACTGCGCCTCCTCCGGCTTGTGGTAGAACCCAAGCTGTTTGGCCGCGTACGCCGCACCGCTGTTCAGCCGGTCCTGCACATCGGCCTCGGCATTCTCCAGCAGGATATTAGTGATCTTGTCTGCGATGAGGTACGCGAAGCCACCGACCAGCAGGCTGGAAGCCAGGAGTGTGATGGTCACCACCCGTACCTGCAACGAGCGCCGCCAGGCCTGGTGCAGCACGGGGACCAGCCGAGCACCCCACACGCTCACGGCACGCCACAGCTCCCAGGCTGCTCGGCCGCGCGAGGAGCCGGTCGTGGTGGGATCGGGAAGCGGGGAGTTGGCCACAGTGTGGCCAGGTTATCCGGTACCCGCCTTGTAGCCCACGCCGCGCACGGTGAGGATGATTTCCGGGCGCTCCGGATCTGGCTCAATCTTGGCCCGGAGCCGCTGGACGTGCACGTTGACCAGGCGGGTGTCGGCGGCATGCCGGTACCCCCAGACCTGCTCCAACAAGACCTCCCGGGTGAAGACCTGCCGTGGCTTACGGGCGAGCGCGACCAGTAGGTCGAACTCCAACGGCGTGAGCTTCACCTCCTCGCCGTTGCGGCTGACGGTGTGCGCCGGCACGTCGATGGTGATCTGGTTACCCGGGGGCCCGATGGTGAGCAGCTCGGGGGCGGCATCCTCACCCCGGCGCAGCCGGGCCCGCATCCGGGCCACCAGCTCCTTCGGCTTGAACGGCTTCACCACGTAGTCGTCCGCCCCGGACTCCAGACCCAGGACGACATCAACCGTGTCGCTCTTGGCGGTCAGCATGACGATCGGCACACCCGACTCACCCCGGATCGACCGGGCCACATCGATGCCACTCATGCCCGGCAGCATGAGGTCGAGCAGCACGATGTCCGGTCGGTTCTCTCGGAACGCGGCCAGGGCACGTTCGCCGTCGGCCACGAACGAGGGCAGGAAGCCCTCGCTGCGCAGGACAATGCCCAGCATCTCGGCGAGGGCGGGGTCATCGTCAACCACCAGTACCCGAGCTCTCATGGGATTAATCTTCCATCCCCATCTCCGTAGTGGGATCCACGCCCGCCTCCGTGGCGGGATCCACGTCTGCTGGCACCGATGCCGTCGACCGTCGTCACCCAGCGCCCCGCGGCCCGGACGTCACCACCGGCCGCGTGGTCAGCTGATCGGACCAGCCCTGCCACCATGATCCCTGGGCGCGCCCGCCGGCGCCAGCACCGAACGTGGATTCCGGCGCTCACCCCGCTCTGGCAGCGTGGAACAGAAGCCGCCGGGGCTGGCCGGCCCGCCCGGTCGGGCGGGCCGGCCAGCACACGAGATCACGTACCGTTCTGGACGTCGCTCAGTAGCGGTAGTGGTCCGGCTTGAACGGACCCTCCTGCGGCACCCCGAGGTACGCCGCCTGCTCCTTCGTCAAGGTTGACAACCGCGCGCCCAACGCGTCCAGGTGCAGCCGCGCGACCTTCTCGTCCAGGTGCTTCGGCAGCACGTACACACCCGTCGGGTACTCGTCGGGCTTCGTGAACAGCTCGATCTGAGCGATCGTCTGGTCGGCGAAGCTGTTGGACATCACGAACGACGGGTGGCCGGTCGCGTTGCCCAGGTTCAGCAGCCGCCCCTCCGAGAGCACGATCACCGCATGCCCGTCATCGAACCGCCACACATCCACCTGCGGCTTGACGTTCTCCCGCGTCACATCCGCCCGACGCGCCAAGCCCGCCATGTCGATCTCATTGTCGAAGTGCCCGATGTTACCCACGATCGCCTGGTGCTTCATCCGCGCCATGTGCTCGTTGGTAATCACATCGAAGCAACCGGTCGCCGTGATGAAGATATCGGCGGTCTCCACCACGTCCTCCAACGTGGCGACCTGGTAGCCGTCCATCGCCGCCTGGAGCGCACAGATCGGATCGATCTCGGCCACCACCACGCGGGCTCCCTGGCCACGCAGCGACTCCGCGCACCCCTTACCCACGTCGCCGTAGCCAACGACCACCGCGACCTTGCCACCGATCAACACATCGGTCGCCCGGTTGATCCCGTCGACCAACGAATGCCGACACCCATACCGGTTGTCGAACTTGCTCTTCGTTACCGCGTCATTCACATTGATCGCCGGGAACAGCAACGAGCCCGCCCGGTGCATCTCATACAAGCGATGCACACCCGTGGTCGTCTCCTCCGTCACCCCACGGATGCCACTCGCCAACCGGGTCCACTTTCCGCCGTCGCGCTCCAGCGAACGCCGTAGCAGGTCGAGGACCATGGTGAACTCTTCGCTGTCGCTGGCGTCCGCCGCCGGCACCGCACCGGCCCGCTCGAACTCGACGCCCTTGTGTACCAGCAACGTGGCGTCGCCACCGTCATCGAGGATCATGTTCGGACCCTCGTCACCCGGCCACGTCAACGCCTGCTCGGTGCACCACCAGTACTCCTCCAGCGACTCGCCCTTCCAGGCGAAGACCGGCACTCCTGCCAGCGCCTCCGGGGAGCCCTCCGGACCCACCACCACTGCGGCAGCGGCATGGTCCTGGGTGGAGAAGATGTTGCACGAGGCCCACCGGACCCGTGCCCCCAACACCACCAACGTCTCAATCAACACGGCCGTCTGCACCGTCATGTGCAGTGAACCCGAAATCCGCGCACCAGCCAACGGCCGCGACTGCCCAAACTCACGCCGAAGCGCCATCAACCCCGGCATCTCATGCTCCGCGAGCCGAATCTCCTTGCGCCCAAACTCAGCAAGCGACAGGTCCGCAACCTTGTAGTCACCGTCGGAGACGGTGGTGGGCTGGGACGTCCCGCTGGCGGACGCCGGAAGGGTGCTGGTCATGAAGTACTCCTGTCGACGATGTGCAGCGCGATAAACACCTTACGCGCGCGTACCGGTCGACCGCGCCCCTCCCCGGACAGCGCACGAGGCGGCCGGCCCCGGGACGAATGCTCCATCCCTGGTCCGACCGCCCCGCGCATCCCCCCGGTTTGGTTCCCCACACGCCCCCGAGACCGTCGTCGCGACAACGCTGTGTGCCTAAAGAGTCACACCGCTATCGTGGCAAGTCAAGCTATTACCGAAAAATCGGACTTGCGGGTTGGCGACTCGCGCTCAGCGCAGCCCACAGCTCGCCACGTACGCCTCACCCGTACCCGCGATCCGCAGCGCGCCGGCGGCAGCCGGGCTCACCGCGGCCTGCCCCGGCCCCAGCTCCACCGACCCGGCACCGTCGTCCACGGTGAGGGCGCCGGTGCTGCAGAGCACCACCCGCGGCCCGACCAACGGCACCGTCACCTCCGCCCGATTCGCGCCCACCCGAACCTGGTACAACGCGAAGTCGTCCACGGGCACCGGCCAGCAGACCACGCCCGGCGCGACCGGGACCGCCCGCACCACCGGATCGTCCAACACCTCGAACCGCAGCACCCGCAACAGCTCATCGACGTCAACCCGCTTCGGCGTCAACCCCCCGCGCAGCACGTTGTCGCTCGCCGCCATGATCTCCACGCCGGTGCCACGCAGGTATGCGTGTAGGTTGCCGGCCGGCATCCAGATCGCCTCCCCGGGAGCGATCCGCACCCAGTTCAGCAGCAGCGCCACCAGCACACCGGGATCGCCCGGGTAGCTGTCGGCGAGCGACCGGGCCAGCCGCGCGTCCGGACCGTCCACCGCCGCCGACGCCACCGCCGCCACCAGCCCCGCGCGCTGATCGGTGGGGAAGGTCAGCAGTAGACGTACCGCATCGGCGAGACCCGCCGCTCCCGTCCGTAGGGCGGCCACCACCGGCTCCAGCGACGGTACGTCGAAGGTGGCGAGCACCTCCGCGGACTCCGCCGGATCACGGAACCCGCAGAGCGCCTCCATCGGCGTCAGCGCCACCAGCAGCTCCGGCTTGTGGTACGGGTCCACGTAGTTGCGCTGCCCCACCTCACGCGCCGCGTCGGCGGCGTGGCCGGCGCGGGCCTGCTCCGGATCGGGATGGGCCTGCAGACTCAGCGGCGCGTCGGCGGCGAGGACCTTGAGCAGGAACGGCAGCCGAGTGCCGAACCGATCAACGACCTGCGGGCCCAACCAGTGCCCCGGCTCGGCCGACAACAACTCGACCAGACTGACCGGGGTCCCGTCCCGGTCCACGCTGGCCGGTGCGCCCGGATGCGCGCCCAACCACAGCTCCGCCTCCGGCTCCGGGCTCGGCGCAGGCCGCCCCTGGAGGGTGGCGATCGCCGAGCGAGAGCCCCAGGCATAGTTTCGGATCGGCCCGTACAACAACTCCATTGGGTCAACCCCCAGACAGCCCGACGGTCTCGCCGGGTTCACTTTCGGTCCGCTCGGTGCCGGACGCGACATACACGTCCGGCTCCAGGTAGATCACACGAGCAGTCGGCACGGCGGCGCGGACCCTTGCCTCCACCGCGTTGATGCCCCGGGCCAACTCCTCGACGCTGCCGAACGAGGTTACGGCGACCTTCGCCGCCACCATCAGCTCCTCGGGGCCGAGGTAGAGCGTCTTCATGTGAATGATTCGCTCGACCTCCGGACCGGCGGTCATCGCCTGCTCGATGGCCTGAACCTCGTGCGCCTCGGCTCCCTCACCGAGGAGCAGGCTCTTGGTCTCGATGGCGAGGATGACCGCGATCACCACCAGCAGGACGCCGATCATCGCGGTGCCGGCGGCGTCCCAACGGCCGTCGTTGGTGACCAGGGTCATGCCGACCCCGAAGAGCGCGAAGATCAGACCGACCAGCGCACCCAGGTCCTCCAAGAGCACCACCGGCAGCTCCGGAGCCTTGGCCCGCCGGACGAAGCGCACCCAGGACTGCTCTCCACGGACACGATTCGACTCCTGAATCGCGGTCCGAAAGGAGAACGTCTCCATGACGATAGCGCTCACCAGGACAACGACCGGGACCCACTGCCAGCTCTCGATGCCCTCCGGGTGAGACCACTTGTGATACGCCTCGTACAGGGCGAAGAGGCCACCGACGGTGAACAGCACGATGGAGACGATGAACGCGTAGATGTAGCGTTCCCGGCCGTAGCCGAAGGGGTGCTGTGGGGTCGCCGCACGCTTCGCCCGCCGCCCACCGAGCAGCAACAGGCCCTGGTTGCCGGAGTCTGCGACCGAGTGGATCGACTCGGCCAGCATGGACGACGAACCGGTCAACAAGAACGCCACGAACTTGGTGACGGCGATGCCCGTGTTGGCCAACAGCGCGGCGACGATCGCCCGTGTCCCGCCGCTGGCGCTCACGCCCCCGCCCCATCCCGCCGGGCGTCGGCCGCCCTACCTGCACTCACTGATTGGCCAGCTCCTTCATCTCGGTGATAGCGGGCACGGCCATCGGATCCAGACCGTGCGCCAGGGCGAGATAGATCGAGGCAAAGTCCGGCACCGCGATCAACGACGCGAGCCGCTCCAGCGCCGAGCCTCCTTCGGCGGTGACCACGTCGGCGCGCACCCCCCGGCGCTCGGCGAGGGTCTGGACCGCGTCGGCCCGTCGCTCCTCAACCACGAGCGGTTCGTCGGCGTCGTCTTCCGGGTTGAGGCCGCCGTCGCGCAGCAGCACCAGCCGCAGCCGAGTTCCGACCGCAGCCGTCAGGTCGGGGTCGGCGAAAATGTCCCGCTCCCCCTCGACCAGCCCGCCGAAGACACCGTCGAGCAGACCGACCCGGCCGCGACCGGCCTCGCCGAGCGCCCCGGAGACAACCGGGTACCGGGCGTTCGCCGAGAGCGTGTCACCGAAGCGGCGAGCCGCGACGGTGGCCAGTGGTGACGACCCCCAGACGATCGGAATCGAGCCAGCCAGACCCAACGCGAGGGATTTGGCCGGATTGACGAAAGACTCGGCGGACGGCCGGCACCGGTCAGCCTCGGCGTCCAACCGGGCGGCGGTCTCCGCCAGGTCCGCCTCGTTGACCTTGACCAGACCGAGCATCCGGGCGGCCAGCAGCACTGGCACGGTCAGCGCCCAGAGGCTCGCCCGCGCTGGGGCACGCCGGGGCACGGGGACGAACGGTGCTCGGGCCCGCTCCGCGACCGACTGTAACCGGGAGTCCGGCGCACCGACCGCGACGAGGCGGGCACCCCGGCGGTGGGCCGCCTCGGCCGCCCCGAGCGCCTCCGGACTGCGACCAGAGGCGCTGACCGCGATCACCACGTCGGCGGCGCCCACCCAGCCGGGCACGCCGGCGCTGCGATGTGGGATCACCGGCACCGGGCAGCGCGGACCGGCGACCGTCGCCAGCACGTCACCGGTCCGCCCGGCCGTGCCGATTCCCGCGATGACGACCGCGCGCGGACGCCCCTCGTCGGCCAGCACCGACAGGTTGGCCTCGGCGGCGAGGGCGGCCGACTCGCGGACCTGCGCCCCACCGGAGGCGATGTGCCGCAGCATCCCACCCGGATCCCGCTCGGCGAGCGCGTCCAGATCGTCCAGCAGGGCCTCGTCGGCTTCCCGGTGGCCGCTGACCCCGGCCGCACCGTCGATCATGACTGCTCCGCCGGACCGCCGCGGGCCTCATCCAGCAGGAGCACCGGCACATCGTCGCGGACCTCGAAGATCCGGCCGCACTCGGTGCAGGTGAGCGTCTGCGCCCCGTCATAGTCGAGTGGGGCGTGATGTGTGTCCGGGCAGGCGAGAATCTCCAGCAACTGCGGATCCAGGGCCACGGTGCGGGCTCCTTCCACCTCTGGGTCTACCGGTCGGTGGCGCCGACCGGCGGACGGGATCTTATCGGCGAACCCGGTCGAGCACCGCATCGCGGAGCGAGGCCATACGTTCCCGGGTCGGGGCTTCGACGTTGAGCCGTAGCAACGGCTCGGTGTTGGAGGCCCGTAGGTTGAACCAGGCGCGATCGGTGAAGCGCAGAGTGAGGCCGTCGGTTTCGTCGACTTCCGCGTCCGGGTACGCGGCCCGCACCTCGGCCACCCGCGCTGCCTGGTCCTCGACCGTAGAGTTGATCTCGCCGGAGGCGACGTACCGCTCATACTCACCGGCCAGCACCGACAGCGGCAACGACTGCTCACCCAGCGCCGCCAACGTATGCATCGCGGCGAGCATCCCGGTGTCGGCGAACCAGAAGTCCCGGAAGTAGTAGTGCGCGGAGTGCTCACCGCCGAAAATGGCGTTGGTCCTGGCCATCTCGGCCTTGATGAACGAGTGCCCGACCCGGGACAGGACCGGTTGCCCACCGTTCTCTCGGATGATCTCCGGCACGGCAGCCGAGGTGATCAGATTGTGGATCACCACTGAACCAGGGTGCTTGGCCAGCTCACGAGTGGCGACCAGCGCGGTGATCGCCGACGGTGACACCGGCTCGCCACGCTCGTCCACCACGAAGCAGCGGTCGGCGTCACCGTCGAAGGCCAGACCGATGTCCGCGCCCCCGGCCCGCACCGCCCGTTGCAGGTCGACTAGGTTCTTCGGGTCCAGCGGGTTTGCCTCGTGGTTGGGGAAGGTGCCGTCCAACTCAAAGTAGAGCGGCACGATCTCGAGCGGCAACGCCGCCAGCGCGGCATCGCCGAGCACCGTCGGGACCGTGTAGCCGCCCATGCCGTTACCGGCGTCCACCACGACCTTCAGCGGCCGAATCCGGGTCAGGTCAACCAGCTTGCGCAGGTACGCCGCGTAGTCCGCGAGCAGGTCGCGCTGGTGGACCGGTGCGCTCGGCGCACCTGCCGGCCGGGCCTCGCCCGCGTCCAGCAACGCCTGCGCCCGCGCCCGAATCTCGGCCAGGCCGCTGTCCTGCCCGATCGGACGCGCTCCCGAGCGGCACATCTTGATGCCGTTGTACTCGGCCGGGTTGTGGCTCGCCGTGAACA
Source organism: Salinispora tropica CNB-440 (assembly GCF_000016425.1). Classification (GTDB taxonomy): domain Bacteria; phylum Actinomycetota; class Actinomycetes; order Mycobacteriales; family Micromonosporaceae; genus Micromonospora; species Micromonospora tropica. The sequence continues at coordinate 1,077,269 of NC_009380.1, read as the reverse complement.
TCGCTCCCGGTAGGTCGAGCGACCCGGAGGCGTAGTACAGCATGTCGGTCGAGGCCAGGCCCAGCTCGATGACCGCACGGCCGGCAGCCCGGACACCGGCGGCGAAGGCCGCCGCGAGGCCGGGGCCGCTGTCCCGCATGTCGTGCGCGATCAGCACCGCGTCGCCAGACTCCCCGCCAGCGTTGAGAACATCGGCAAATGCGGCACCAAGCGCCTCGGCGACCTGCTCGTCCCACTGGTGCGGCACCACCCCACGCACGTCGTAGGCCTTCACGATCTGGGACAGGTCAGTCACCGTGCTCCGCTCCTCGCGCTGGCGGTCGTCAACGGCCTGAGCGTATCGGAGCACGGATGATCGCTCAGGCCCAGCCGAGGAGCTGACGGTGCCCGGGTCAGTCCGGCAGCCTCGGGATGAACCGGGTGTGGGCGTCCGACGCCGGCGCGGCGGGCCCACGCTGGCCGGGAACCGGGGGCACCGGCGGAGAGCCCGAAGGAGCCGACCCACCCGACACCGGCGGGGAGCCGTCGGGGTGGGTGCCGTAGCGCCGCGGGGTAGGTCGCTGCGTCGACGGGCTGCCGTACAGGCCCGGCGTCGCCGGACGCCCGACAACCGGTGGCCGACCGGGACCCGGGCCGGAATACCCGAAACCCGTGGGGTGGGCGCCACCGGAGGGGGCCGATCGGTCCTCCCGGAACCGCCGAACCAGCAGGACGATCAGGACGACGCCGACCGCGACCATGGCCAGGCCGGCGTAGAGGAAGACCGAACCGCCGGAGGACTTGGTCGCCGCCGCGCTGTCGGCGTCGCCCCCCGGATCGGTCACGGCTTCAACGGCCGTTGAAGCCGCCGAGGTGGCGGCCTCCGTCGCCGCGACGGTCGGCACCGGCGCGGCGGCGGACGGTGGAGCCGTGGAGGGGCTACCGCCGGTCACCCGGGCGGAGTCGGAATCTCGACCGACTACTCGGCCGGCCGCGCTGACGGCCTCACCGACAACGGTGAGCTCCCCGTCCGCCGTGTCCGCAGCGAACGCCACCTCGTACCGCAGCGTGACGCGCTTACCCTTGCAGAGCTGTGGGTTCTCCGGCGTCGTCGCGGCGGTGGCCACCCCGCCCCGGCCGGCAGAGAGCTCAACCGGAAGCCACCTGCCCCCTGCGTTGACCTGCACCCGAACCTGATCCACCCGGAGGCTGTCGAGATACAGGGTGAGCGTGGCCTGCAGCTGCACGCAGCCCTCGGTGCGCTTGCGTACCTCGACCGCGATCCCCTTCGCCGAGCTACCGGCCTTGAACTTCCCGGCCGCGCTGACCCGCACCGTGTCCTCGGCTGCCAGCGCTGGCGATGCACCGAACGCCAGCAGAGCGCCGGCACCGGCGCAGACCGCCGCGAGCCGTGCCGTGAACCGCCCAACCGCCATGATCACCTCGCCGTCTCGCCCCGCCGGTTCGCCGGTCAGGCTACTACCGGGCACAGACGACGCCTGGCCCTGCGGCGCCAAGCGCCACTCGGGCAGCCCACCGCGCCGGCAGCCCCGACGGCTGACGAACACGGCGGTGAGCTAGCTGGCGCCGCCCAGGTCGTCGCAGACCTAGCCGGCGACACCCGTGAGGACCAGGACCCGCGGCTCGGTGTAGTCGTCCATCGCGCTGCGCACCCCCTCCCGCCCGACGCCAGAGCCCTTCACCCCGCCGTACGGCATCTGGTCGGCCCGGTACGACGGCACATCCCCGACGATCACCCCGCCCACCTCCAGGACCTGGCCGGCGCGGAATGCGGTGTCCAGCCGGTGGGTGAGAACGCCCGCCTGCAACCCGTACACCGAGTCGTTGACCGCGGCGAACGCGGCGTCGTCGGTGGTCGCCCGGGCGACCACCAGCACCGGCCCGAACACCTCCTCGGCACTGACCTTGGCTTCCCTCGGCACCCCGGACAGCACCGTGGGCGGGAACGTGGCCCCGTCCCGGCGACCACCGACCTCGATGGTGGCGCCGGCCGCGACCGCCTCGTCCACCCACGCCTCGACGCGGCGGGCGGCTGACTCCGAGACCAGCGGACCAACCTCGGTCAGCTCGGACGAGGGGTCACCGGTGCGCAGTGCCCGCACCGCCGCGACCAGGCGAGGTAGGAACCCGTCGTAGAGCCACTCGTGCACGTACACCCGCTGCACCGCGATGCAGGACTGGCCGGCCTGGTAGTTCGAGAACGTCGCGATCCGGTGCGCGGCGAAGGTCAGATCCTCCTCCGTGCTCCAGTCCTCGCAGATCACCACCGCCGCGTTGCCGCCCAGCTCCAGGGTGACGTGCTTCTCCGGTACCGACCGCCGGATAGCTGCGCCGACCGGGCCGGAGCCGGTGAACGACACCACCGGCAGCCGCGGGTCGGCGACGAGGCCGGCGGCTCGCTCGTTCGGCAGCGGCAGCACCGAGAACATGCCCTCCGGCAGGTCGGTCTCGGCCAGCAGCTCACCGAGGAGCAGCGCGGACAGCGGGGTGGTCGGGGCCGGTTTGACGATGATCGGTGCCCCGACCGCGATCGCCGGCGCAACCTTGTGCGCCACCAGGTTCAGCGGAAAGTTGAACGGGGAGATCCCCAGCACGGGGCCCCGCGGTACCCGCCGGACCAGAGCCAGCCGGCCGGCGGCGGCCGGATCGGTGTCCAGGCGTTGCAGCTCTCCGGAGAAGCGCCGGGCCTCCCCAGCAGCCCACCGGAACGTCGCGACCGCCCGCCGTAGTTCGGCGCGCGCCCACTTCACCGGCTTACCGTTCTCGGCGGTGATCAGTGCCGCCACCTCGTCAGCCCGCTCGGCGAGCCGGCGAGAGACGTGCTCCAGGGCCGCCGCGCGCAGGTAGGCAGGGAGGGCCGCGGCCGTCGGGGCCACCGCGGCAGCCGCCGCGACGGCGGCCTCGACCTGGTCCCCGGTGGCGAAGGTGGTCCGCCCGACGGCGCGCCCGTCGTACGGATGGCGCACGGTCAGCTCCTGCTCACCGTGGGCAGGGCGAGAGGCGACATGGAAGGCTACGGACTCCACATCGAGCAGCGTAGACGACGTCACGCTTGGCGATCTGGGGTGAGCTGCGTCACGATGGCTGCCAGGAGGTCCCCGTGGTTGACCCGTGGCTCGCCCTGGAAATCGGCGTCGATCCGGCGGAGCGGATCGCGCAGGTAGGTGCCGCCCACACGGCGTTTCTCACCGGGGCGACGCCGCGGCGGGTGCGGGAGGTGGTACGCCGATCGTGGGAACGGTCAATGTCGCTCGACCCGGAGAGCAGCCCGCCCGTTGACCTCGTTGACGACACGCTGGAGCGCTACCGGGCCGGGCACCCGCTGGCCCCGGTGCTGCCGATCTTCCGGGACCTGCTCGGTGGGATCGCCCAGGACGGCGCCCATCTGATGGCGGTCTGTGACACCCACGGCCGGCTGCTCTGGGTGGAGGGGCACCCGGGGGTACTGCGACGGGCCGAACAGATGAACTTCGTGCCCGGGGCCCGTTGGGACGAGACGCACGCTGGCACCAACGCGCCCGGCACCGCTCTCGCCGTGGATCACAGCGTGCAGATCTTCGCCACCGAACACTTCAGCCGCCGCGTGCAGCGCTGGACCTGTGCCGCCGCGCCGATCCATGATCCGGCCACCGGTCGAATACTCGGTGCGGTCGACATCACCGGCGGTGATCACCTCGCCACCCCGCAGAGCCTGGCACTGGTCCGAGCCACCGCCCGGGCCGCCGAGGCGTTCCTGGCCGGACTCGCCCAGGTCGAGCCGGACGTGGTGCAGGTGGCCGCACTCGGCCGGGACGAAGCCCAGCTACGGGTCGGCGGCCGCCGGATTCGGCTGGGCCGGCGGCACAGCGAACTGCTGGTGTTGCTGGTGGACCACCCTGAGGGGCGTACCGGAGAACAGCTCGCCCTCGACCTGTACGGCGAGGGCCGACTGCACCCCGTCACCCTCCGAGCCGAGCTGTCCCGGCTGCGCCGCGCACTCGGCCCGGAGCTGCTCGACTCCCGCCCGTACCGGCTGCGCTGCCGGGTGGACGCCGACTTCCGTACCGTCACCGACCGGCTGGAGCGGGGGGACCCGGCGGGTGGAATCGACGCGTACTCCGGGAGCTTGTTGCCCGGCTCGGAGGCGCCGGGCGTGGTGCGGCTGCGCCGGCTGGTCGACGGACAACTCCGTGCGGCCGTGCTGGCCGCCGCGGACCCGGCGCTGCTCGTCTCCTGGACCGCGACCCCCGCCGGCACCGACGACCTGGCAGCCTGGGAGGCCCTGGCGCGGGCACTGCCGCCGGGCGCCCCGCGCCGGCCACTCGCCCTGGCGCGGGCCCGCCAGCTCGCCCGGGAGTACGGCGTCACGCGTGCAACGTCGCTGCAACCTCGAACACAATAAGGTCGATGCCGTCCACTCCTCGTTGACGGCGGAGGTACTCATGACGCGTTACGACGCGCCCACCCACTGGCAGTCCCGCTACGACCACTTCATTGGCGGCGACTACGTCAAGCCGCATGGCGGGCGGTACTTCGAGAACCCGACCCCGGTGACCGGGCAGCCCTTCTGTGAGGTGGCCCGGGGTACCGCCGAGGACGTGGAGCGGGCCATCGACGCCGCGCACGGCGCCGCCGGGGCCTGGGGGCGCACCCCGGCCGCCGACCGCGCCATGGTCCTCAACCGGGTCGCCGATCGGATGCAGGAACACCTGAAAGCCCTGGCGATCGCGGAGACCTGGGAGAACGGCAAGCCGATACGCGAGACGCTCGCCGCCGACATTCCACTCGCGATCGACCACTTCCGCTACTTCGCCGGCGTAATCCGGGCCCAGGAGGGTTCCCTGGCCGAGATCGACAATGACACCGTCGCATACCACTTCCATGAGCCGCTCGGTGTGGTCGGGCAGATCATCCCGTGGAACTTCCCGCTGCTGATGGCAACCTGGAAGCTCGCCCCGGCACTCGCGGCCGGCAACGCGGTGGTGCTCAAGCCCGCCGAGCAGACGCCCGCGTCAATCCACTACCTGCTGTCCCTGGTGGCCGACCTGCTGCCGCCGGGAGTGGTCAACGTCGTCAACGGCTTCGGGGTCGAGGCGGGCCGGCCGCTGGCGTCCTCGCCGCGAGTGGCCAAGGTGGCGTTCACCGGCGAAACCACGACCGGGCGACTGATCATGCAGTACGCCAGCGAGAACATCAAGCCGGTCACCCTGGAGCTGGGCGGCAAGAGCCCGAACATCTTCTTCGACGACGTCAGCGCGGCGCCGGACGACTTCCGCGACAAGGCGCTCGAGGGTTTCACCATGTTCGCCCTGAACCAGGGCGAGGTCTGCACCTGCCCGTCGCGGGCGCTGATCCAGCAGGGCCACTACGCCGACTTTCTGGCTGCGGCCGTCGCGCGGACCCGCGAGATCAAGCCGGGGCACCCGTTGGACAGCGCAACGATGGTCGGCGCGCAGGCGTCCAACGACCAGCTCGAGAAGATTCTTTCCTATCTGGACATTGGCCGGCAGGAAGGCGCCCGGGTGCTGACCGGTGGCGCACGCGCGGACTTGGGCGGCGAGCTGTCCGGTGGGTACTACGTCGAGCCAACGATCTTCGAGGGCAGCAACTCGATGCGAATCTTCCAGGAGGAGATCTTCGGCCCGGTCGTGTCGGTAACCTCCTTCGCTGACCTCGACGACGCGGTAAAGATCGCCAACGACACCCTGTACGGACTCGGTGCTGGCGTCTGGACTCGAGACATAAATAAGGCGTACCGGGCAGGACGGGCTATCCAGGCAGGGCGGGTCTGGACAAACTGCTACCACGCGTACCCCGCGCACGCCGCGTTCGGCGGGTACAAGCAGTCCGGGATCGGCCGGGAGAACCACAAGATGATGCTGGACCACTACCAGCAGACCAAGAACCTGCTGGTCAGCTACGGTCCGAAGAAGTTGGGCTTCTTCTGATGAGCGACCTGGTAACCGTGACCCCCGCAGCGGCCGACCTGATCCGGTCGCTGCGGGAGCAGCATGGGCCGTTGATGTTCCACCAGTCCGGTGGCTGCTGCGACGGCAGCGCGCCGATGTGCTACCCCGCTGGCGAGTTCCGCACCGGCTCGTCGGACATCCGGCTGGCGGCGCTGGTGGTGGATGGCGTGCCAGAGCCGGTCGAATTCTGGATCTCGCGCGCCCAGTGGGAGCTCTGGCAGCACACGAAGCTCACCATTGACGTGGTTCCCGGCCGTGGCAGCGGATTCTCCCTGGAAGCCCCGGAGGGCCTGCGCTTCCTCCTTCGCTCCACCCTCATCCGCCGTGATCACCAAAGGGGCGCGAGGTCGGAACACCAACAGAGCAGGGTCGAGTAGCGACAGACAGCCCAGTTCCCTGTCAAGTTCCAGGGTGTTGTGTCGGTGGATCATTCGATCGACGAAGTCATGTGGTCGGGGGGATCACCGTCCTTGCTTGCGGGACCGGAGCAGGTCAATAGCAGGATCTCGGGGTCCGCTATAGCGAGTTGGTGCAGAAACCAACCCTTGTCGTTGTCAGTGGGCCGCCGGGCGCAGGGAAGACCACCCTCGCTCATCGGCTGGCGCGCAGGATCGGTTGTCCGGCGATCTGCCGGGACGAGATCAAGGAGGGTATGGTCCACGCGACCGGCGAGTTCATCGCCGCGCCGAGCGACGAACTGACCCTGCGGACGCTACCCACGTTCTTCCAGGTGCTCGAGCTGCTCCTAAATGCGGGTGTCACCACGGTCGCGGAGGCAGCCTTTCAAGACCGAATCCGGCGTCCACGCCTGCAGCCGCTGGGTGAGATCGCCGAGATCTGCATGGTGCACTGCCAGGTCAATGCCGAGACGGCTCTGGCCCGGATCCGGCGGCGGCAGGAGGAAAACCCGGCACGACGCGCGCATGCGGACTCATACCTCAGCGATCGTGAGATTCACGCGGCAGGTCACGACGGATTCAACCGGGTGCGTCTCGATGTGCCGGAGTTGGAGGTAGACACCAGCGACGACTACCGGCCAGGCCTCGGCGAGATCATGGCGTTCGTGAACGCCCACCGATGACCTGACCGGCGGGGCTGCGTCTACGCGCTTCCGGAGTCGGTCTTGCGGACCAACATGTACCCGTATGGAGGCTCCGGTTCTTCGGGTGGCGTGCTGCCCTGGAAGATCAGTGCGAACCCGGCGGCGGCGAAGCGGTCCTCCATTTCCCGGGCGGAGAGCCAGTACCGGTCGAAGTCGATGCCGAAGCTCTCGACGCGGCTGCCGGGAGGGTTACGGTGCCCGGTGCCATTGCCGTGCTTGAAGGCAGTCACCAGGTAGCCGCCCGGCTTTACCACCCGGGCGAGTTCGCTGAAGGCGGGGACCCTGGCGTCTGGTGCCAGGTAGATCAGCGAGAACCAGCACACCACCCCGGCCAGCGAGGCGTCCTCGAACGGCAGGTCACGCAAGTCGGCGACCTCGTATGCGAAACCGGGGTTGTCCCGTTGTGCCGCCTCGATCATCTTGGGTGAGAGATCCACGCCGCGAGGCGACAGGCCACGGCTCGCCAGGTAGGGAAGAAGCCGGCCGGTGCCGCAGCCCACGTCCGCGACGTCTGCGCCCACTGCCAAGGTCATCTCAGCGAACAGGTCGAGCATCGCCCGCTCGATCGGCATGCTCTCGAGCAGGCCGACCAGGTTCTCGGCGTACCACTCCGAGAGCACGTCGTGCGCGTCTCGCAGTTCTTGGGTTCTGGCGTCCATTCCCCGTTACCTTCCCGTCGGGACCGATCTGGCGGCGAATCTATCCCGGCCGTCGGAGGTCCTCCTATGGGGACGGCTCAGCGTTCGTGTGCGCCGGGCAGAGCGACCAGATGGCCAGTGCTGCCAATCTCGGTCCGGAGCTGGTGGTTTTCGAGTTCGAGGACATTGACGATGCGGGCGAACGCATGGTTCTCTCCCTGAATCTTGTTGATCTCAGCGATGAGTTCCTTGATGCGCTCGGTAGCCTTGTGGAGGTCGTCGCGGAGCTTGCGTTCGTTGTCGGGGACGTGGCCGCAAGCGCGGACGCGGGCGTAGAACTCGTCCTTGAGGTCGGTGTGACGGTGAGTGAGCAGATGCCGTTTGACGTTGGCCTCGTCGGCGAGCGCGACGATGGTGAGCGACCCGCTGGAGCGAAGCGGCGTTCCGGCTAAGAGCCGGTCGATCGCTGCCCGGATGGCGTCGCGGTCGGTGGTAGCGGGTTGTGCGTTCATGAGTTCTCCTCGTCGACGGTGATGCGGGCCGCGCGGTGGTCAGCGGCAAGTCGAGTGAGGTGCTCGGCCTTGTGCCGCAGTCGGTCGGCGAGCGGTTCGGGCAGCAAAGGTGAGCAGGCTTGGGCGCGTAGCTGGGCTGCGGTGTCCTCGATCTGGCTTGCGTGCACGTCGGTGCGGGCGACGTTGGCGCAGTTGGGGCGGCATCGATCGAGGCTTGGTGTGCTCTGGGCGCCGCGGCTGGGATGGCAGAGCGCTTTGGCGCGGTCGTAGTTGCAGAACAGGAACGCTTCGCTGTTGTGGAAGACGTTGAGCGCGGGGTCTGCCAGGAGGCTGTGGGCCTGGCGCGCTGTCCTCCGCATAGTTCCGCCTGGTCTCGCGGGCGAGCCGGGCGAATGAGGACCGCGTCAGGTACAACGTCAGCCGGGCGTCCACCCGCTGGTCAGGATCGACCAGGAAGACGTCTCCGGGGTCGATCCGGCACGCTGCCTCACGCTCGCCGAGGTTGGTCCACCGCTGGAGCGCGGGATGATCACTTGCTGCTACGGTGCCGTTCCTCGGCACCCAATTCACACGCCACTGGGAGATCAACGCGGCAACACTGAGAGTCGTCACACGTGGATCTAATAGGGAAGAATCCACAGACAGACCAAGTCGAACAACGACAGGCAGGGCTGACACCACCACTGTCGAGCTGCCCCACCTACGCGACCCACGCCTCAAGCGGTCGGCACGAGGGTTTCCGTCGCCGACATCACTCTCAACGACGACATGCGTCAGACTGCGCGAAGGCGGCGAGCCCTCGAAGCACCCGGCCGCCAGAAACGGACATGGGAGCGCTCGATGACGAACCGAAACCAGCACAACGACACCGGTGGGCGGCGGGTCGGCACCGGCGGCACGAGTACTGGCCCGGCGCCACTCGATGACGCGTCGAAGCAGATCATCGAGCAACTCCAGCAGGACGGCCGTCGACCGTACTCGACGATCGGAAAGGCGGTAGGGCTCTCCGAGGCGGCAGTCCGCCAACGCGTACAGCGGCTCCTTGACGCCGGAGTGATGCAGATCGTCGCGGTCACCGACCCGCTCCAACTCGGCTTCCCCCGCCAGGCCATGATCGGCCTACGGACTAACGGAGACCTGGAGGCAGTAGCCGACCGGCTCGCCGAACTGGACGAGGTCAACTACGTCGTCATCACCGCCGGCTCCTTCGACCTCCTCACCGAGGTGGTCTGCCGCAACGACGACCACCTGCTGGAGATCCTGCAACGGCTCCGCGCGGTCGAGGGCGTGCTCTCCACCGAGGTGTTCGTCTATCTCAAGCTGCGCAAGCAGACGTACACCTGGGGGACCGCCTGAACCACCGTCCCACCCGGCACCCCCGCGATCCATCCGCACACCCAACCTTAGGCGCTACGGATTTCGTGGCAATCGAACGACAAAGCAACTCTATCAGTTGTAGTAGACCGAGATCACAACGAATAGCGCTTGGCATGCGGCGTTCAGCTATGGGATAACCATGGTCACGAGCGGCCGGTGTCACCCCTGACTGGCCCGAGACCGATGGGGCTGACATGGCCAATGCCACCGACCACCTCTGGATGCACTTCACCCGAATGGCGAGCTACTCCGCCGGTGAGGTCCCGACGATCGTGCGCGGCGAGGGCGCGTACGTCTGGGACACCCAGGGGCGGCGCTACCTGGACGGGCTCGCCGGCCTCTTCGTCGTCAACGCCGGACACGGCCGGACCGAGCTAGCCGAGGCCGCCGCTCGCCAGGCGGGCGAGCTGGCGTACTTCCCGCTCTGGTCGTACGCGCACCCCAGGGCCATCGAACTGGCGGAGCGGATCGCCGCCCTGACCCCCGGCGACCTCAACCGGGTCTTCTTCACCACCGGCGGCGCGGAGTCCGTCGAAGCGGCGTGGAAGCTGGCCCGGGCGTACTTCCGGCGCACCGGCAGGCCGGCGAAGTACAAGGTGGTCAGCCGCCACATCGCCTATCACGGCACGTCGATGGGCGCACTGTCGATCACCGGGCTGCCCGAGCTCCGGCGTGACTTCGAGCCCCTGGTGCCCGGCGGCATCAAGGTACCCAACACCAACTTCTACCGGGCCCCCGAGCACGGCGACGACCCCGAGGCGTTCGGCCGCTGGGCCGCCGAGGAGATCCGCCGAGCCATCGAGCGAGAAGGCCCGGAGACAGTCGCCGCGGTCTTCCTGGAGCCGGTGCAGAACTCCGGCGGTTGCTTTCCGCCCCCACCCGGCTACCTGAGCCGCGTCCGCGAAATCTGCGACGAGCACGACGTCCTGCTCGTCTCCGACGAGGTGATCTGTTCGTGGGGGCGGCTCGGCGAGTACTTCGGCGCGGTCCGCTACGGCTACCAGCCCGACATCATCACCACTGCCAAGGGCATCACCTCTGGGTACGCCCCACTCGGCGCGATGATCGCCGACGACCGGCTGATGGAGCCGTTCCTCACCGAGACCGGCGTCTTCGCCCACGGCGTGACCTTCGGCGGGCACCCGGTCTCCTGCGCGGTGGCGCTGGCCAACCTGGAGGTCCTCGCCCGCGACGACCTGATCGGTCACGTACGGGCCAACGAGGCGACGTTCCGGGCCACCCTGGAACGGCTGCACGAGCTGCCGATCGTCGGCGACATCCGGGGCGACGGGTACTTCTACGGCATCGAGCTGGTCAAGGACAAGACAACCAAGGAGACCTTCGACGAGACGGACTCCGAACGGCTGCTGCGCGACTTTCTCTCCCCCGCACTCTTCCACTCCGGCCTCTACTGCCGCGCCGACGACCGGGGCGACCCGGTGGTGCAGCTCGCGCCACCGTTGATTGCCGGGCCAGAGCAGTTCGACGAGATGGAACAGATCCTGCGAGCTGTCCTCACCGAGGCCTGGTCCCGGCTGTAGCCGCACCTGGGCGGGGTTACGGCGCCGACGTCAGTGACTGGGGGGAATCACGCGGAGGTGACCGCGACGCCCGGTGGACGACGTCGAGGTCGCCGGATCGTGGCCGTCCTCCGGGGGCCGAGGGGCTACCGGGCGGGCTGCCTCGCGGACCGCCTCGGCGAGGGCGACCAGGTCGTCCGTCGTGGGCGGCGGCGGCTCGAACTCTCCCTCGTGCCGGACGACATCCCAGCCCCGGGGCGCGGTCAGACTGCGCGCATGGGGCTCGCAGAGGTCGTACGTGTGCGGCTCGGCGAAAGCGGCCAGCGGCCCCACCACGGCGGTGGACTCGTTGTAGACATAGGTCAATGTGGCGACTGCTTGCCGGGGGCAGCCGTTTCGGGTGCAGCGCCGTGGTGACCTCACCGCGGCAGGGTATCTCCAATACCGGCTCCGGCGCACCGGTTCGCGACCCGACACGCCCGTCTTGGTGATCACATTTCGGCCGTTCGGATCCGGCGCGCCAGCGCGCCACAGCTGCCGCAGGACAGCATCGGTCGGGTACTACCCTGGGCCCATGGCAAGCCCGGAACACCGCCGCCCCGGCACCGGACGACGCACTCGCCGCGACCGTCACGGACGTGGCCTGCGCGGCCGCCTGGTGCCCGCGACGGTGCCGCTGGCGCGAACGAAGGCCGAGGTCTTCGACGAACTGGTGCTGGACACGGTGGAGACACTCGAGCGGCGGTTCGCCAAGGAACTGGCCGGCGTCGAGTTCGCGGTGGAGGACGTGCCGCCGCAGCTGAATGTCTACGACTCCGACGTGCTCGAGGACGGCGCGGTGCCCCTCGCCCGCCTCCTGCCCGGGCGACCGGGCCGGCAGGAGATGCCGCCACGGATCGTCCTCTACCGCCGGCCACTCGAGTTTCGGGCGATGGACCGTGAGGACCTGGCGGATCTCGTCCACGACGTCATCATCGAGCAGGTGGCGAACCTGCTCGGGGCCGACCCGGACGAGTTGGCCTGAGCCCGGCCACCACGGCTGGCCCGTGCCCGGCCACGGCGACGATCCGGGGCAGCCCCCACCGCCCCGGATCCAACCTGATGTCAGGCGGCACGCCGCTTGAGCCGGCGGCGCTCTCGCTCGGAGAGACCACCCCAGATGCCGAACCGCTCGTCGTGACCGAGCGCGTATTCGAGGCACTCGGTCTTGACCTCGCAGCGCGAGCAGATCCGCTTCGCCTCACGGGTTGAGCCGCCCTTCTCGGGGAAGAACGCCTCCGGGTCGGTCTGCGAGCAAAGCGCCCGCTCCTGCCACTCCGGCGCGTTTCCGAGCAGGTCGGCCGCCTCGAGCTGGCCGTCCATTCAATGCCTCCTTGTCGCGCACCGACGTCATCGCCGCTGCAACCCCCCACGCGAAAGGCGTGCTGTCCGTTCGGTACCGGTACGTAGCGTTTCGCGAACAGCCCCAGTCAAATTACACGCGTGTCATACGTGCGCCGTCAAGCCAAACTTGATAATGAGGCTGCCCTCCACATCTCACCCGGTCCGACCCATCCGGCCTCCCGGCCTCGCAACCTGCCCTACCGATTCAGACCCCCGCCGGGTAACGCCCGCCCCGGCGAGTTGCCAGAGTTTTCTGCGTGGCGCGGCATTGAACGCCTGTCAAGCCAACCCGCCGAACCGACTCGTTGATCTTGACGATTCCCAGGCTATCCCGCCGCCGCCACACCCATCACCAAGGGTGGCCAGGGAGCGCAAGCCCTTGTCCACATAGTGGACATGCCATGAAACGGGGGATATAGCACGACGGACAGAAACGCCGCTGAAGCATCGCCCAGACAAGAGAATCCAACCGTGAGTCCACTATGGACTGTAACTCCGACAGTGTCGGGCCGACGATCCCACCAAACGGTACAGCGACCGACCGAGGGCCGGGCCGGCCGCCGCCAGCGGTCTGTCCGATCGCCGCGAACCCCGCCCACGTCCAGCGAACCAACCCACGGCCGGGGCGCTGTCCCACGGCCAGCGACCCAGCCAACAGGCCGGCGGCGGGACGGTCAGGCGCTACCCGACCCGATGGCCGTACGCGGTTGTTCGCTTGTTCGCTGGCCGCCCGGCCGCTGCCGCGATCGCGATCAACTGCTCCTCGGTCCGGGCCGACCCGTTGCCCGAACCTGCCATCCGGGAGATCGTCTCCTCCATCAGGGTGCCACCCAGATCGTTACAACCGCCCCGGAGCAGTTCGGCGCTCCCCTCGTCGCCCAGCTTCACCCACGAGCACTGAATGTTGTGAACCCGACCGTGTAGCAACAGCCGGGACATCGCGTGCACCACCCGGTTCTCCCGCCAGGTCGGCCCCGGACGGGCGATCCCCGCCAGGTAGATCGGGGCGTTGGTGTGCACGAACGGCAGCGCGACAAACTCGGTGAAGCCACCCGTGCGGTCCTGCGTGTCGGCCAACACCCGGAAGTGGGTAAGCCACTGCGCGGGATGGTCAACGTGCCCGTACATCATCGTGGAGCTGGACCGAATCCCCAGCTCGTGCGCGGTGGTGACCACCTCGACCCAGGCGGCCGTCGGCAGCTTGCCCTTGGTGAGAACCCAGCGCACCTCGTCATCGAGGATCTCGGCGGCGGTGCCGGGGATGGTGTCCAGCCCGGCCTCCCGCAGCCCGGTCAGCCACTCCCGGATGGACACGCCCGCCTTGCCAGCCGCGGTAACAACCTCCATCGGGGAGAACGCGTGCACGTGCATCTCCGGCACCCGGGTCTTGATCGCCCGCACCAGGTCGGCGTAGGCGGTCACCGGCAGCCTCGGGTCGATACCTCCCTGAAGGCACACCTCGCTGGCCCCTGCCCGCCACGCCTGCTCGGCCCGGTCCGCGATCTGGTCAACCGAGAGCCGGTACGCATCGGCGTCCCGCTCGCGCTGCGCGAAGGCACAGAAGCGGCAACCCACGTAGCAGACATTGGTAAAGTTGATGTTGCGGTTGACCACGTAGGTGACCTCGTCACCTACCGCGTCGCGACGTACGTCGTCGGCGATACGGCACAGCTGGTCCAGAGCCGGGCCGTCCGCCGCGAAGAGCGCCAACGCCGCAGCGGCGTGTCCGGGCTTCAGCAGCGACGCCGGATCGTCCGCGGCGAGGCGCAGACCGTCCCGCAGGTCGTGGTCGCCGATCCCGGCGGTCGCTCCGGCGCTCATCCGGCCGGCCACCATCGACCAGTCGCCGTAGACCTGGTCGAAGTCGCCCCGCCGATCGGTGGTACGGCCGGTGGTGTCGATGGTGGTGTGCAGGTCGGTCCGCCCGCCGTAGACCTCGTCCGGCTCCTGCCACGGCCGCCCCGTCGGGCGGGCGGTGGGCACCGCCAGGCCGGTCGCCGGATCCGCCAGGGCCTGAACGTGCGGCAGTAGGCGCGGGTCGAGCCACGGGTCACCGGCCCGGACGTACTCCGGGTAGATCGTCAACCGCTCCCGCAGAGCGAACCCGGCCTGCTCGGTCCGGCGGGACAGCTCGTCGAGCTGCGGCCAGGGCCGCTCCGGGTTGACGTGGTCCGGGGTCAACGGCGAGACACCGCCCCAGTCGTCGATACCGGCGCGCAGCAGCAGGTCGTACTCGCCCGCGATGAGGTTCGGTGGCGCCTGGAGGCGAGCCTGGGGGCCGAGCAGCACCCGGGCCACCGCCACGGTGGCGGCGAGATCGTGCAGCTCCGCGTCGGGCATTCCGCGCATCGCCGTGTCCGGCTTGGCCCGAAAGTTCTGCACGATCACCTCCTGGAGGTGGCCGTACTCCCGGTGTGACCGGCGAATCGCGAAGAGCGCGTCGACTCGCTCGGCCGGGGTCTCCCCGATCCCGATGAGGATGCCGGTCGTGAAGGGCACATTCACCCGACCCGCGTCCTCGAGCACCCGCAGCCGGACGGCCGGTTCCTTGTCCGGCGAGCCATAGTGCGGGCCTTTCGGCGAGGACCACAGCCGGGTGGCGGTGGTCTCCAACATCATGCCCATGCTCGGCGCGACCGGCTTGAGCCGCTGCAACTCGGACCAGCTGAGCACGCCCGGGTTGAGGTGTGGCAGCAGGCCCGTCTCCTCCAGCACGGCCACGGCGCAGGAGCGCACGTAGTCAAGCGTCGAGTCGTACCCACGCTCGTCCAGCCACTGGCGAGCTGCCGGCCAGCGCTCCTCCGGCCGGTCACCGAGGGTGAACAACGCCTCCTTGCAGCCGAGCTCCGCGCCCTGCCGGGCGATCGCCAGCACCTCGTCGCGGTCGAGGAACGCCGCCGGCAGTCGGTGCGGCACCGTGGCGAACGTGCAGTAGTGACACCGGTCCCGACAGAGTCGGGTGAGCGGGATGAAGACCTTCTTCGAGTACGTCACCACACCCGGCCGCCCGGCCGCGCGCAGCCCCGCGTCCCGGATCGCCCCGGCCACTTGGAACAACTCGTCCAGCGCGGCGCCCCGGGCGCTCAGCAGCGCTGTTGCCTCGTCGGTGTCCAGCGCTCGCCCGGACGCCGCTCGACGCAACGCCCGCCGCACACTCGCCTCGGTGGGGACCGACTCCGTGCGATCAACCATCCGCTCAGCGTATGCGTTCCACCCGCCTCCCCGCCCTGCCGGTTTGATCACTCCATGGGCCGGGGCCACCACGCGGGCCGGAGCCGAGGGCGGTCAGTCGGGGCTGTCAGACGGATTGATGGGTCGAGTGCGATCCTCGTCGTGCGACGGCGTCTGGGGCTCAACCGACTGGCGGGGAATCGCCTGCGTCGGTTCAGCCGACGGTTGGGCCGGCGGGGAAGCCCCGGCGTGCGGTGCGGCCGGCGGGAAAGCCCCGGCATGCGGTGCGGCCGGCGGGAAAGCCCCAGCATGCGGTGCGGCCGACTGGCCGTAGACCGCACCAGACTGGGGCGGAGCGGGCCAACCATCGCCCTGGCTGGGGCCGGGCCAACCAGCGCCCTGATTGGGGCCGGGCCAGCCGCCGGGCCCGGGGGCGGGCCACCCGGGCTGGCTGCCCGGCTGCCCACCGGGGGGCGACACCGGCCAACCGGGTGGGGGAGCGCCGTAGACCCCGGGCTGGGGCTTGGGCTTGGGCACGTAGTAGAGCTGACGCCAGATCCGATACACCGGGAAGCCGGCCAGCAGCAGCAGCCCCAGCCCAGCCAGCTGACTCAAGAACCCGAGGAAGGCGTCGAGCAGCTCCGCCGAGACCAGCCGGTCGACGGACCAGATCACGAAGATCAAAGCGCCGAAGAACGCGCTGAAGGCGTACTGACCCAACGCCACCTGGGTGATCAGCTTCGCCCGGGGAAGCACCGGGTGTAGATGCGTGGCGAGCAGGACCGCCAGCAACGGTAGGACGACCGCCTCGATGCTGGTGAACGCGGCGGCCGCGTTGCCGGCGTACCCGGCTTCGGAGATGGGCGAGGTCATGAGCCGAAGTAGGCCGGCAAAAAGGAGGAGGGCATTCGCGCCGAGGAGCACGAACGCCGCTGGTTCACGCAGCGGCCGGGTCAGTTGACGGGCCGGCGTCGTTTCGGTGGACGCCGGTTCGACAGGGCTGGTCACGGTATCCCCCTTCGAACGGAATTGGACAGCTGTCGACGTGAGCCTAGTCTCCCGGGTGGCCCGGAGCCCGGAGGCGGTGGGTAGGCGAGGATGGACGGCATGCGCATCGTGGTTCTGACCGGAGGAATCGGCGGCGCCCGGTTCCTGCTCGGGGTGCGGGCTTACGCCCGCGCGATCGGCGCCGAGGTGACCGCCGTGGTCAACGTGGGCGACGACCTGTATCTGCACGGCCTGAAGGTCTGCCCGGACCTGGACAGCGTCATGTACACGTTGGGTGGTGGCGCCGATCCGGAACGTGGCTGGGGACGCGTTGCGGAGAGTTGGACGGTACGGGAGGAACTGGCCGCGTACGGGGCAGAGCCGGCCTGGTTTGGGCTGGGGGACCGAGATCTCGCCACCCACCTGGTCCGCACCACCAGGATCACTGCCGGCTACCCACTGCACCAGGTCACCGCCGCACTGGCCACCCGCTGGGAGCCCGGCGTACGCCTGCTACCGGCGACCGACGACCGCCTGGAGACCCACGCGGTGGTCGACCTCGACGGCCGCCAGCGGGCGATTCACTTCCAGGAGTGGTGGATTCGGCATCGGGCCGAGATTCCCACGCACCGGTTCGTCTTCGTCGGCGCGGAGGACGCGAAGCCGGCACCGGGCGTGACCGAGGCGATCACTGAGGCGGACCTGGTGCTGCTCGCACCGAGCAACCCGGTGGTGAGCATCGCCCCGATCCTGGCCGTGCCCGGATTGCGGGACGCGGTCACGGCGGGCAAGGCCCCGGTGGTCGGGGTGTCCCCGATCATCGGCGCCGCCCCGGTCCGTGGGATGGCCGACCGGTGCCTGAACGTGCTCGGCATCGAGTGCAGCGCCGCCGGAGTGGGCGGTCTCTATGGTGGGCGGGCCAGCGGTGGTCTGCTCGACGGCTGGCTGGTAGCCGAGGAAGACGCGGCGACGGTGGTGCCGGAGGTGCGGGTCCACGCGGCACCGCTGCGGATGACGGACGAGGCGGCGACCACGGCGATGGTCCACGCCGCGGTGGGGTTGATGTGAACCTGGAAATCATGCCGGTGCACGGCATCGGCCATGTGTCCGAAGGCGACGACCTGGCATCCATGATCATGTCTGCGGCGCCGTGGCTGCGCGACGGCGACGTCCTGGTGGTGACGAGCAAAATCGTCTCGAAGGCGGAGGGACGTCTGGTGGATGTCCCAGCCGACGGGCCGGAACGGCTCACGGCCCGCGCTGAGGTGCTGGCGGCGGAGACCGCGCGGGTGGTCGCCGCCCGCGGCGCGACCCGGATCGTCCAAACCCACCACGGCTTCGTGATGGCCGCCGCGGGCATCGACGCGTCCAACGTCGACAAGACCCGGCTGGTGCTGCTCCCAGTTGACCCGGACGCCTCCGCCCGGGCGCTGCGCGCCGCGCTACGACAGCGGTACGGCCTCGATGTGCCGATCATCATCAGCGACACCATGGGCCGGCCGTGGCGCAACGGGCTCACCGATGTCGCGCTCGGCGTCGCCGGCCTCGACGCCGTCCACGACCACCGGGGTGAGGTCGACCCGTACGGCAACGAGTTGGAACTCACCCAGATGGCGGTGGTCGACGAACTGGCCGGCGCAGGCGAACTGGTCAAGGGCAAGTGCGACCAGGTGCCGGTCGCGGTCGTACGCGGTTACCCCACCACCCCGAGGGCCGACGACGGACTCGGGGCGAGGGCCCTGATTCGGGACTCGTCGTTGGACCTGTTCTCGCTCGGCACCGCCGAGGCGCGGGCCGCCGGGCTTGCCGAGGCCGCCAACCTGCCGACCGGCACCGGACCGACGGCACCCGACCCGGCTGCGATCGACCGGGCGATCGCCGTCGTCGGTGCGACAGTAGCCCCCGGCACGGTCTTCACCCACGTCACCGACCCGGCAACCCACGACCAGCTGGCCAGCACGGTACCGGGCTGGCCGGCGGCAGCGAACACCCTGCTACTCGCCGCCCCGCCGACCCCGGTGGACCCGTTCGGGCTGGTTCGGTTCGGCGCGGACGTACACCGCCTGCGCGCCGCCCTGGCTGCCGAGGGCCTCCCGTCGACCCTGCTGCCGCCCCCGCCCGGCACCTCCGCCACCGCGGCGCTGGCGCTCTAGGGCTGGTGGCGCCGGATGACGGAGCCGCGGCGGGCCCACCCCGCAATCCGGTAGGGGTCAGCCCACCCAGAGCGCAACCCGGTGGTCCTCGTCGGTGACGTAAAACCGGCTCCCGTCGAGCTCGGCAAGCCCTTCGACATGGTGGAAGGGCGCGAGGTCCGCGACCAACTCGCCGGTGATCCGGTGGCCCTGGTCGGGGAGTCGGAAGCGGACGTGCCGGGAGGTCACCTCCCCACCCGCCGGGTGGTCGGCCAGCAGCACCGAACCCTTCCCGAGCGCGTCGATCGAGCCGATCACCGCCGCGTAGTCGCCCTCCGCGCCAGGCACCATCGCCCGGAAGCCGGCCAACGCGCCGGGTGGGGTGACCCCGGTCAGTACGTACGTGCCCAGCGCCTCCGGCCAGGTCGGGCTGGGCGCGAACATCTGGGGTACCCCGGCCAGCTCCACCAGGATCGGGTCGCCCTCGGCAGTGACCGGGAACCGGAGCCCGAGCAGCGCCGTGCCGGCCGGGGTGAAGGCGACCGCCTCCACATTGAGCGGCAGATCGTCGACGGCCAGCCGCTCGACCCAGCCCTTGGACCGGGCGGTCCCCCGCGCCACGGTGGCGCCGATGAACCGGGAGCGGACCTGGTCTCCCGGCGGCAGCGGGGTGAACGGGGCCTTGATCAGGGCGTCGTTCACCGCCCGGTGGATCCGGAACCGGTTGCGCACCACCTGCACCGGCAGCAGGCCGCGGGCCGCGTCCTGCTCGCGGAACCGGGCCACGAAAGCCCGCCGCGGACGCAGCGGGCCGGCCTTCGATCCGAAGTGCGACCCGAAGACATACACCCACCCGTCGTGGTGGGCCAACGCCTCGCCGTCCTCGGTACGGCCGTTCTCGGCTCCGGCGTCGGCGGTCACGTGCTGGGCCGTCCAGGTGCCGTCGGTAAGCTCCAGGAGCAGCGCGAGGCACTGCTCGACCGGGCCCTCGTCGAGCACCGTCCAGAAGCCACGCCGGGCACCGTGCGCGCGCAGCAGCGCCGGCGAACGCACCGGGAGCAGGTCACTGGCCTCGTTGTCGCCCACCACAAATTCCAGGAGTCGCAGAGTCACCAGCCAAGCGTACGAACACCGCACCCGTAGGGTTGCGGGCGCACCCCCAACGTCAGGAGGGCCCTTGTCAACGCCCGATCTCCGAGCCGGCTCGCAGGCCGATCCCGCCCTGCACGCCGATGCCCTCACCGTGCTGCGTGGCTGGGTGCCCACGTCGGCGGCCGCCGCCGATGCCCGGGACCGAACGCTGGACCTCCTCACCGCCGGGCCGGAAGCGATGAGCCGAACGCACCGGGCCGGCCACGTCACCGCCAGCGCGCTGGTGCTCGACGCCACCGGTTCCCAGGTGCTGCTCTGCCTGCACGGCAAGCTCCACCAGTGGGTGCAGCTCGGCGGGCACTGCGAGCCCGACGATCCGACCCTGGCCGCGGCGGCGCTGCGGGAGGCGACCGAGGAGTCCGGCGTGACCGGCCTGCGGATCGATCCGGTGCCGATCGACGTGGACATTCATCCGGTCACCTGCCAGGGCGGCTCATTCCACCACGACGTACGCTTCGCCGTCCTCGCCCCGCCCGGCGCACGGCTCCAGGTCAGCGAGGAGTCCGAGGAGCTGGGCTGGTTTCCACCGAACCAGCTTCCGACTCCGTTGGCCGGCGGGACCACCCAGCTGATCAGACCGGCACTGGCGGCGCTCAGACGAGCCCCACTTCACCCCGCTCCTTGAGCTCGTCGACGAGTTGCTTCACGTCCTGGGCGCGGGCACGCGGGCAGACCAGCAACGCGTCCGGGGTGTCGACCACGATCATGTCGTGCACTCCAACCGTCGCGACGAGCCGGCCCGAGTGCGGGACAACCACCAGGTTCGTGCTGTCGCGCAACAGGACACTGGGCTTCGCCTCCCCGCCCAGGACCATGGTGCCGGCCGGATCCGTCGGCAGGACCTCGCCGAGGGTGTGGAAGTCACCGACGTCGTTCCAGCCGAAATCGCCGGGGACCGTCGCCACTCGGCCCGCGGTCGCCGCCCCCTCCATCACCGCATAGTCGACCGAGATCTTCGGCAGCGTCGGCCACACCGTGCCGAGTACCTCGTCCTGGCCCTCGGTGCCCCAGGCGGCGGCGATCTCGAGAACGCCCGCGTGCAGCGCTGGTTGCTGTCGGGCCAACTCGGCGAGGAAGACATCCACCCGCCACACGAACATGCTGGCGTTCCAGAGGTGCCGCCCGGACCGTAGGTACGCCTCCGCCACCGCGGTGTCCGGCTTCTCCTTGAACTCGACCACCGGCCGCAGCATCCCGTTTCCGGTCGGCTCGCCGGTCTCCAGGTAGCCGTAGCCGGTCTCCGCCCAGGCCGGGGTGATCCCGACCGTCATCAACAGCCCCTGCTCGGCCCCCTGGGCGGCCTGACGCACCGTCTCCCGCCACCCGGACGGGTCACCGATCAGATGGTCCGCCGCGAACGAGCCCATCACCGCGGTCGGCTCCTGACGGGCGATCACGGCGGCAGCCAGTGCGATCGCTGCACACGAGTCCCGCGGCGACGGCTCGACCAGGATGTTCTGCTCCGGCAGCCCGGCCAGCTGGCGGGCCACCGCGGTGGCGTGTGCCGTACCAGTGACCACGAAGGTGCGCTCCGGCGTCGCCAGCGGACCAAGCCGCTCCACGGTCGCCTGCAACAGTGACGCAGCGGACCCGGTGAGCTGGTGAAGAAACTTTGGATGCCCGGCGCGGGACAACGGCCACAGCCTGGTGCCGCTGCCACCCGCCGGGATGACGGCGTAAATCACCTGCACATTCTCCCCGAACAGATCGGCTGAGGCCGCCGGGTCAGCCGAACAGGCGCCCCGTTCACGACCGGGCCCGCGACCAGGCGGCGAGGTGCACGTCGGCGCTGGATTGCCAGGTGAACTCCTTGGCCCGGTCGAACCCGGCCTGGGCCAGCGCCAGCCGGCGGTGTTCGTCGTCGAGCAACGCGGCCAGGTCGGCGGCGATCTGATCCGGTGCCTCGCTGGTGTACGCGACCGCCTCGCCGCCCACCTCGGGCAGAGAGAGCCGGGGCGTCGTCAGCACCGGCGCCGCACAGGCCATCGCCTCCAGGATCGGCAGGCCGAACCCCTCGCCGTACGACGGGTAGGCGGAGACCAAGGCCCCACCGAGGAAACCCGGCAGGTCGGCGTAGCGCAGGTAACCGGGGCGGAGCAGGCGCAGGTGCGACGGCACCTCGGCGACCGCGCGATCGATCTCGTCGTCGTGCCCCTGCCCCCCGGCGACCACCAGGGCTGGCGGCTGGTGCCGGTCCGCCACGGCCCGCGCCCAGCCCCGAATGAGGTTGGGAACGTTCTTGCGGGGCTCCTTGGCACCGAGGAACGCGACGTAGCTCTGGCTGCCGAGCCCCAGCCGGGCCCGGACCCGGGCCTTCTCCTCGGCGCTCGGGGCGTGGAACGCGACATGATCAACCCCGTGGTACGCGACATCAATCCGGGTCGGGTCAGCGTCCAACAGCCGAATCAGCTCGTCCCGGGTGGCTTTACTGGGCACGATCACCCGGTCGGCGCGGCGCAACGACGTCCGGATCGCGCTGCGGAAGAAGGTGCGACGGGACTTGTCGTAGTGCTCTGGCTCGGTGAAGAAGGTGGCGTCGTGCACGGTCACGGTGACCGGACAGCCCGCCCGCAGCGGGCAGGTGTAGAAGGGCGAATGCAGCACCTGGGCGCCGACCTGCTGGGCGAGCAGCGGCAGGCCGGTCTGTTCCCAGGCGAGCCGCGCGGGCCGGTGCGCCACAGCGGCCGGGGCGGGGATGATCTCCGCCCCGGGCAGCATCCGGGTATAGCGTTCAAGATCCGTCCGAAGGCTGACCACGACCAGGTCAACGCTGGTGCCGCAGACCTTCCCGAGCGCGCCGAGCAGGCCGTCAACATATCTACCGACGCCGCCACGATCGGCGGGAACACTCGTGGCGTCAATGAGCACACGGGGCGGGCTGCCGGCGGTCAAGGGGCGACTCCTTGCACTCGGGGGTGTGGGGTACGACACTTTCGCCGTAAGCCTACGCCGCACCCCCGCCCGGGCGAGGACTGCGACCCGGCGCTGAGCCAGGTCGTCGTCGCCCTCGGGTCCGAGCGGCGGGAGCGTATCGTTCGCGCTGATGGCCGACAACCTTGCCCGGGTCCTCGCGGACGCGATCGCACCCGACCCGACCCGACCGCTGCTCACCTGGTACGACGACGCCACCGGCGAACGCACCGAACTCTCTGGCGCTACCTGCGCGAACTGGGTGGCCAAGACCGCCAATCTGCTGGTCGACGGGGTGGGACTCGCACCCGGCGATACCGCCGGAGTACTCCTGCCCCCGCACTGGCAGACCGCCGCCGTGCTACTCGGATGCTGGTCGGCTGGCCTCACCGTGGCTGACTCGCCCGACGACGTGGACGTTCTCTTCGTCGCCACCGGCCGGGTGGCCGAGGCGGACCGATCCTACGCCGGTGACCGCTACCTACTCGCGCTGGACCCGTTCGCCCGGCCGCTACGGGAGGTGCCACCGGGGTACGCGGACTTCGCGTCCGAGGTACGGACGCACGGCGACCACTTCGGGGCGCCCGCACCCGGCGGGCCGGCCCAGGCGGAGCTGGCCGCCCGGGCGGCGGCGCGCGCCACGGACCTCGGGCTCACCCCCGGCACACGGGTCCTGATTGACGTCGACCGCTACCCGGACCCGGTCGACTGGCTCTTGGCCCCGCTGACCGCGAACGCCTCCACGGTCCTGGTCGCCCACCCCGACGCCAGCCGTCTCGGCGCCCGCGCCGTCGCCGAGCGGACCACCCTCACCCTGCCTTGATCCCTAATCGATGGCCGTCACAGGGCTCGCCCACCGGTGGCGTCGTCGTGGGCGGCTCGGCGCTGAGCCAGGCCCGCGAAGGCGGTCAACGACTCTGGGTTGGCCAGCGCACCCCTGGCTGCCGCTGAATCGACCGGGGTGCCGGTCAGGATCTTCTTGACCGGCACCTCCAGCTTCTTCGCGGACAGGGTCCGCGGGACGGCCTCGACCGGATGGATCTCATCGGGCACGTGCCGGGGCGACAGGGCGGTACGCAGTTCCCGGCAGATCCGGGCCCGCAGCGCGTCGCCCCACTCCACGCCCACGGCGAGCACCACGAACAGGAGCAGCTCACCAGCGCCGCCCTCGGCGTCCTCCAGGTGCACGACGAGCGAGTCGACGACCTCGTCCAGCCCTTCCACCACCGAGTAGAACTCTGCGGTGCCGAGGCGAACCCCACCCCGGTTCAACGTCGCGTCGGAGCGGCCGGTGATGACGCAACCACCCCGCGAGTTGATCGTGATCCAGTCGCCGTGCCGCCAGACGCCGGGGTAGCGGTCGAAGTACGCCTCCCGGTACCGACTGCCGTCGGCGTCGCCCCAGAACCCGACCGGCATGCTCGGCATTGGCTCAGTGATCACCAACTCACCCAGCGCACCGATGACCGGGGTGCCGTCGCCGGAGCGTGCCTCCACCTTCGCCCCGAGCGCCCGGCAGGCGATCTCGCCCGCGTGCACGGGCAGCAACGGACTTCCGCCGACAAAGCCGGTGCAGACATCGGTTCCGCCGGAGAGCGACTGAAGCTGGAGCGCGTCGCCGACGTTCCCGTAAACCCAGCGGAAGCCCTCGGGGGGCAGTGGCGCGCCGGTGGAGCCGACCCCACGCAGGGCAGACAGGTCGGCGAACTGGGTCGGGACCAGCCCGGCCTTGCGACAGGCCAGCAGGAACGGCGCCGAGGTACCGAGGTAGGTGGTGCCGGTGCGCTCGGCCAGCCGCCACAGCGTCCCCAGATCGGGGTGGCCCGGGTCGCCGTCGAAGAGCACGATCGACGCCCCCACGGCCGGCCCGGAGACGAGGAGGTTCCACATCATCCAGCCGGTCGTGGTGAACCAGAAGAACCGGTCCGCCGGGCCCAGGTCGTGGTGCAGGGCGAGCATCTTCAGGTGCTCGAGCAGGATGCCGCCATGGCCGTGCACGATTGGCTTGGGCAGGCCCGTCGTGCCGGAAGAGTAGAGCACATAGAGCGGATGATCGAAGGGCACCGGCGTGAAGGTGAGCGGCTCGTCGGTGGCCGCGGCGAGATCGGCCCAGGCGATCGTGTCCGCCGGGGGGAGACCGGCCGGATCGAGATACGCGATGCCGACGGTGTGTGAAAGCGACGGCAGCGCGGCTCGAACAGCGGCCACCTCGGCCCGCCGGTCGACCGGCTTGTTGCCATAGCGGTAGCCGTCGACGGCGACCAGAACCTTCGGCTCGATCTGCTGCCAGCGGTCGGTCACGCTCCGGGTGCCGAACTCAGGCGCGCAGGAGGAGAAGATCGCGCCGAGGCTGGCGCAGGCCAGCAACAGCACGTACGTCTCGGGAATGTTCGGCGCGTACGCGGCCACCCGATCACCCGCGCCGACGCCGAGGCGACGTAGTCCCGCGGCGACCCGGCGGACCTGCTCCCGCAGCTCGGCGGCGGAGAGGATGACCGGTGGCCGGGTCTGGCCGTGGGCGATCACCACCGGGTCGGCGTCGCCCCGGCCCGGCATCCGCAGCACGTTCTCGGCGTAGTTGAGGGTGGCGCCGGGGAACCAGCGGGCGCCGGGCATGGTTTGCTCGGCGAGCGTGGCCGTGGCCGGGGCGTGCGACACGACCTCGAAGTGGTCCCAGATCGACTGCCAGAAGGCGGGCAGGTCGGTGACCGACCAGCGCCACAGTGCGTCGTAGTCGGCGAAGTCAAGCCCCCGGTGCGTACTCAGCCACCGCAGGTAGGTCCCGATCCGGGACCGCTCACGCACATCCGCCGGCGGCTTCCACAGCACCTCACCCATCGCTCCACCCTCCCTCGGTCCGGCACAACGCTGTACGGCCGTGGCGCCATCTTGCCCTACCTCGAGGCGCCGTCGCCTGCGCCTGGTCCCGGACGCCCCGGCACATCGCCTCGCCGCCGGCGGTTTCGACCGATGTGGACCGGCGACGCTTCAGCCGTCCCGGTGTGCCTGGATCGCCCGACGACGGGCGAGTCGGTGCGCCCGCCGAATCTCCGCCTCTCGGAAGCGCCGCTGGTCCGTAACGGTCTCCGGGGCTACCGGTGGGACCGAGCGAGGGCTGCCGCCGGCGTCGACGCCGACGAAGACGAGGTACGCGGTGGCGACCCGCACCGGTTCTCCCTCGGCCGAGTCCCATCGTTCGGCGGTGACCCGCACCCCGACCTCCATCGAGGTCTGCCCGGCCCAATTGACCTGGGCGTACGCGTGCACCAAGTCCCCGACCCGCACCGCTTCAGAGAAGACGATCTCGTCAATCGCCGCGGTCACGGCCGTCCCGCCACTGTGCCGGGCGGCGGCGGCCCCCGCGACGTCGTCCACGAACTTCATCAGCACTCCGCCGTGCACGGTGCCGTAGAGGTTTACATCGACGGCTGTCATGATTCGACTCAGCGTGACCCGGGAGTATGCGGTCGGCCTGCCCGGTGCGGTGATGGCGGGATACTCGGTCATATCGGAGACGGTACGGTGCGCGGATGCGACATCTTTGGAGCTTCCTCGCGGGTCTCGTGGTGGTACCCGTCACGTGGATCCTGGTCACTCTCGGTCAGGATGGATCGACGCGCACCGTCGACCGCTGGGTGGAGGTCGATCGGTTCAACTCGGCCAACCTGATCGAGCCCGCGGTCTGGCTGTTCGTCGGCGGCATCCTGCTCGGACTCCTCGGGACGCTGCGCGTCTCGCCGGCCGGCCCGATCGTCGCCGGATTGCTGCTCGCTACCCCGTACCTGGGGTTGGCCATCAGGCCGTTCACTGTCCGTGACCGCTTCCCGACGGACTGGGAGGTGCTCGGCGACCCACTGCCGCTGCTTCTGCCGCTGGAGAACGGCACACTCTTCCTGATCGGCCTCCTGCTGCTGGTCGCCGGTTTCAGCGGTCAACGCTGGCGGCGGTGGCCGACGACCGAGGCGGAACCGAAGGCAGCGGAGGCGCCGGAACCACCGGACCCCTCGCTCCACGACTGGTCGCCCACATCGGAGCCAGACAGCACCGAACCAGTCCTGGGCTACCCCAAGTCCGACCCGACCGAATCGCTACCCCGACAGACCGGCGGCGAGACCCCCTGGTCTGCCCCGCCACGCGGCAGCCGCCGGCAGACCAACACCACCACCGGGCTGCGCTGACCATCCAATCGAGCCCACGCCCGGCCCCGTTCCGGCGGGCCGGGCGCCGGCCCGCCGGCGGGTGGATCAGCCCTTCAACAGTTGCCGTGCTATGACGATGCGCTGCACCTGGTTCGTGCCCTCGTAGATCTGGGTGATCTTCGCGTCGCGCATCATCCGCTCGACCGGGTAGTCCCGGGTGTAGCCATACCCACCGAGCAGCTGCACGGCGTTGGTGGTGATCTCCATGGCCGCATCGGAGGCGAAGCACTTGGCCGCCGCGCCGAAGTAGGTCAGGTCCGCGTCCCCCCGCTCGGAACGGGCGGCCGCGGCATAGGTCAGCTGCCGCGCCGCCTCCAGCTTCATGCCCATGTCCGCGAGCATGAACTGGATGCCCTGGAAGTCGGCGACCGGCTTACCGAACTGCCGACGCTCCTGCACATACCCCTTGGCGTAGTCGAGTGCCCCCTGCGCGATGCCCACCGCCTGCGCGGCGATCGTGATCCGGGTGTGGTCCAGGGTCTGCATGGCGGTGGCGAAGCCGGTGCCCTCCGCACCGATCATGCGATCGGCGGGGATACGGACGCCGTCCAGGTAGACCTCGCAGGTCGGCGAGCCCTTGATCCCCAACTTCTTCTCCGGTGCGCCGAAGCTCACCCCCGGGTCGGACTTCTCGACCACGAAGGCCGAAATACCCCGGCTCCGGGCGGTCGGGTCGGTCACGGCGAAGACCGTGTAGAACTCGGACACGCCAGCGTTGGTGATCCATCGCTTGACGCCGTTGAGCACCCAGTGGTCGCCGTCCCGGACGGCCCGGGTGGTCATCGCGGCGGCGTCGCTGCCCGCCTCCGGCTCGGACAGGCAGTACGAGAACATCGCGTCGCCGGCCGCCACCGGGGTCAGGTACTTCCGCCTGAGCTCCGCGGACCCGGCCAGGATCAGCGGCATGGTGCCCAGCTTGTTGACCGCCGGAATCAGCGAGGAGGAGGCACAGGCACGCGCCACCTCCTCGATCACGATGACTGTGGCGAGGGCGTCGGCGTCGGCACCGCCGTACTCAGCGGGAATGTGCGGGGCGTGAAAGTCAGCCGCCCGCAACGCGTCGAAGGACGCCTTCGGGAACTCACCGGTCTCGTCCGCCTCGGCGGCGTGCGGTGCCACCTTCGCCGCACAGACCTCCCGAACCGCCTCCCGGACCGCCTGCTGCTCATCCGTCAATCGGTAGCCGTCGAACGCCTGCTCTGCGGCCATGTCGGCCCCTCCTCTTCACCGCTATCATGCGCAGTCTGTAGCGTCATCTGTCCGCGGACCGCGCAGACTGAAGGATAGCGACCCCGGGCTCGGGCGATGTTACCGCCGCGTAGGCCACGACGTGCCGCACTGACCGGCCCGCGCGGGAGCATGGTCAAACAATACGAACAACCACCTTCGGTGCCCTGGCAGGCGCCGCGGTCGGCAGCGACGCCACGAGCGGCGCCAGTGCGAGCGGAGAAGACAGGCGTGACGATCCCGTACCCGAACACCCAGCCAGTGCCACCGATCGCGGCGGTGACGCCCCCGTCCGGTGCCCCTCGCCCCCGGGTGACCTTCCTCGGCACCGGCTACCTTGGCGCGACATACGCCATCTGCTACGCCGAGCTGGGCTACGAGGTGCTCGGCTTTGACGTGGACGCCGACAAGATCGCCATGCTCGCTGCGGGTGAGGTGCCGATCCACGAGCCCGGCCTGGACGAGCTACTCAAGCGCAACCTCGCCGCCGGGCGGCTGCGTTTCAGCACCGACATGGCCGAGGTCGCCGAGTTCGGGGACGTGCACTTCATCTGTGTCGGCACCCCGCAGCGGGCCGACGCGCTAGGGGCGGACCTGTCGTACGTCGAGGCGGCGGTCACCAGCCTGGCGCAGCAGCTCACCCGGCCGGCGCTGATCGTCGGCAAGTCCACGGTGCCGGTTGGCACCGCGGAGTGGGTCGAGCAGCTGGTGAGCAAGCACACGCCGGCTGATCTGGGCATTGAGGTTGCCTGGAGCCCCGAGTTCCTCCAGGAGGGCTTCGCCGTCGACGACGTGCTCCGCCCGAACCGGATCGTGGTCGGCGTCAAGAGCGAATGGGCCAACGGGATGCTCTACGCCGCGCACAAGGGCGTCTTCGACCTGGCTGCCACAGAGGACCGCGAGGTGCCGATGGTGGTCACCGACTTCGCCACCGCGGAGCTGGTGAAGGTCGCGGCAAACGCCTTCCTGGCAACCAAGATTTCGTTCATCAACGCGATGGCGGAGGTCTGCGAGGCCGCTGGCGGCGACGTGACCCACCTGGCCCGCGCGGTCGGCTTCGACCCCCGAATCGGCAACCGGTTCCTCCAGGCCGGCCTCGGCTTCGGTGGGGCCTGCCTACCCAAGGACATCCGCGCCTTCCAGGCCCGGGCCCAGGAACTGGGTGCCGGCGAGGCGCTGCGCTTCCTGCACGAAGTGGATCTGATCAACCTGCGCCGCCGGACCCGGGTGGTCCAACTCGCCGCCGACCTACTCGACCGACGCACCGGCCCGGCCGGCCCCGATCTCTCCGGCATCCGAATCGGCGTGCTCGGTGCGACCTTCAAGCCCAACACCGACGACGTCCGCGACGCCCCGGCCCTCGCCGTGGCATCGCTACTTCACAAGGCCGGCGCTGACGTGCACGTTTACGACCCGGAGGGGATGGAGCGTGCCCGCGCCGTGGCGCCCGAGTTGACCTACGAACCGGGCATCAACGAGGCGGTGGCCGGTGCCGACCTGATCTGCGTCCTGACCGAGTGGGCTGACTTCCGCAACGCCGACCCGGTCGCGCTCGGCGCTCTGGTCGCCGGCCGCCGGGTGGTTGACGGCCGCAACTGCCTCGATTCAACATTGTGGACGCAGGCTGGTTGGGACTACCGCGGCATGGGCCGCCCGTAACCCGTCGCCGACCGCGCTCCGCGGAGTAGGGCGCCACGCCCCTGGACCCGCCGACAACTGTCGAAATCCAGGCCGGTATTGGGCATGCTGCGACAGTAGGGTCCACAGTGCGGCTGGAGGGTGTCGTGGCGAGCTTTCAGTGCTCCTCGTGCGGCCGGGAGTTGAAGCCGGCCGTCCGCTGCCCACACTGCGGCGCACAGCAACCGCAGCGGCTCGAACACCTGGCGGAGATCGAACGGTCGATCGCGGAGATGAAGGCGCGGGACGCCGAGATCGCCGGTGAACAACGCAAGATCGCCGCCAAGATGCAGGCTGCGCTCTTCCAACGAGACATCCTTGCGCATGCTGGTGAGGAGAATCTCAAACAGGCCACCCGCCCGCGACGAGTGCTGCGTCGCCGGCCAGATCGACGGCCACCGACCGCTCCCCCCGGCGCACCGCCGCGGGTGCCCCGGCAGGGCAGCTCGTCCGGGCCGGAGGAGCCGCCACCCCCGACCGCCGTCTGGCTCGACGCCGACAACCCCGAGCACCCGCCGGAGGCCTCCAGTCGCGAGGTGCAGAACATCCCCCTCGGGCTCGGCG
This sequence comes from Salinispora tropica CNB-440, assembly GCF_000016425.1. Lineage (GTDB taxonomy): Bacteria > Actinomycetota > Actinomycetes > Mycobacteriales > Micromonosporaceae > Micromonospora > Micromonospora tropica. The sequence goes on along the minus strand of NC_009380.1, from coordinate 1,046,770 downwards.
CGCTGCTGCTCGGCGTCGCCGCGGTGGTCTTCGCCGCGGTCGCCACCAGCTCCCTGGATGCCCTCGCCCGGCTGGGCGTGCTCTGCCTCGCGACGGTTTTGATGCTGCTCGCCCCGCCGGTGCTGGCCCGACGCGGGCTCACCGCCACCGCCGAGACCATCTCCGCCGTCGGTCTGCTCCTGGTGCCGCTGGCCGGGTACGCGCTCTGGTCCGTGGACAGCGTTGGCGGCGCGTCCAGCGCGGTGTTCGCCGGAGCCGTCTTCGCGGTCACCGCCGGGGTTGCCCTGGGGTACGGCGGCTGGACCGGACTCCGCGCGCCACGGTTCGCCACGGTGCTGGCCCTCCAGCCGATCCTGCCGCTGCTCGCCTCCGACCGCATCAGCGCTCCGGCAGGCTGGGCCGCGGTGCTGGCCCTCGTGGCCGTCCTGAACTTCTGGCTGGCCGGCTCCGCCGTCACGACGGCCCGCCCGGTCCGTTGGGACCTGCCCGAAGCCCCCCCGACCCCACCGAGCACGGACGAGGGCCAGACCGGTTCGACGCGGCCTCCGGGCACCCCCGTCGCCCCGCGCCAGCGTCCGGGCGAGGGCCGACCCGACAGCGGTGCGCAGACGGACGAGGTCCTCGATGGGCCGGGCTCCACCGCCCGCCCGGTCCCCGGGCTCCGTGAGTTGATCTTCGTCCTCTACGGCGCCGCCGCGCTGGCCGCCCTCGGCTACGCCAGCACCGCGCTGCTCGAGGTGACCACCGTGGCGCCGACGGTCGGGGCGGGAGCCGCGCTCCTCCTCGCCGCCACCGTGGCCTGCGCGGGGATGCTGGCGACCCGCCGCGCACCCCTCCCCGACATCGGCACCGGCATCCTCACCCTCGCCGTGATCAGCGCGGCGAGCCGGCTCGCCTCGGTGGCGGCACCCAACCAGGCACTACTTCTGATCACCGCCGTCATCGCGCTCACCGGGCTGGCCGTACGCGCGGTGCCGGCTGCTCTCCGGCGCGGGCCGCAGTTCGCCTCCGCCATCGCGTTGACCATCAGCGGCGTCGTCGTCGCCACCGACGCCCTGCGAGCCGGGGTGGCCCCGATCCGAGCCGCTCTCCCGGCATGGGCCGCCGACCTGGACCGCTACCCCGCCGAGCTCGCCGCGGTGGGCGGCCCCGCCGCCAGCCAGCTCGCCGTCAGCGCGCTGCTGCTGACCGTGGCCTCCGTGGTCGCCCTGCCGCCGGGGATCCGCCGGGAGTTCGCGGTGGTGGGCGCCGCACTGACCGCGCTCGCCGTGCCCGCCTCGTTCGGGCTCGGCTGGGCTGCCGCGCCGTGGCCGATGGTGGTGACGGCGGTCGGGGTCGGGGTGGCCGGATTGTCGGCGCGGACCGAACGCGCGGCGCGGGCGCACGCCGTGACCGCCGCCGGGGTGGGCCTGTTCGGTGCCGGAGCCGGGCTGACCCGACCGTCGTTAACCGCCGCCGTCCTGCTCGTCCTCTTCGTGGCGGGTGTGCTGGTGGCGGCGGCACCTCGACTCCGGGTCGCCTCCGCCGGAGCGGACCTCCTCTCCGGTTGGGCCGCGGGCGGGGCGGCGCTCGCCCTGCCCGGCGCGGTGGCGGCGGTCGTCGCCGCCGGCCCGGCCGCGACCTCCACGGCGCTGCGGGAGGCGACCGTCGCGGTGCTGGCGGCGAGCTTCCTCTCGGTCTGCGCCACGCTCGGCTACGCCGCCCTCGTGCAGGTTTCGCACCGGCATCTCCCGATGCCGCTCGCGGCGGGTGCGGTACTGGGCGCCCTGGCCGTCGCCGCGGCCTCGTTCGGGGCGCCCGCCACCACCACCGCCGACGCCTGGGTTGGCGCGCTGCTGCTCGTCGCCGCGGTGCTCCTGTTCTTCGCGCCCTCCTTCGACGCCCGTCGCCGCTCCGACCTCCTCCTGGACGGCTCCGACCTGGCAGGCGCCGCGGTGACCGCCGCGCTGGTCGCCACCCTGGTTCGGATCGCCGCTGTCCTCGCGCCGGGCGCCCAGCTGGCGGTCGCGGCCGGGCTGCTGCTGGTCGTGGCCGTGGCCGTCCGCGCACTTCCGCAGCAGTGGCGGCGAGGCCCAACCCTCGGCCTAGCCCTGGGTGGCGGGCTGGTCGGGCTGTTGGTCGGCGGGATGGCGCTCCGCGGGGGCGTCGGCGTCCTGCTGACCTCCGGCCCGATCTGGGCCGGCGACCTGAGCACCTGGCCGGCCGCCCCGACCGGCGGCTCGACCTGGCAGGCGCCGGTCGCGCTGGCGCTGCTGGCGACAGCCGCCGCGGTCCTGTTGCCGCCGCCCTGGCAGCACGACGTCTCCGGTGCGGCCGCGGTCCTGGCCGCCATCGGCACACCGGCGGCGTTCGCGCTGCCCTGGTGGTCCCCGGTGCTGTTGGGTTCGGTGCTGGCCACCGGGTACGGTCTGGCGTCCGTGGCGTCGGTCGATGCCCGAGCCGCGTTCTCCCGGGCCGTCGTGGCCGGTGTGCTGGCGCTGCACGTCGCCGGCGCCGGGCTGGTCCGGCCGTGGACGACCGCGCTGGCCCTCGGCGGCATCGCGCTGATCGGTGTCGCCGTGGCGACCTTCGCTCGTACCTTGTCCCCGCCGCTGGGCACCGGTGTGGACGCCGAGGGACCGCCACCCCACCTGGCGCAGATCGGCGGTGCCGCGACCGGGGCCACGCTGTTCGCGCTGCCCGGTGCGGTGGCCGCCCTGGCCGCCGAGTTCGGGCACTCACCGCAGGTGGTGCTGATTGCCGCCCTGGCCGCCTCCAGCCTCAGTCTGGCTGCCGTGAGGGCCACCCGTCGCCGGGTTCCGCAATACCTGCCCTGGGCCAGCGCCGCGCTGGTCGGCGGCGCCACGGTGAGTGCCATCGCCGCCATCCCCGCCGGCCTGCAGGTCGGGGTGTACGCCGCCGCGGCTGCCCTGATCGGGGTCCTCGCCGAGCTGACCCGCGGCGCCACCGAACCCCCGGCCGGGCTCGCGGCACCGACTCGCCGGTGGCGAGTACCACTCGGGGACGCCCTGGACCGCCCCGCCGGGCCGGGCACCCGCCGGTGGCGAGTCAACCCGGCCGCCGGGGCGCTCGCCGCGGCGACGTTGCCCACGGTGCTGGCCCTGGTCTCGCTTGCACCGGCGCTGCACGTGGCGCTGGTCGAGCCATACCGAACCCTCGGCCACACCTGGCAGGGCCCGCCGCTGGAGCTACTCCTGCCCTCATCCGCGGCGACGGATCCGACGCACGTACTGACCGCCCTGCTGCTCACCACCGCGGCCGCGCTGGCTGCTGTCGGTTTCAGTGCAGGTCGGCGCAGCCGGGCGGTGCCGGTGATGCTGCCGGGCACGGCCGTTACCCTGCTGATCACGCCCGTGGCGCTGGATCTCGCCTGGCCGGCGAGCACGCTCGCCGGGCTCACCGTATTCACCCTCGCCATGCTGGGGCTCGCGCTCACGCCGCCGCCCGCCCTGGTGGAGCGGGCCCGCTCGCTCCGGCTGGCCCGAGTGCTCGTCTTCAGCATCGGCCTCGCCGCCGGCAGCGCGGGGCTGGCCGGCAGCCTGGCCACAGAAAGCCTGACCCTGGTCACGCTCGGCGGCGCGGTGGTCGTGGGCACGGTGGCGGCGATCTTCGGTGCCACCGGGCACGCCCGCATCCTCGGCTGGCTGTTCGCAGCCCTGATGGCACAGCTCTTCGTGCTCACCGCCGGTCTGGTCGCCGGACTGAGCGCACGCTGGTCGGCATTCGGCGTCCTGGCCGTCGGGGCGGCCCTCCAGGTCTTCGCGGCCACCCTGCCACGCCTGCGTCGCCCGGAGGCGGGGCGGGAGGCGGCCACGGTGGAGTGGAGCGGCTTCGCCGCCGCACTGATCGCCCTGGCGCTGGCCTACGACTCGCCCCGGCACATCGCGGCCCTACTCGCCGCCGGGGGTGCCATCCTCGGAGTGGCGGCGGCCCGCCCCGGGCGCCGCGACATCGAGCGGCGGATCCTGTTCTGGGCGGTGGTGGTCTGCGAGATCACCGCGTGGTGGATTCTCATGTGGGTCGCGGACGTGGCCCTGCCCGAGGCCTACACCCTGCCATTCGCCGCTCTGGCCCTGCTCGTCGGCGTGCTGGAGCTACGCCAGCGCTCCGAGATCAGCAGTTGGGTGGCGTACGGGCCGGCGCTGGTGACCGCCTTCCTGCCGACCCTGGCGATTGTGCTGGCCACCGAGAGCAGCACGCTACGCCAGGTGCTGCTGTTACTCGGGGCGGTGGCGGTACTGGTCTTCGGCTCGCTGCGGCAACAGCAGGCTCCGGTGATCGTGGGGGCCACGGCCACCGCGTTCACGGCGATCCACGCGCTGTTCAGTCTCGGACCGTGGCTGCTGCTGATCCCGGTCGGTCTCCTCCTGCTGGTCCTCGGAGCCAGCAACGAACGTCGCCGTCGGGCCCAGGAACGCCTCCAGACCGCCCTACGCGGCATGCGCTAGCCGACTGCCCGCCGGGGTCCGGCCCGGCCCACGGCAGAGCCGCCGGGACAGCGGAGGCCACCGGACGTGCAGTGGTCACCGGGGACAGCGGAACCGTTGGATGGGCGGGCGGCGGCGCTCAGCTCAGCGAGGCGCGTAGGGCCGCGTTCTTCTTCGCAACCACCTGCTCAAGATCGGATTGGTAGGCCGCCATCCGATCGCGCAACGACTGGTCCTCGACGCCGAGGATCCGGACCGCGAGCAGACCGGCGTTGCGGGCGTTGCCGATCGAGACGGCGGCCACCGGCACGCCGGCCGGCATCTGCACGATGGAGAGCAGTGAATCCATCCCGTCCAGATACTTCAGGGGCACCGGCACCCCGATCACCGGCAGTGGGGTGACCGAGGCGACCATGCCCGGCAGGTGGGCCGCACCCCCCGCCCCGGCGATGATCACTTTCAGACCTTGATCAGCGGCGACGCGACCATAATCGATCATGCGGTCCGGCGTCCGGTGCGCCGAGATCACCTCGACCTCGTACGCGACCCCGAACTCGTCCAGCGCCTCGGCGGCGGCCCGCATCGTCGGCCAGTCCGAATCGCTACCCATGATCAGCCCGACCGCGCTCATCCGTGCCCCTCCCGCAGCCAACGGGCCGCCCGCGCGGCCCGGGTACGTACCTCGTCCAGGTTGTCGCCGAGTACGGTGACGTGGCCGATCTTGCGACCGGGCCGCACCTGCTTGCCATACAGGTGCACCTTCGCAGCCGGCTCAGCGGCGAAGAGGTGGTGCAGGCGCTCGTCGATGGAGATGCCGCCCGGCTCACCGCCCAGCACGTTGGCCATCACCACCACTGGCGCAGTCAACGATGTGTCCCCCATCGGATAGTCGAGCACCGCCCGCAGATGCTGCTCGAACTGGGAGGTCCGGGCCCCCTCGATTGTCCAGTGCCCGGAGTTGTGCGGCCGCATCGCCAACTCGTTGACCACGAGGCGGCTGCCTGTCACCTCGGCCGGGTCGGCCACCTCGAACAGCTCGACGGCGAGCAGACCCACCACGCCGAGCTCGGTGGCGAGGTCGATGGCGAGCTGCTGCGCACCGACCGCCAGTTCCTCCGGCAACTCCGGCGCGGGGGCCAGGACCTCGACGCAGATCCCGTCCCGCTGCACGGTCTCGACCACCGGGTACGCGGCGATCTGCCCGAACGGGGAACGGGCCACCTGCACGGCCAGCTCCCGGCGCAGCGCCACCCGTTCCTCCGCGATCAGGCGCATCCCGGCGGCCAGCAACGTGGCCGATTGTTCGGCCGCCCGAGCGGCGTCCTCAACCAGCCACACGCCCCGGCCGTCATAGCCACCCCGGGCCGCCTTGAGCACCACCGGCCAGCCCACAGCGTCGCCAAAGGCTTCCACGTCGGCCGGGGTCTCGACCGGGCACCAGGCCGGATTCGGCAGACCCAACGTCGCGAGACGTTCCCGCATAACCCGTTTGTCCTGGGCGTGCACCAGCGCCTCGGCCGCCGGAAACAGCGTGACGCCCTCGTCGGTGAGGGCCGCGATGTGCTCGGTGGGAACGTGCTCGTGATCGAAGGTGACCACGTCGCAGCCTTTGGCGAAGGTACGCAGCACCGCAAGATCGGCGTGTTCGCCGTACTGCACGTCGGCGGCCACCAGGGCGGCACCATCATCGGGAGCGAGCGCGAGCACCCGTAACGACTGGCCGAGGGCGATCGCGGCCTGATGGGTCATCCGGGCCAGTTGGCCGCCGCCCACCATTCCGACAGCGGGCAGACCGGTGTGGGAGTCCATAACCCGGTCAGCGTATCCGGCCAGTGGAGCCAGACCGCCACCCGGGCCCGCCGCCCGCCTACCGACCCGTCAGCTGCGCCACCAGGGCGTCAACTCCGGTTACCGGCCGGTCGCAGACAAAGCCCCGACAGACGTACGCGGTGGCCTGCCCGTCGACCATCTGCCGACCGGCGAGCAGCGGCACCCCGGGCTGGTCCGGCCGCCCGGCCACCACCACGGCGCCGGGCGGGGCGTGCCGGTGCGCCGCGTGCACCAACGGCTCACCGACCGGATCGGCGGTCACCACCGCGATCTCGTACGGACCGACGAGCAGCGCCTCGCCGGCGGTGGCCGCGTACCCGGTGAAGCGGGCGTGTGCAGCGACGATCGGCGCCACGGTGGCCAGCGCCGCCTCCGCCGCCTCCCGGTAGCGGGTCTCGCCGGTCAACGCCGCGTATGCGACCAGCGCGGCGACGATCGCCGACCGGCCGGACGGGGTGGCGTTGTCGGTGGGATCCGCCGGCCGGCTGACCAGACGCTCCGCATCGTCAGCGGTGTCGTAGAAGCTGCCCTGTGGTGCGGCGAACCGCTCCAGCGCCACGTCGAGGAGCTGCCCCGCCAAGATCAGCCACCGCCCCTCGCCGGTCAGCTGGTGCATCGCACAGAACGCCTCGGCCACGCAGCCGTAGTCCTCCAGGACTCCGGCGGCCTCGCCGACCCGGCCGTCCCGCGACGTGCGCCGCAGCCGCCCGGCCACGAGGTGCACCCTTGCCAGGTGCTCGGCCGCGTCCCGCATGGCACCGTCGGCGACGATCGTCACGCCCTCCATCAGGTTGGCGTCCGGCCCGGGAGCATCCTCCGCGTAGCCGGCTGCGACCTGCTGGAACTCGGCGATCGCGGTGATCGCGAGCCCGTTCCAGGCAGCTACCACCTTGTCGTCACGGGCCGGCTGCGGGCGGGCGTCGCGGACCACCAGCAACCGGTGCGCGATCTCCTGCCAGCGGGCCTGCACCTCCGGCGTCGCATCATCGACGTCCCGGGCCAGCCGAAGCACGCTGGCCGACTGCGCAGCGGCTTCCGCCCCACTCCGGGCTTCGCCGGGCGGCGAGGCGGCGTGCGGGGTGAACGAGCCCTGCTCGGTGACCGCAAACAGATCGGCGGCCCACCGGCCGTCCTCCTCGCCCAAAGCCTCGACGAGCTGGGCGGGGGTCCAGACGTAGGTCAGACCCTCAACCCCGTCGGCGTCGGCGTCCAACGCGGAGGCAAACCCCTCGCCCGGCCGGTGCAGCTCGTCGGCGAGGAAACGGGCCGTGTCCCGTGCCACGCGGCGGGCCATCGGGTCACCGGTGAGCCGCCACAGGTGGGTGTACACGCGCAGCAACAGGGCGTTGTCATAGAGCATCTTCTCGAAGTGCGGCACCGCCCACTGCCCGTCCACACAGTAGCGGGCGAAGCCCCCGGCGAGTTGGTCGTGGAGGCCGCCCCGGGCCATCGCCTCCGCGGTGTGCCGGACGATCTCCAGGCTCCGCTGGTCGCCGGTGCGCTGGTACCGCCGCAACAGGAAGAGCAGATTCAGGTGCGGCGGGAACTTCGGTGCCCCACCGAAGCCGCCATTCGCCTCGTCGTACTCCTCGCCAAGCCGGTCGGCAGCAGCGTCGAGCAGGTCAACGGTGAGCGGGGCGGATGGACCCCCGACCGCCTGGGCACCGCCAATCGCCTCGACGACCGCGGCACCCTGCTGGAGCACGGCGCTGCGCTGGTCCTGCCAGGCGGTGGTGACCGACTGGAGCAGCCGGAGGAAGTTGGGCTTCGGGAAGTAGGTGCCACAGAAGAACGGGGTTCCGTCCGGGGCGGCGAAGACGGTCATGGGCCAGCCACCCTGCCCGGTCATGGCCTGGGTCGCCGTCATGTAGACGGCGTCGACGTCCGGACGCTCCTCGCGGTCCACTTTGATCGCCACGAAGCCCTCGTTCAGCAGCGCGGCCACCTGCTCGTCGGCGAAGGACTCGTGCGCCATGACGTGACACCAGTGGCAGGCGGCGTAGCCGACCGAGATCATGATCGGGACGTCCCGCCGGTGGGCCTCGGCGAACGCCTCCGCACACCACGGCCACCAGTCGACCGGGTTGTCCTTGTGCTGAATCAGGTACGGGCTGGTGGCGCCGGCGAGTCGGTTCACGGGTCGACCCTATCGGCGCGGGTGCTCGGGAGGCGCCGTCGGCCCGCGGGGAACAACCCGGGGCGTACCTCGTCGACCAGGCCGCCAAGGACCGCCCCGATCTTGTCGCGGCAGTCATCACGGCGACCGTTTGTCAACTCGCCAACTGGTCGCCTTAGAGCCCCTCGCGCGTTCGCGGCAACAACGGCCGCGACCACCCCGCACCGCTCCCCTTTCGTGAGCGATACTACAGATCGATATCAATCACTTCCTGTCCCTCTTGCCGGGATTCGTGATCATCCTTTGGGACGTTTCCCAGATGCGGCCGGCGTGCCGGGCAATACAGAAACCTGATCGCCGTCGGGATCTGCGAGCACACCTCCTGAACTCCCAGTGCACGGATGCCTATCATGATGCCTGAGCCGGGGCGTGCACGGCGTCGCCGCGATCGCCGCCCTCTACCCTGTCACCATTCTCCTTGCCCTCGCCTGCCCCAAGGGGCCTCACATGTTCTCCAGCTCTGGGACGCGAGTCTCAGCAGACCGAAGTGAAGACCCGGAACCGCAGAAGACCGCCTCTCAGACTGCGGGCAGACGCTCGAGCATGACGCCAACGTCCCCCACGGCCTTCGGCGCCTCCGCCTCCACCTCGGCCTCTGCGTCCCAGCGCGAGCCGCTTTCGCGCCTTCGACACGCCCGATACACGTCAGTAGGGCATCACCCAGCGCGTTGTCCCTGGACATGTTCTCCCTGTTAGGAAACGGACTCTCATGACTGTCTTCCGCATCGCCCCCGCCGTCGCCGACGCCTTCCCAGGCACTCTCATCGCCCTGGTAACCGCTACCGGCCTACGCGGCCACGAGCCCTGGCCCGACACCGCCTACGCCGTGGACGATCTGGAACAGAAGCTTGCCGACGGCTCCTGGAGCCCCGCCGATGAGAGCGACCCCCGCATCGAGTCGTGGCATACCGCGTACCGCTCCTTCGGTATCAACCCCCGTCGCGTCCGCCCCAGCGTCGACGCGCTCGGCCGCCGTATGGCCAAGAAGGGCACGCTGCCCCGCATCAACCCAGCCGTAGATTCCTACAACAGCGTCTCTATCCGTCACGGACTGCCCGCCGGGGCCTTCGACCTGGACCACATCATGGGCGACGTCGACATCCGGCACGCGAATGGCACCGAGGAGTTCACCCCGCTCGGCGAACCGGACACCGTAGAGAACCCCAAGCTGGGCGAAGTCGTGTACGCCGACTCTGCCGGCGTCCTGACTCGCTGCTGGAACCACCGGGACGCCCATCGGACCCGCGTCACCGAGGACTCCACCCACGTCGCCTTCATCCTTGAAACCCTCCAAGAACCCAGTCGCGGGCATCTACTCCAAACGGCAGCCAAGGAACTACGAGATCTGCTCACCTCTCATGCGGAACAGACCGCCGTGCACTACCTCAGCCCGGCCACGCCCCAGGTCAGCTCTGCCTGAACCCACACAGCCGAAACACACGAGTAATGAGTCCGGCGTCAAAGTGCAGTGACACCAGTGGCAGGCGGAGTAGCTGACCGAGATCAGCACCGGCGTTCAGGAGGCGCCGTCGGCACGGATCGGGATGATCCGGGGGCGCGCCTCGTCGACCAGACCGCCAAGGACCGCCCCGATCTTGTCGGCCGGCATGGGTTTGAAGAAGTGGTAGCCCTGGGCTGCCGTGCAGCCGAGTTCGGCCAACGCACTGCGCTGCTCGGCAGTCTCCACCCCCTCGGCGACCACCCGTAGCCCCAGCTGCTGACCAAGCCCCACGGTGCTGCGCACGATCGCCGCCGCCTCCGGCGAGTCAGCCATCCGGATCACGAAGGAGCGGTCCACCTTCAACTCGTCCACGGTGACCCGGGTGAGGAAGGTCAACGACGAGAACCCGGTGCCGAAGTCGTCAACGGCCAACTGCACGCCCATCGTGCGCAGCGCGCCGAGCACCTCGTCGATCACCTCGAGCTCGCTCATCACCACCGTCTCGGTGATCTCCAGGACAAGGCGGCGCGCCGGCACCCGGTGGCGACGCAGCGCGTCCGCGATCTCGGTTGGCAGCCGCGGGTTGAGCAGGCTGCGGGCGGAGAGGTTCACCGAGATCGGCAGGTCCAGCCCGTCCCGGGCCCACTGCGCCGCCACGCCGAGCGCCTTGTCCAGCACGTACCGGGTGAAGGTGCCCAACTGCTCGCTGTTCTCCACCGGACGGATGAACTCGTGCGGGTTCAACCAACCACGTCGGGGATGCCGCCACCGGATCAGCGCCTCCACCCCGGTCGGTGCCCCGGTGGCCAGGTCCACCGCCGGTTGTAGGACCAGTACCAACTGGTCGTCGGCGGCCAACGCCTCGCGCAGCTCGGCCAGGAGAGCGAGCCGGTCGGTGCTGGCGGCGTCGCGCGCGGAGTCGTACGCGGCGACGCTGCCACTACCCTCCTTCGCCTGGTACATCGCGATGTCCGCCCGCCGCAGCAGCTCCGCCATGTCGGCGGAGCCGGCGCCGGCGACCACCACCCCGACGGCGGCCTCCACGGACATCCGGACACCCGCCACCTCGGTGGGGGCGGCGAGCCGTTCGGTGATCTCCCGGGCCTGGCGCAGCGTGTACGCCATCGGGGCGGCGCCGTCTCCGAGTACTGGCACCGATGTCAACAGGAGGGCGAACTCGTCGCCGCCGAGCCGGCCCAGCAGGTCCCCGCCGCGGGCCAACCCGCCCAGCCGGTCGGCGGTCAGGCGGAGCAGCTGGTCACCGGCCGCATGCCCAAGCGTGTCGTTGACCTCCTTGAACCGGTTGATGTCCAGTAGCAGCAAGGCCACCGGCCGGTCCCGCGCCAGCCGCCGCAGCACCTGGTCGCCCTTGCTGAGCATGGCCGTCCGATTGGCCAGGCCGGTCAGCGCGTCACTCACCGCCTCCTGCAAGGAGCAGGCGGCGACCTTCCGCAGCTCCCGATGGCTCGCCGCGTCGTGCAGGGCGGCGGCGAGGGCGTCACCGTACGCCGCGAAGACGTCGCGGTCGCGGTCGGTGGGCGGTGCCGCCCGGGGGAACCGGACACGCAGGTGGCCGACCTCGGCGGTCCCGACGGTGAGTGGCCGAACCAGATCGCGTTCGTCCCCGTCGGTCACGTCGGGGCCGCCGCTCTCCCAGGTGAAGAGCTGACCGGCGGCGTCGCCCCGGTACCGATGCCGTCGGCCGTCGCCGCCGGCGACCTCCACGGTGACCAACTCGGCCTGGAACAGGGTGAGTGCGCCGCTCACCGCCGCCGTCGCCATTCCCCGCTCGTCGTGGTGATTGAGCGCGGCGGTCGCCTCGGCGAAGGCACGCCAGGCACGTCGCTCCCGATCGGCGCGGAGCCGGTGGCGGTAGGTCTGTTGGAGGAGCCAGAGCGGCAGCGGGAGGATCAACAACCAACGTGGGTCCACCTCGATGAGGGCAACCACGACCAGGCCCACCACAACGTTCCCGACGAACGTCATCAGTTTGCCGCCCAGCGCCTCCCCCAGCAGGGCACCGATGGGGACACGGTGGTACAGGTTGAGGGTGACCGCACCGAGCCCGGCACTGACGAGTAGGTAGGTGACCGCACCCGCGACCATCGCGAGCGCGAGCGGTGGGGTCGGCGCCGCCAGCAGCGGCCGACCCAGCAGGGTGGTGACGAACCCAGCCAACGCCGTCGCCACGGTCAGCGACGACGCGATCCGGGCGACTTCCAACGGTGGTCGGTGGGTGCCGAGCAGCGACATCCCCGACCAGGCCAGGCCGACGCCGAGGAGGGTGGCCGCCGGAATCCAGGGGGCGGGCACCTGGTGGAGGCAGATGATGAGCGCGGCCTCACCCCAGGTGAGGCTGACCGCTCCGGCCGCAGCCCGAAACTGGAGCCGGGCGAGCTGCGCGAAGGCGAAGACGGCGACCGCGAGCCCGAAGCGCGCGGGGCCACCGAGCGGGTCGTCGCTGGGCAGACCGCTCGGCAGGATGAGCGCCACCCCGGCTGCGACCAGGGCCGTCGCCAGCACCGCCGCCGTGAGCACGAGGGCCCACTTCGGCTGATCGGAGGGACCGGCCCGCGACGGGCCGTTCGGAGCGGAGGTCACCGCCCCGCTCCGACCCCGAACTCTGCGACATGACGACGGGCAGCCTCAGCTGTGCTGGTCATCGGCGCCCCCTCCTGCCCAGGCCGACGAAACTTCCGTCCCCGGCGGGAAGGCTAGGCCAATACCGGTAACCGCAACAGGGGGCTAAGGTGCCGATAGTCGTGAATCATGCGGCCAGGACCGGTTCAGGGCTGCTGGGGCCCGTTGACGGGTTTCAGCGATGAATCCGGCACCTGGGTGCCGCCGGCCACCTCACCAGCTGTCGCGTCGGCTCGACCGGCGCCGGACGGAGCGGAGCCGGAGGCGGGCGGAAACTGGGCGGGCAGTCGGCGCAGTCGGGCGTTCATGTTGCGGATCAGCAGCACGGTGGCGATCGCCAGCACGAGGATCAGGAACAGGCCCATCGGGCCGGCTAGCCCGCCCGTGCGGGTGTTCCCGAAGTTGTTTTGGGCGAGCACCTCAGCGGCGGTCAGCATGGCGTCCTCCGTTACGCGAGTGGTCACCAGCCTAGCCCGCCGCCGGAACAGGGCCGATGGACCCCCTCTTCGGGGTGTGGGGGGCTAGGCGACACCGGCGAAGAGGTCCGACTCGGGCAGCGGGCTGTCAACCAGGGACCGAACAAGTTGGAAGTCCTCCGTGGGCCAGGCGCGCTGTTGTAGCTCCATCGGCACCTGGAACCAGAATCCGTCTGGGTCGATCTGGGTCGCGTGGGCACGCAACGCGTCGTCGCGAACCGGGAAGTACTCGGCGCAGCCGACCCGGGTGGTGATTCGGGGTCCCTTGTCCGGCCGCCCCTCCCAGCGCTTGAGCCACTCCCCGTACGGTGATTCGTTTCCGGTGGCGAGCAGCGCCTCGTGCAGCGCCAGGATCTTGCCCTTGGAGAAGCCGATGTCGTAATAGAGCTTGAGCGGCTGCCAGGCCTCGCCGAGATCGGGGTAGCGCTCGGGGACGCCAGCGGCGTCGAACGCCGCCATGCTGATCTTGTGCGTCATGATGTGGTCGGGGTGGGGGTAGCCCCCGTCCTCGTCATAGGTGGTGACCACGTGCGGACGGAACTCACGCATCAGCCGCACCAGCGGGCCGGCGGCCTCGGCCACGTCCTGGAGGGCGAAGCAGCCCTCGGGCAGCGGCGGCAGCGGGTCTCCCTCTGGCAGACCCGAGTCCATGAAGCCAAGCCAGGCCTGCTCGATACCGAGAATCGCCCGCGCGGCGTCCATCTCGGCACGGCGGATGTCAGCGATGTTGGCCCAGACGTCGGGCCGGTCCATCTTCGGATTGAGCACGCTCCCCCGCTCGCCGCCGGTGCACGTCACTACCAGGACGTCTACCCCCTCGGCCACGTACTTCGCGGTGGTCGCGGCGCCCTTGCTCGACTCGTCGTCCGGGTGTGCGTGGACGGCCATGAGTCGCAGTCGCTCTGCCAACGTCGGCGCTCCTCATCTCTGCCCCGGCGGACCACCTTGGCCGCCCGACTACCGGCCGGAACAGTCCCCCCGCGTCGTCCCCGCCCACCGCGCACACCCGCACCCCTGGGTCCTCCACCGGCGCTGACCTGCGATGCTTGCGGCGCGTTGCTGGACGTTCCCGGGAGGCCCTGACGTGCCCACGATGCGTGACGTGCCCGGACGGCTGGGAGAATGAACCTGCCATTCTTGCCAAACCATTCTTGCTGATGCCCCCGACAACGACGCCAGGAGATGCCCGCCGGTGAGCGAGACGCACGCCACACAATTTTCCGGCGCGCCGGTTTTCCCACCCGGCCGGTACGGCCGTCGGCGGGAAAACCGGCGCCGTCGTCCGGTACTGACCGCGCTGGTGGGGCTCGCCCTGGTTGCGGCCCTCGGCACGATCGTGGTCCGGCTCTACCAGCAGTACGGCAGCCCGGAGTACGACCCAACCGTGATCGCCTACACCGACATCACCGACTCACAGGTGTTGATCGACTTCCGGGTCACCGTGCCCCCGGGTGGATCCGCGGTCTGCGTCGTGCGGGCCCGGGACCGGGCCGGCGCCGAGGTGGCCCGGGAGCAGGTCACGGTGACCGCCCAGCCCGACGAGCGACAGGTGCGGACGCAGCACCTCCTGGTGACCGAGGGACGCCCGTTCATCGGGGAGGTACTTCGCTGTCGCCGCCCGGCGTGACCCTGATCTGACCTGCCCGGACGGCCGTGGCGGGGCGGCGCGGAAGGGGCCGGGCGTTGATCGTCGGGCCGACGGCGTCGGCGGGCACTGGTAACTTGGAATTTCACCTGCCGCCGGCACGACTGAGGAGATCGCCTGTGTCCACTGGCAACGAGGCGCCCGCCACTTGGCTGTCCCAGGAGGCGCACGACCGCCTCCAGGCGGAGCTCGACGGGTTGATCGCCAATCGGCCGGTCATCGCCGCCGAGATCAACGCCCGGCGCGAGGAGGGTGACCTGCGGGAGAACGGCGGCTACCACGCCGCTCGCGAGGAGCAGGGCAAGGCCGAAGGACGGATCGTCTACCTGAAGGAGCTGCTACGCACCGCCCAGGTGGGCGAGGCGCCGACCGCCGACACGGTCGCACCGGGCATGGTAGTGACGATCTACTTCGATGACGACAAGGATGACACCGAGCGCTTCCTGCTCGGTTCCCGCGAAATCTCGTCAACCACGGACCTGACGGTCTACAGCCCCGAGTCCGCCATCGGGCAGGCGATCCTGGGCTGCCGCCCGGGCCAGACCTGCACCTACACCGCACCCAGCGGCGCAGATATCAAGGTCACCGTGGTCGCTTTCGAGCCCTTCGGCGGCTGAACCCACCCGTCCTGACGTGCCGGTGGTCTGCAGACCACCGGCACGTCGGCGTTTCGGGCTCCCACGAAGCCGGGCGGTCTCACGCCTCACCAGCGAAGACCACCTGGTAGCCGCTGGCCCGCAGCACGCTGATCAGCGTGTCCGAGTGTTCGGTGCCGCGGGTCTCCACCGACAGCGCCACCTCGACCTCACCGAGCCGCAGGTGCGGGTTGGCGCGCTGGTGCTCGACGTCCACGACGTTCGCCCGCTGCTCGGCGATCTCGCTGAGCAACAAGGCGAGCTGGCCGGGTCGATCCGAGCAGCGGACGGTGACCCGCAGATAGCGCCCGGCAGCCGCGAGTCCATGCTCAATCACCCGCAGCATCAGCAGCGGATCGATGTTGCCCCCGGAGAGCACCGTCACCATCGGTGCCTCGACGTCGACCGCGCCGGCCAGCAGCGCCGCCGCCCCCACCGCCCCGGCCGGCTCGACCACCTGCTTGCCCCGCTCCAACAACATCAGCAGCGCGCGGGAGATGTCCTCCTCGCTCACGGTCACAACCTCGTCGACCAGTGCGCGGACGTGCCGGAAGGTCAGCTCCCCGGGACAGCCGACGGCGATTCCGTCCGCGATCGTGCCGAACGACGGCAGTCGCACCGGCTCACCCGCGGCCAACGAGGGCGGGAAGGCGGCGGCGCTGGCCGCCTGCACACCGATGACACGCACGTCTGGGCGCAGCGCCTTCACCGCGACCGCGATGCCGGAGACCAGTCCGCCGCCCCCCACCCCGGCGACAATCGTGCGGACCTCTGGGCACTGCTCGAGGATCTCCAGCGCCACCGTGCCCTGCCCCGCGACCACGTCGCCGTGGTCGAACGGGTGGATCAGAGTCGCCCCCGTGCGCTCGGCGTAGGTCTGCGCGGCCACCAGCGACTCGTCGACCGTGTTGCCGGCGAGTTCGACCTGCGCGCCGTACCCCTTGGTGGCCTCCACCTTCGGCAACGGCGCGTTCACCGGCATGAACACGGTGGCGTGCGTGCCGACCAGGCCGGCGGCGAGCGCCACGCCCTGGGCGTGATTGCCGGCGCTGGCCGCGACCACACCGTCAGCGCGCTCCGCCGCGGACAGCCGGGAGATCCGCACAAAAGCCCCCCGCACCTTGTACGAGCCGGCCCGCTGTAGGTGCTCGCACTTGAGCCACACCGGCCCGCCGAGCGCCGCGCTGAGGGGACGGGACGGTTCCAACGGGGTGGTACGAACGACACCGGCGAGCAGCTCCCGCGCGGCCCGTACGTCGTCCAGGCCGACCAATTTCGTCATGCCCCGATCGTGCCACCCGCCCCCGACCAGCCTCGGGCCTGGCCACCGCCCTCGGTCCCCGCCGTCGTGGTGGGGTGCCGGGACGGGCTATCCGGCGGCCGGCGAGCGCATCCCGCCCCGTGGATAGCCATCGGCGTGCCGGGCCCACGGGGCCTGCATCTCGAACTGGCCGGCCACCGCGAGCAGCAGGAGCTCGGACCCGGGCGGACCGACCAGTTGGACCGCCACCGGCAGCCCGTCCGGGCGGCGACCCACCGGCACCACCAGCGCGGGCAGTCCGGCGACGTTCCACGGTGCGGCGTACGGGGCGTAGCGAAGGTTGGCCACCAGATTCGCCCGCCAGGAACGAGCCGACCAGCTGATCGCCGCCGGTGGGAGGCTCGCCAGGGCCGGAGTGAGGAGCAGGTCAATCGAGCGGTCGGTGAACAGTCCGATCGAACGCTCCCGCCAGGCTGCCCGATCGGCCTGACGGACATACCCCCGGCGCTGCACCCACTCCCCGAGCCGGACGTGCTGGCGGCTGCGCTTTTGCAGGCTCCGCCGATCCAGACCGGCGGCCCGGACGTCCGCGGCGGCCGCGGCGAACCAGGTGGCGAGGCCCTGTAGGCCGAGTGCCGTCGAGTAGTCCGGGTCGGCGGGCACGGTGTCGTGCCCGGCGGCGGCGAGCAGTCGACCGGCGGCGGCGACCGCGTCCCGGTTCGACGCGTCCGGCGATACGCCCCGCACCGGGGAGCGCAGCGACACGCCGACCCGGAGCCGGGTCGGCGGGACCAGCTTCTCCTGCCGACGGCCGGCGAGCGTCTGAAAGCCGACCGCCGCGTCGGCAACGGTGGTGGTCAGCACCCCGTGCTCGGTGAGGCCGAACCAGTCGTCCGCGCCGAGCTGGCAGGGCACCACTCCGCTCCCGGGCTTGAGGCCAACCAGACCGCAGCAGGCCGCCGGCACCCGGATCGACCCGAGCCCGTCGTTGGCGTGGGCGATCGGCACCAGCCCCGCGGCCACCGCCGCGGCCGAGCCCCCGGACGAGCCACCGGGGGTACGGCCGAGGTCCCACGGGTTTCGGGTTACCGCGGTCGAATCGTCGGTCACCCCCCACAGGCCCAGCTCCGGCATTCGGGTGACGCCGAGGATCACCGCGCCCGCACCCCGCAGCCGCCGGACCACCTCGTGGTCGGCCTCCGCCACCGGGGTCCGGGCGGCGGCCGAGCCGTTCCAGGTGGGCAGCCCGGCGACGGCGGTGTTCTCCTTGACCGCCACCGGCACCCCGGCCAGCGGAAGGTCAGCCAGGTCCTCCAGCTCGTCAACCTTCTCCGCCTCGGTGGCCGCCGCACCGGCTCGCACCCGTCGGAACGCGGCCAGTTCAGGGTCGACCCGGCCGACGTGGTCGAGGTGGTCGGCGACGACCTGGGTGGCGGAGGTGTCGCCGCGGCGTACGCCGCGGGCGATCTGCTTGGCGGTCGCCCCCACCCAGGTCGGCATGATGTCCTGCACGGCCACCCTCCCCAAGCCCCGCGATCAGCCCAGCGCCTGCTCCAGATCAGCCAGCAGGTCGTCTACCGTCTCAATGCCGACAGACAGTCGCACGAGATCGCCGGGAACTTCAAGCGGCGAGCCGGCCGCACCGGCATGTGTCATCCGACCCGGGTGCTCGATCAGGGACTCCACTCCGCCGAGCGACTCGGCGAGGACGAACAGCTTCGCCCGGTTACAGATCTGTACGGCCTGCTCCTCGCCGCCGACCGCGCGGAAGGAGATCATCCCGCCGAAGCGACGCATCTGCTTGACGGCCACCTCGTACCCGGGGTGGGTGGGTAGGCCCGGGTAGCTGACCGCAGCGACCGACTTGTGCCCGTCGAGGTAGGTGGCGATCCGCTCGGCGTTGTCGCAGTGGCGATCCATTCGTACGCCGAGGGTCTTGATCCCGCGCAGGGTGAGCCAGGCGTCGAACGGCCCGTTGACCGCACCCATGGCATTCTGGTGGTAACCCAGCTCCGCACCGAGGTCGGGATCGGCGACGACCAGCGCACCACCGACCACGTCGGAGTGCCCACCGATGTACTTGGTCGTCGAGTGCACGACGACGTCGGCGCCGAACGTGATCGGCTGCTGCAGGTACGGGGAGGCGAAGGTGTTGTCCACAACGAGCAACGCTCCCGCCTCGTGGGCGATCGCCGCGAGGGCGGCGATGTCGGCGATGCCGAGTAACGGGTTGGTGGGGGTCTCCACCCAGACGATCTTCGTCTGGCCCGGCCGGATCGCGGCCCGCACCGCGTCGGGATCGGAGACCCGGGCCGGGGTGTACGCCAGACCCCAGCGCTCGGCGACTCGGGCGAAGAGCCGGTAGGTGCCGCCGTAGGCGTCGTCCGGGATGACCACGTGGTCGCCGGGCTTACAGACCGCCCGCAGCAGCGTGTCCTCGGCGGCGAGGCCACTGGCGAAGGCGAGACCGACAGCGCCGCCTTCCAGCGCCGCCAGGCACTCCTGGAGGGCGTCCCGGGTCGGGTTGCCAGAACGGCTGTACTCGTAGCCCTGGCGCGGCGCGCCGACGGCGTCCTGCGCGTACGTGCTGGTCTGGTAGATCGGGGGAATCACCGCGCCGGTACGGGCCTCCGGGGCCTGACCGGCGTGGATGGCGAGCGTCTCGAAGCCGTTACTCATGACCGGAACGTTAGTCGGGCCGGCTCCCCCCGGCGCCGGCAACCGTCGGTGGGCCGGGTGGCGGAGCCTGGGAGACCCGGTGGCGGAGCCTGTCACCAGCGGGTGTGCCGGCACCGGCGGCACGGGGTTCGCCTGGGCTACCCTGCCGGGGGATGAGCGGATGTGTGTTCTGCGGGATCGTGGCGGGCAGGGTGCCGGCGTTCCGGGTCGTGGACGAGCCGGACGGGGTGGCCTTCCTGGACACCCGGCCGGTGTTCAAGGGACACCTGCTCGTGGTGCCGCGTTCGCACCTGGTTACGCTGGCCGACCTACCGGTGGAAGCGCTGACGGGCTACTTCGGGTTGGTCCGCCGACTCACCGTCGGGGTCGAGGCCGGGCTGGGTGCCGGCGGCACATTCGTGGCGATAAACACCAAGGTGTCGCAATCGGTTCCCCACCTGCACACCCATGTGGTGCCGCGGACCAAGGGCGACGGGCTGCGCGGATTCTTCTGGCCCCGCACCCGCTACGTGGACGACGCCGAGGCAGCCAGCCACGCCGACCGGATCCGCGCGGCGCTGCCGGGTCGTGCCTGAGCGCGGTTGTCGCGGGTAAGGAAGCCGGACCCGCCGGCGTTGCAGCCGAGGAAGGGTATGAGAGGAGTCCCACCGTGTTCCTGCGCCGTACGAAGGCCCAGCTGATTTCCCCCGAGGAGGCCCTGCCCGGCCGCCCGGTCGCGACGCCGGTCACCGAACCGCACGAGGTGTTGGGTACGCCGCTGACGGGCCCGTTCCCGGAGGGGACAGCGGTCGCCGTCTTCGGGATGGGTTGTTTCTGGGGAGCCGAACGGCTGTTCTGGACACTGCCCGGCGTGCTCACCACATCGGTGGGCTACGCGGGCGGCTACACGCCGAACCCGTCGTACGACGAGGTGTGTTCGGGCCGGACCGGACACGCCGAGGTCGTCCACGTCAGGTACGACCCGACGAAGATCACGTACGAGGACCTGCTGAAGGTCTTCTGGGAGAACCACGACCCGACCCAGGGCATGCGGCAGGGCAACGACGTGGGCACCCAGTACCGGTCGGCGATCTACCCGACCACCGACGAGCAGCTGACCACCGCGCGGGCGTCCCGCGACGCGTTCGCGCCGGTGGTGGCCCGCGCGGGCAAGGGCGAGATCACCACGGAGATCAGCCCTCTCGGCGACTACTACCTCGCCGAGGGGTACCACCAGCAGTACCTCGCCCCGACCAAGAACCCCGGCGGTTACTGCAACCATGGCCCCAATGGGCTGAGCTGTCCGGTTGGTGTCGCCCGTACCACCGACTGAGACGGTGGTGGGTGGGTCGCGCGGCCGGCGACCCGCCCACCGCATCACATTCCATAAATGGGTCGATCATCACATCGGGTGACGGCGACAGATCCTCGCAGAGTGACCACGCGTGACACGAAGTGCCACCCTCACCCCCACGAACCGTCACTCTGCGCAGTGAAGGACCGGAATTCTAGCAACCCTTTTACACGACCGTCATGGTCTCAACAGGCTAATCGCAATATCCTCTGGCAGCATGGGCTGACATGTGCGGACTTGCGGGAGAGTTTCGCCGTGATGGTTCCCGGGCCGACGTGGCTGCGGTGGAGCGCATGGCGGCTACGATGAGTGACCGAGGGCCGGACGACAGCGGGGTATGGGCACAGGGAGCGATCGCCCTGGGGCACCGTCGCCTGAAGATCATCGACCTCTCGGCCGCCAGCGGACAGCCCGTCGCGGATGCCGCCTCCGGTCTCACCGGCGTCTTCAACGGCTGCATCTACAACTACCGGGAACTGCGGACCGAGCTGCAGGCCAAGGGGCACCACTTCTTCTCCTCCGGGGACAGCGAGGTGGTGGTCAAGGCATACGCCGAATGGGGCTCCGACTTCGTTGACCACCTCGTCGGCATGTTTGCCGTGGCGATCACGGAGCGGGACACCGGCCGGCTCGTCCTGGCCCGGGACCGGCTCGGCATCAAGCCGCTCTACCTGGCCGAGTCGCCGGGCGTGGTCCGCTTCGCCAGTACTTTGCCGGCGCTGCTGGCCGGCGGCGGCGTCGACACCGAGATCGACCCGGTCGCCCTCGCGCACTACCTGAGCTTTCACAGCATCGTGCCGCCCCCACGCACCATCCTGCGCGGAGTGGCCAAGCTCCCCCCGGCCACCGTGCGGGTCTACGAGCCGGACGGCCGCAGCCACGAGCGGGTCTACTGGAACCCGTCCTTCACCCGAAGCCCCGAACGCGCCGGCTGGTCGGCGGAGGACTGGCAGGACGCTCTGCTCGGCTCACTGACCACCGCCGTACGGCGACGGATGGTCGCCGACGTACCGGTCGGCGTGCTGCTCTCCGGCGGCCTGGATTCGAGCCTGGTGGTGGCACTGCTCGCCGGAGAGGGCCAGCGCGGCCTCTCCACCTTCTCCATCGGCTTCGACGCGGTCGGGGGTCGGGAGGGCGACGAATTCCGCTACTCGGACCTGGTGGCGAAAACCTTCGACAGTGACCACCACCAGATCCGCGTCCCGTCGCAGGACCTGGTGCCGCCACTGGAGGCGGCTGTCGCCGCGATGAGCGAGCCGATGGTCAGCCATGACTGCGTCGCATTCTACCTGCTCAGCCAGGAGGTGGCCCGACACGTCAAGGTCGTCCAGTCCGGTCAGGGCGCGGACGAGATCCTGGGCGGCTATCACTGGTACCCGCCGCTGGCACAGGTCGCCCGGGAGGAGGCGCTCGAGACGTACGCCCGCGCGTTCTTCGACCGGGACGCCGCCGGGCTGGCCCGGGTACTCGACCCGGCCTGGCTCGCCGCCGGTGACCCGGCACGCGAGTTCGTCGCCGCCCACCTGGCCCAGGCCGGGGCGCAGACCGCGATCGACGCCGGCCTGCGGATCGACACACAGATCATGCTGACCGACGACCCGGTGAAGCGGGTCGACAACATGACCATGGCGCACGGGCTGGAGGCCCGGGTTCCGTTCCTGGACCACGAGTTCGTGGAACTCGCCGCGACCTGCCCGCCGGAGCTGAAGCTGGCCCAGGGCGGCAAGGGCGTGCTCAAGGAGATCGGCCGGCGGGTCCTCCCGCACGAGGTCATCGACCGGCCGAAGGGCTACTTCCCGGTCCCGGGCCTCACCCACCTGGAAGGCAAGCTCCTGGACCGGGTCCGCGACGCGCTCTCGGCGCCGGAGGCTCATCGTCGAGGGCTGTACCGCACCGACTACGTCAACGCGCTGCTCGACGACCCGAACGCCGAACTGACCCCGTTGAACGGAAACAAGCTGTGGCAACTCGGACTCCTGGAAATGTGGCTCCAGAGCCACGGAATCGGTTGACCATGTCGGGGACCCTCGCGACCGGGGTAGCGCTGGCAGATCAGGTACGTGGCCGTAGCCGTCGTTTCGAGCGGGTCGGCCCCGGCGGCGATCCGGTGGCCGCCGCGGCCGCCTCAGCAAGCCCGCCGGCCGTCGCCGCCGCGGCGGACCACGTCGCCGACGCGCCCGACGCGGGCGTGGTGCTCGACTGCGGCTGGGGCCGGTTGGTGTTCGGCCAGACCTACGCCGACCAGGCGGCCGTCGCCGACGTGTTGCGCTCGGAGGCGGCCGGCGCCCGAGATATCTGCATCTACCTGCGCGATCCGCACGTGCTCGTCTCCCGGCTGCCGGACGAGTTGTTCATCGACCCGTCGCTGACCTTCCGGCTGCCGCTGCACGGCGAGGGGCTCGCCGCCCCGGAGATCCCCGGCCTACGGATCCGGCCGCTACAGGACGCGCAGGACGCCGAGGACGTCAATCGGATCTACGCGGCCAACGGCATGGTGACCGCGCCGGTCGAGGTGCTCGTCGCCAACGCCGCCACCGACAGTTTCCTACACCTGGTCGCCGAGAACGCGACCGGCGAGATCATCGGCACCATCACCGGGGTGGACCACGTCGCTGTCTTCGACGACCCGGAGGGCGGCGCCAGCCTCTGGTGCCTGACCGTGGACTTCAATGCCGCGCCGCCCGGCACCGGCCAGGCGCTGATCACTGAGCTGGCAGCCCGGTTGGTCGACCGGGGGCGGGCGTACGTGGACCTGTCGGTGCTCGCCGAGAACGAGGGCGCGATCCGGCTCTATGAGCGACTCGGTTTCTACCGCGTCACCGCGCTCTGTGTGAAGCGGAAGAACCCGATCAACGAACGGCTCTTCCTGCCCGCCATGCCGGAGGGGTACGACGAGCTCAACCCGTACGCGCAGATCGTCGCGGACGAGGCGATGCGCCGGGGCATCCGCGTGGAGGTGACCGACCCGACCTGGGGTGAGCTGCGGCTGACCAGCGGCGGCCGGACGATCCTCACCCGCGAGTCGCTCTCCGAGCTGACCTCGGCGGTGGCGATGAGCCGCTGTGACGACAAGCGGGTCACCCGGCGGATCCTCGCCCAGGCCGGGCTCTCCGTGCCGCGGGGCCGGACGGCCACCGGGGACGGCGCCGACACCGCGTTCCTGGCCGAGGTCGGCGAGTTGGTCGTGAAGCCGGCCCGGGGCGAGCAGGGCAAAGGAATCACCGTCGGAGTACGCACACCCGAAGCCCTGCACACGGCCGTCGATGTGGCCACCCGATACTGCCCGGAGGTGCTGCTCGAGGAGTTGCGCGCCGGTGAGGACCTACGCGTCGTCATGATCGACCACGAGGTGGTGGCGGCCGCGGTGCGTCGGCCGGCGGCGATCATCGGCGACGGGGTGCACGACATCGAGGAGCTGGTCAAGCGGCAGAGCCGCCGTCGCGCCGCCGCGACCGGCGGCGAGTCACGCATCCCCCTGGACGAGATGACCCGCGAGGTGGTCGCCGAGGCCGGGTACTCCCTGGCCGACACCCTGCCACAGGGGGAGCTGCTCGTCGTACGCCGGACCGCCAACCTGCACACCGGTGGCACGATCCACGATGTCACCGCGGAGCTACACCCAGAGATCGCCGAGGCGTGCGTGACCGCGAGCAGGGCACTGGATATCCCGGTGACCGGGCTGGACCTGCTGGTACCCGCCGCGGAGCAGCCGGAGCACGTCTTCATCGAGGCGAACGAGCGGCCCGGCTTGGCCAACCACGAGCCGCAGCCGACCGCCGAGCGCTTCGTCGACCTACTTTTTCCCGGGACCCGGGCACCGCAACGCCTCTGGTCGCCGGCGGGTGCGGCAAGCTCTGGAGTATGACCCCGAACCGGCCCGCACCGCTCCCACTCGACCTCGACTACCTCCGCCACGTGCTGGTGGAGCTGCTGGAGATCCCGAGCCCGTCCGGACGCACCGACCACGTACAGCAGTACGTGGGCGAGCGGCTGGCGGCGCTCGGGATCCCGTCCACGCTGACCCGACGCGGCGCGCTCAGCGCCTACCTGCCGGGTCCCCGGACAACTGGGGCAGACCGGGCGATCGTCGTGCACACCGACGTCATCGGCGGGATGGTGAAGCGGCTCAAGGAGAACGGGCGACTGGAGCTCCAGCCGATCGGGACGCACAGCGCACGTTTCGCCGAGGGCGCCCACGTACGGGTCTTCACCGACCACCTGGATCAGGTGGTCACCGGTCAGGTGCTTCCGCTGAAGGCCAGTGGGCACCGCTACAACGACGCGGTGGACTCCCAGGGCATCGGGTGGGAGCTGGTCGAGGTCCGGGTGGACGAACCGGTGGACGACATCGCCGGCCTGCGCGCGCTGGGGATCGACGTGGGCGACTTCGTGGCGCTCCTCCCCAACCCACAGGTCACCCCCTCCGGATACGTGAAGTCCCGCCATCTGGACGACAAAGCAGGCGTGGCGGCGGTGCTGACCGCCTGTAAGGCACTGGTGGACGCCGGGGTCACCCCGGCGGTCACCGCGCACCTGTTGATCACTGTCACGGAGGAGATCGGCCACGGCGCCTCGCACGGGCTGGATCCGGATGTGGCCGAGATCGTCTCGGTGGACGCTGCCGTGGTAGCGCCCGGACAGCAGTCCCGGGAGGACGCGGCGACCCTGGCGATGGGCGACGGGGTGGGCCCGTTCGACTACCACCTGACCCGCAACCTGGCGGCGATCGCCCGCGAGAACGACGTCGACCTGGTCCGCGATGTCTTTGACAACTACCGTTCAGATGTCGCGGCGGCGGTCGAGGCCGGTGCGCACGCCCGGGTCGCGCTGCTCGGGTTCGGGGTCGATGCCACCCACGGCCATGAGCGCACCCACCTGGACGGGCTGCGCCACCTGACCCAGCTGCTCTGCCTCTATCTCCAGAGCGACCTGGTTTTCCCGGAGTGGGACGCGGAGCCGGCCGGTGAACTTGTCAATTTTCCGTCGCTGGCCGTGCAACCCGCGCAGGAGGACGGACCGCGCGAGGGTCCGATCGGGCTGCACGACCTCACCTGAGGACGGCCAACACCCGACGGCTCCCGCGAATCTGATTCGCATCCCGCCGGCTTGTGATCGAAATCCGTTGCCCCGGGCGCGGCGCTGTGGATAGCGTGACGGTACACGGGAAAGGAGGTGGTCCAGACTTGTATAGCAATCGGACTCGTGAGGTGGCTGCCCGCTAGCCGCTGTCCTCGACAGTCGTCCACCCTGCCAGGTGGGCAGTTAGAGTCGTCGAGACCGTGTGGCAGCGGTGCGGCGAATCCATGACAGCCACCCGACCCCCGGGGTGCCGGCCCAGTCCAGCCGGCCCGCGCGTCAGCGCGGAAGCCCCGGGGGTCGTTCTATCCCCGGCAGCGCCGATGCTGTCCGTCGTGCCGAGGACCGAGCCGGGGCAGTCCAGACGGTCAGTTCAGTCGGGAGGGCGGCGTGTCGATGCGCGAACTGGTGGTGCTCGGAACGGCCAGCCAGACGCCGACCCGCACCCGAAACCACAACGGGTACGTCCTGCGCTGGGACGACGAGGTAATCCTCTTCGACCCGGGTGAGGGCAGCCAACGGCAGCTGCTGTACAGCACGGTGACCGCCACCGACCTGACCCGGATCTGTGTCACGCACTTCCACGGCGACCACTGCCTCGGGCTTCCCGGCACCATCCAGCGGCTCTCCCTCGACCGGGTGCCCCACCCGGTCGCGGTCCACTTTCCGGCCGGTGGCACCGACTACTTCAACCGGCTGCGGCACGCGTCGAGTTTCCACGAGACCGCCGAGCTGGACGTCGCACCGATTGACGCGGACGGGCAGCAGGTCGCGATCCGCGGCGGCACGCTGGAGGCCCGCCGACTCCGGCACCCCGTCGAGACGTACGGGTACCGGCTCATCGAGCCGGACGGACACCGGATGCTGCCGGAGCGGCTCTCCGCCCACGGTATCGCCGGCCCGGCCATTGGCGAGCTGCTGCGCGTCGGCCACCTCGATGTGGCGGGACACCGTGTCACCCGGGAGCAGGTGAGTGCGCCGCGACCGGGCCAGCGGTTCGCGTTCGTCATGGACACCGGCCTCTGCGACGCGGTGTACGCTCTCGCCGACAACGCCGACCTCCTGGTCATCGAGGCCACCTTCCTGGCCTCGGAGTCCGCGCTCGCCGCCGAGGTTGGGCACCTCACCGCGGGGCAGGCGGCGCAGGTCGCCACCGAGTGCGGGGTACGCCGCCTCGTACTCACCCACTTCTCCCAGCGTTACCCGGACCTGAGCCGCTTCGTAGCCGAGGCCCGGGAGCACTTCGCGGGTGATCTGGTGGTCGCCGAGGACCTGACGACCGTGCAGGTCCCGCCCCGGCGGGTACTCTCGGCACGATGACCGTCACGCTCCGCCCTGGAAGGTCGGACGACCTGATCGAGGTCGGGGCGCTGCACCAACGTTCCCGGGTCGCCGCCTACGCCCCCTTCCTGACCACCGAGACGCTGACCGAGCCGACCCAGGCGGCGCTGGGGCAGTACTGGCAGGAACGCTGGAGCCACGAGTGCGCCGACCACGTGTTGACCGTGGCGGAACGGGACGGCCAGTTGGTCGGCTTCAGCTACCTCGGCCCGGACGACCAGGGGGACCCCACCACCGGGCTGCTCCACGCGGTCCACCTGGAACCGGCGGAGCGGGGCCGTGGGCTGGGCCGGATGTTGATGGCCGACGCACTGGGCGAGATGCGCTCCCGAGGGTGGCGAGCCGCGGCGCTGTGGGTGTTGCAGCAGAACGGACCGGCCCGCCGCTTCTACGAGCAGGGGGGATGGCGGCCGACCGGCGCCACCCAACAGGTTCTGATCGGCTCGACCCCCGCCGTGCTGCTCCGCTACCGGCGGGAGCTGTAGCTCCGGTGGGGCGAGGTGTCCGGCAGGGCCCTCCCCCACGCCCGGGTCGGCGAGGGCCCTGCGGAACGAGCAGCACCGGTCAGCGGGCGCCGAGGTGAGCGAGGAGATCCTGTCGGGTGAGAACCCCCTTCGGTTTGCCATCGATCAGCACCAGCGCGGCGTCGGACTTCTCCAACAGAGCCACCGCCTCGCTGACCGGCTGCCCGCCACCGATCATCGGTAGCGGCGCGGCCATGTGCCGCTCGATGGTGTCGTGCAACTGCGCCTGACCGGTGAAGAGCGCGTCGAGCAGGTCCCGCTCCACGATCGACCCGGCCACCTCGCCGGTGACCACCGGCGGTTCGGCCTTCAGTACCGGAAGCTGGGATACGCCGTACTCGCGCAGGTAGTCGATCGCGTCGCGGACCGTCTCGGTCGGGTGCACGTGCACCAGCTCCGGCAACCCACCCGGCTTGCCGGCGAGCGTCTCGGCGATGGTCGGCTCGCTGCCGGAATTGTCCAGGAAACCGTACCGGGCCATCCACGAATCGTTGAAAATCTTGGACAGGTAGCCGCGCCCCCCGTCCGGCAGAAGCACCACGACCACGTCCTCCGGGCCGGCCGCACGCGCCACCTCCAGCCCCGCGACGACCGCCATTCCGCAGGAGCCGCCGACCAGCAGACCCTCGGTCCGGGCCAGCCGGCGGGTCATCTCGAACGACGCCTTGTCGGAGACCTCGACGATCCCGTCGGCGATCTCCCGGTCGTAGGTCTCCGGCCAGAAATCCTCGCCGACCCCCTCGACCAGGTACGGCCGCCCGGTGCCACCGGAGTAGACCGAGCCCTCCGGGTCAGCGCCGATCACCTTGACCTGCCCCCCGGACATCTCCTTCAGGTAGCGGCCGATACCGGAGATCGTGCCACCGGTGCCGACACCCGCGACGAAATGGGTGATCCGGCCCTCGGTCTGCGCCCACAGCTCCGGCCCGGTGGTTTCGTAGTGGGAGCGGGGGTTCGCCGGGTGCGCGTACTGGTTGGGCTTCCAGGCGCCGGGGATCTCCCGGGCCAGGCGATCGGAGACGTTGTAGTAGGACCGTGGGTCCGCGGGCGGGACAGCGGTCGGGCAGACGACCACCTCGGCGCCGTAGGCACGCAGCACGTCCTGCTTGTCCTGGCTGACCTTGTCCGGGCAGACGAAGACGCACCGATAGCCCTTGAGCTGGGCCACCAACGCCAGCCCGACCCCGGTGTTTCCGCTGGTCGGCTCGACGATCGTGCCGCCCGGCCGAAGGATCCCCGCCTGCTCGGCGTCCTCCACCATGCGCAGGGCGATCCGATCCTTGACCGACCCGCCGGGATTGAGGTACTCCACCTTCACCAGAACGGTGGCCTGGATGCCCTCGGTCACGTTGCGCAGGCGTACCAGCGGGGTATTCCCGATCAACTCGACGACGTTGTCGTAGTACTGCACCTGGTTGTGCCCTTCTCCTCCGGTGCCGCCGGATGGGCGGCCGGGCAGACGAATACGGAACTCGCGCTCAGCCTACGTCCCGTCAGCCCGCCATCTCGCCCGGGACGACCGAAGCCTGGCGCGCCTCCCACTCCAGGAACCGCTCGGTCTCGGCGAGTACGCTCCCGGCGAGCCAGGTGACCATGACCGCGTCGTCGGCCAGCCCCAGAAGCGCCAGCCCGAGCTCCGGCAGCAGGTCGACCGGCGAGACGATGTACGCCGTAGCGGCGGTCATCAGCGCCAGCCGAAGGCCGCCGTCGTATCGTCCCCGGATGGTCGCCAGGATCATCCGAGGCAGGGCCGCCACGCGTGCCCCGAGCCCCGGCCCACCTCGTACGCCGACCGCGAGTGCTCGGGCCAACGCGAGAAACGCCGCCCGTCGGTGCAGTGTCTTCCCCATCTGCTCACTCCTTCCCGTACGCCAGCGTGCCGCCCCGGTACAAGCCGGCCCGGTAGCGGTCCCCGGCCGCGGGGAGCCGTCACGGCTACGGTATCCACGGGCGGGGTTCGCGTAATGTCGGTGCATGGGGGTCGCTGATTCCGTTGTCCCGGCTGATCCGCGCTGGCGGGCTGCCTGGCGCGTCACTCGGCTGGTGGTGATCGGCGCGGGTGCCACGGCCGCCGCCGCCGCGACCGCCGGCGGTGTCCTGATCGGTCAGGCCCGGCAGGCACGACGGAGCATCCCCCCGGCGGAGGCGCCGCCGCCGCGCTGCGATGGAGTCTACGGGGCGAAACTACCCGGCCCAGCGGTCACCATGGTCATACTGGGGGACTCGTGCGCTGCCGGCTACGGCGTGCACCGTCGCCGCGAAACACCGGGGGCGCTGCTCGCCACCGGGGTCTCCCGCCGGCTGCACCGACCGGTCCGGCTGCACCGGTTCGCGGTGGTGGGGGCGCTCTCCGCCGTGCTGCGGTACCAGGTCGAGGCGGCTCTCGAAGCCCGACCCGACGTCGCCGTCATCCTGATTGGCGGTAACGACGTCACCAACCGCACCCCGCCCGCCGTGGCGGTGCGATACCTGATCGAGGCGGTCACCACGCTTCGCGCCGCTGGCTGTGCAGTAGTCGTCGGCACGTGCCCGGACCTGGGGGCGATCCGCCCCATCCAGCCGCCACTGCGCTGGCTGGCCCGCCGATGGAGTCGCCAGCTCGCGGCTGCCCAGACGGTCGCCGTGGTGGAGGCCGGTGGCGCGACGGTCTCCCTCGGCGACCTGCTCGGTCCCCGGTTCACGGCCGAGCCGGCCCGGATGTTCGCGTGGGATCGATTCCACCCGTCGGCCGAGGGCTACGCAATGGCCGCCGCCGCGCTGCTGCCGACCGTCCTCTCCGCTCTCGGGGCAGGGCCGGAGCGGGGGGCTGCGCCATCGCGGGTCCGAGGCGTACGGTCGCTGCCGGAGGCCGCCCAGGAGGCGGCACGGCACGCGGGGACCGAGGTCAGCGGCGCCCAGGTTCGGGGCCACGATCGCGGTCCGGCGGGCCGGTGGGCGCAGCTGCGCCGACGGGCCTTCTTTGGTGCCGTGACCCAGTCCGACCCGGCCGTGGACTCACCCCACAGTGGAGGGGATGGCATGCAGGAGCGGAGCAATGAGCACGGGGCGGTGACACCGTGACCGACCGTTTCCTCCCGGGCTTCACCCGCTGGCTCGGGCGCGCTACGGCCGTCTGCTTCGTTGCTGCGGCGGTGGGGGGTGCCGCCCTCCTGACCGGGCAGGCCTTCGCCGCCCGACATCGGCGATATGCCCAACCTGAACTCGGCCTGGCCCTGCGGGCCACGGTCGGCCGGTCCGACGCCTCCCCGCTGCGGCTCGTGCTTCTCGGGGACTCGTCCGCGCTCGGGGTCGGCGTGAGCCGGCTGGCGGAGACCGTTGGTGGGCAGCTTGCCTACCTGCTCGCCGAAGGGCCGGCCGGACAGCTGGTCCACCTCTCCAGCGTGGGCGTCTCGGGCTCCCGCTCCGCCGATCTGGCCACCCAGGTCGCTCGGGCGCTACTCGGGGAGCGACCGGATGTGGCCGTGATCCTGATCGGCGCGAACGACGCCACCACCCTCCGTCGATCGGCCGACGCCGCCGCCTGCCTCGGGGCCACGGTACGCCGGCTTCGTGAGGCGCGGGTCGAGGTCGTGGTCGGGACCTGTCCCGACCTCGGGGCGGTACGCGCGATCGCGCCCCCGCTGCGACATCTGGTCGGCTGGTCCGGTCGGCGGATGGCCCGCGCCCAGACCCTCGCGGTACTCACCGCCGGCGGGACGGTGGTGGATCTCGCCACTGAGGCCGGTCCGGTCTTCCGTGCCGACGTCGGCACGTTCTGCCACGACGGCTTCCACCCGTCTGCCGACGGGTACCGGGTGTGGGCGCACGCTCTCTTCCCGGCGGTGGCCGCTGCCGCGACGATGGCGGCTCGACATGGCCGGCCGCGGTGACATTTCCGGATCAGGCACGGCTTCCATCGATGTTACTGACCGGTTAGGTTTGGCCCATGCCGATTGAGTCGTCCCGCGATGCTGTCATCGTCGCCACCGCCCGCTCCCCCATCGGCCGGGCCCACAAGGGGTCCCTGCGCGAGGTCCGACCGGATGACCTCACCGCCACCATCGTGCAGGCCGCCCTCGACAAGATCCCCCAGCTCGACCGGAGCGAGATCGACGATCTGTACCTGGGCTGTGGTTTGCCCGGCGGTGAGCAGGGCTTCAACCTGGCCCGCGTGGTCGCCACCCTGATGGGGCACGACGACCTGCCCGGAGCCACCCTGACCCGCTACTGCGCCTCCTCACTACAGACCACGCGGATGGCCATGCACGCGATCCGGGCAGGCGAGGGTGACATCTTCGTCTCCGCCGGCGTCGAGACCGTCTCCCGGTACGCCCGCGGCACCTCGGACGGGCTGCCGCCGGAGGCGCAGGCGCTGGTCGGCGGGGGCTGGGAGAATCCCCGCTTCAGCGCCGCGCAGGAGCGTTCGACGGCGCGTGCAAAGGGCGGGGCCGAGGTGTGGACGGACCCGCGTGACTCCGGGGACCTGCCCGACATCTACCTGGCCATGGGGCAGACCGCGGAGAACCTGGCCCAGGTCCACGGCGTCACCCGGGCCGAGATGGACGAATTCGGCGTACGCAGCCAGAACCGCGCCGAGCAGGCGATCGCTGACGGGTTCTGGGCTCGGGAGATCACCCCGGTGACCACCCCGGACGGCACCGTGGTCAGCTCC
This sequence comes from Salinispora tropica CNB-440, assembly GCF_000016425.1. Classification (GTDB taxonomy): domain Bacteria; phylum Actinomycetota; class Actinomycetes; order Mycobacteriales; family Micromonosporaceae; genus Micromonospora; species Micromonospora tropica. Next base: position 1,014,635 of record NC_009380.1, on the reverse strand, counting down.
GACGACGGCCCCCGGCCCGGTGTCACCCTCTCCGCCGTCTCCCAGCTGAATCCGGTCTTCCGACCCGACGGGCGGATCACCGCCGGCAACTGCTGCCCGCTGAACGACGGCGCCGCTGCCGTAGTAGTCATGAGCGCGCAGCGGGCGAGTGAACTCGGGGTCACCCCCCTGGCGCGAATCGTCTCGACCGGCGTGACCGCGCTCTCTCCGGAGATCATGGGGCTCGGCCCGGTCGAGGCGTCGAAGCAGGCCCTGAAGCGGGCTGGTATGACCATCGACGACGTGGACCTGGTGGAGATCAATGAGGCCTTCGCCGCGCAGGTGATCCCCTCCTACCGGCAGTTGGGCATAGCGGAGGAGAAGCTGAACGTGATGGGCGGCGCCATCGCCGTCGGTCACCCGTTCGGTATGACCGGCGCCCGGATCACCGGCACCCTGCTCAACGCCCTACAGTGGAACGACGCGACGATCGGCCTGGAGACGATGTGCGTCGGCGGCGGCCAGGGCATGGCCATGGTGATCGAACGTTTGAACTGAGGGTTGCGGGAGCCGGCTCACAGCGGGGCCGGCTCCGCTGATGGCCGTCAGAGGGCCGCGCGAGTCGCCGCAACCTGGCTGGCGGCCCGCGCGAGCGCCGCGTCCGACGCTGTCGCGGCAAGCAGATCGGCCGCCACCACCCGCAGTTGGTCCGGCAGGGCGAGGTCGTGGCCGAGTCGGGGCACGGCTCGGCGCGGCTGCGCCTCGGCGTCGGCGGCCAGGTTCGCGAGCTCCTGCACGAGCTGGTGCACGAGGTCGGCTCGGGAGACGTTTCCGCCGGCGGCACTGGCGGCCCACCGTGGCTGTTGCCAGTGCCCCACCTGCCGCACGATCAACTCCACCGTCCGCCTCAAGTCCCCGGCCTGGTCCACGCCGCCGAGTCTACGCCGGACCAGCTTCGTCGCCGCCGGGCTGCGAGCCACGCGGAGCAGCCGGCCCACGATCGCCCGGGGAAACGACGATGCCCGGCTCCGGGAGCGGGCCGGGCATCGTCGTTTCAGCGAGCGATCAGTCGTCGCCCTGGAAGTAACTCAACAGTCGAAGAATCTCAATGTAAAGCCAGATGAGGCTCACCAGGATGCCGAAGGCGGCGACCCAGGAGTAACGCTGCGGCAGCCCCATGCGGACGCCGTCCTCGACCTCCTTGAAGCTCAACACGAAGCTGAGCGCCGCGACGACGATGACAACGAGGCTGAACCCGATCGCCAGCGGGCTACCGTCCCGCAGCCCGGTGTTGACGCCGAAGAGCGACAACACCAAGTTGATCATGATGACCGCGAAGAGACCGGCCATCACCGCGACCATGCCCTTGACGAACTTCGGGGTGGCCCGGATGGCCTTGGCCCGGTAGAGCATCGCCATCAGGAAGAAGACGCCGAAGGTGGCCACGACCGCCTGAAGCACAATGCCGTCGTAAAGCGTCTCGAAGTACTTGCTGACGGCACCAACAAGCACACCTTCGACGACGGCGTACGTGACGACCAACGCCGGGTTCGCCATCCGCGAGAACGAAATGATCAGGCCGAGCACCAGGCCGACCATCGCGGCGCCCATCCACGCGACGCCGAGCAGCGCATCTGGGATCATCACCCACGCGGCGGCGGCGACCACGCCGAGGATGCCGAGTAGGCTGACGGTCTTCACCACCACGTCGTCCACCGTCATGGTGTTGACGGTCGGCGGCGCGGCCGGGTAACCGGCCTGCGTCGGGTACTGCTGGGGGTAGCCGGGCTGTCCGTACGGCCCGGTCGGGGCGTACCCGGTGGCCCGCTCACGCTCGGCCGCCTGGCCGAGCCGGGCGAGCACCGGGTTCGAGGTCTTCACTGTCAGGCCTCCCTCAGGGGGTTGTTGCACGTCAACGTGCAGCATCAAGGATAAACGGCCGATGGGCTTCGTGGAGATCGCACCGTGTGGCGATGCTCCGACGGCGGCTGGCCGCAGGTGCCCGGGGCGGGGATCGAACCCGCATGCCTTGCGGCAGCCGCTTTTAAGGCGGCCGTGTCTGCCATTCCACCACCCGGGCGGGTGACACCGACGCGCCGACACGCAACGGTGCAGTGCCACCGTAGCCGGTCTTCGGCCAGCAGACGTACCCGCAGTACCGCTCGCCCGGGCTTCGCCGGGCGCGTCGCGGTGCCACGCCCCTGCCTCCGGCCGAACCCCTGCACCCCTGCTAGCGGGCGCTGACCGGCTGGGACGCCTCGGCGAACTCCTCGCGCGGATCGTGCAGCTGGCCGAGAGCGACAACCTCACGCTTGAGGAAGAACGCCAACGTCCAGTCCGCGACCACCCGGACCTTTCGGTTCAGCGAAGGGATCCGGCTCATGTGGTAGGTCCGGTGCATGAACCAGGCGGGCAGGCCCTTCATCTTGATCCCATACACCTGCGCGACCCCCTTGTACAGGCCGAGGCTGGCGACGCTGCCGGCGTGCCGGTGCTGGTAGGGAACCGGCTCCAGGCCCCGGAGGACGTTGACGATGTTGTCGGCCATCCGGTTCGCCTGACGTACCGCGTGCTGGGCGCTCGGCGAGCAGTAGCTGCCGGGCTCCTTCGTCAGATCCGGCACCGCGGCGCAGTCCCCGGCGCTCCAGGCCCCTGCCACCACCTGATCGCCGGCAACAACCTGCAGCGTGGGCTCACAGGTGATCCGCCCCCGCTCGTCGCGGGGGAAGTCGGTGGCATCCAGCATCGGCGACGGCTTCACGCCAGCCGTCCACACAATCGTGTCGGCCGGGAAGCTGTCCCCGTCGGAGAGCTTCACCAGCCCGTCAACGCAGGACTCCAGCCGGGTCCCCAACCGAATGTCCATGCTGCGCCGGAGGAGCTGCTGCACCGTGTAGGCACCCATGTCCGGATCGACCTCGGGCAGCACCCGCTGCGTCGCCTCGACGAGCACCCACCGCATGTCGTCCGGGCTCAGCTCCGGGTAGTACCGCAGCGCAGCCCGGGTCATGTCCTCCATCTCGGCGAGCGCCTCGATGCCGGCGTAACCGCCGCCGACGAAGACGAACGTCAGGGCCCGCCGGCGAAGCGCCGAGTCCTGCGTGGCGGCGGCGACATCGAGCCGGTCCAGCACATGGTTGCGCAGGTAGATCGCCTCACCGATGGTCTTGAAGCCGATGCCGCACTCGTGCAGCCCGGGAATCGGCAGGGTCCGGGAGACCGAGCCGGGGGCGATGATCACCTGGTCGTACCGGATCTCGCGGGTCGGACCGACGATGGGCTGGACCGACGCGGTCTTGGCGGCGTGGTCGATCTGGGTGACCGCGCCCACGACGACGGTGCACCTGCGCAGCTCCCGCCGCAACGGCACCACGGAGTGCCGGGGCGAGATGCTGCCCGCCGCCGCCTCCGGGAGGAACGGCTGATAGGTCATGTGGGGCTGGGGGTCGACCACGATAACCTCGGCCTCCCGCGCGCCGAGCCTCTTCGACAGCCGCAGCGCCGCATAGAGCCCGACGTGTCCGGCACCCACCACAAGGATCCGCTTCGGATTCACCCCACTATCTTTCCCCGCCGACTCGGCAAATCCCCCGTCCAGAGAGCCGGGTGTGACTCAACACAAGCCCGTGACCCACCGAATCCGGACATACCACCGTCAGCGCCGACGTAGTAGCCACCCCAGCAACGCCGGCACCAGCACCGCTACTACCAGCCCGGCCATTGTCACCACGAGTAGTCCCTGTTCTCCGCCAATCCCGGCCAGCTCAACCAGGAGCACACCCAGCACCATCGTGCCGAGCAACACGGCGACCGCCCGAAGCAGCCAGCGCAGAACCAGGGCCGGATCCACCACCGCGTCGTACGGCACCACGGCCACGAGCGCGCACAGGGTGTGGTTGAGATAGAGTGCCGCCGCCACGGCAAGCAACCGCCAGAGCGCGACCGGCCGATCGTAGCCATCGATGGCCAACACCCACCCGCCCACCGTCACCAGGGCGACGACGGTCGGCCAGATCCGCCGTGGCCCCACCGCCGGCAGCAGCGCCACCACCGGCGCCACCAGCAGCAGCTGACCCCGCAGGACCTCCACCGGGTACGCGAGCAGCAACCCGGCCAGCGCACTGAGGAAGATTCCCGCCCGGAGCAGCAACGGCAGCAGCGTGATCCGGGTCACCGCGCGGCGCGCCGCGCGGATCCGAACGGCCACAGCGCTCATCGCCACCCGCCCTCGACCCCGGCCCGCCGGCTCACCGGGCCCCTGCTCTCGGAGCAGCCGCGAGCCGGACCACGTCCCGCAGCACCTCGTCCAGGCTGCCCGCGCCGGCCCACCGCACCACCGGCACTCCGTGTTCCCGCAACTGGCACAGCATCGTGTCCCGATCCAGTCGCCACAGCCGATGCGCCACCTCCGACCAACGCCGCTCCCGCGACGGGGCCAGATCATCGGGGAGGGTGTCCACCGCCACGACGAAGCGCCCCGACCAGGCCAGCCGGGCCAACATCTGCGCGGATCGTTCGTCCAGCAACGGCGTGAGCACCACCACCAACGCATCCGACGAGAGCAGCTGCGGTCCAAAGACCGAGTCGTACGGCTCGTGCGGGGAGGGCTGGGGATGCACGTCGAGCAACCACTCCAGCACGGTCAGGTAGTGGCGGCGGCCCGTGGCGGGACGTAGCCGACGGCCGGCCGGACCGTACTCCAGCATCGACACCCGGTCCCCGCGGTGTAGGTAGTGCTCCGCGATCGCCGCAGCGGCTCGGACCGTCGTGTCCAGCACCGAGGCCGTGCCCCCGACGCCGCCGGAGCGGCCCGCCTCGGCGAGCACGTCGAGCAGCAGCACCACCTCAGCGTCCCGGTCGGAGAGGGTGGCCGCGACGTGCAGCTGCCGAGCCCGCAGCGAGACCCGCCAGTCAACCCGACGCAGCCGGTCACCGGGCGCGAAGACCCGTACACCGGCCAGCTCACCACCTTCGCCGGGGCGGCGCGAGTGGTGCGCGCCGACCAGGCCCGCCGCGCGGGGCATCGCCTCTACCGCATCGAAGGGTTCAGTCACCGGGTAGGTGCTGACCGGGACCGCCTCGGCCACCACCGGGCGGGAGACCAGTAAGCCGAGCGCGGCGCAGGCCTGGACCCCGACGGGCCCCAGCGGGTGCCGTCCCCAGCGGCGCACGGTGCCATAGAGATCCACCTCGACCAGCGCATCAGCCGGCACGGTGGTCGCCAAGGGACGGTCGACGACCGGTTGTCCGCCGTGCGACGCGGCGCGAGTCGCCGCCGTTCCGGCGATGGTCACCCGCTCGACCTGCAACCAGCGCGACGCGCGGCTCTGCAACAGCGCGAGGTCGTAGTCGACCGATTCCGGGTTGCCGACGGTGACCTGCCCAGACAGCTCGCCCCCCTCCACCTGGTTCCCCTCGGCGGCGATCTGGACCTGCGGCAACGCGGCGGGCCGGCGGCGCAGGGCGTACGCGGTGCCGATCGCGAACGGGGCGGCCAACACGACCAGGTCAACCCGCCCGAACAGCACGCCGGCGATCAGGAGCAGACCGGTCAGAAGCACCGCCCGACCGAGCGCCCAGGTCGGCGTCCAGCCAGCGGTCTGCTCCGGCGGTTGCGCCAGGTGCGGCGGCACGGTGGACGAGGTCATCAGCGGACGGGCAGGCCGGAGGCGTAGCTGGGCAACGCGCCGCTGGCCGGAGCCGGGGTGGCCGCCAGCACCTCGTCAACGATGACTGCCGGAGCGACCCGACGCAGCCACAGCTCCGGACGAAGCGTGATCCGGTGCGCCAGCGCCGGTACCGCCACCTCCTTGACATCCTCCGGCACCACGTAGTCCCGCCCGGCCATCACGGCTCGGACCCGGGCCAGCAGCAGCAGCGCCAGCGAGCCGCGCGGGGAAGCACCGACCAACACCGAGGGGTGCTCCCGGGTAGCCGCGGCAAGCGCGACCAGGTATCGGCCGATCGAGTCCTCCACCACCACGTCCTCCAGCGCGGCCTGCATCGCGCGCAGGGTCGCGGCGTTCACAACCGGCTTGATCTCCGCCTCCTCGCGACGGCGGGAGATACGGCGGCGCAGCACCTCCCACTCCTCGCCGGGGTCGGGATATCCGAAGGAGACCCGCAGCAGAAAGCGGTCCAGCTGGGCCTCCGGCAACGGGTACGTGCCCTCGTACTCGACCGGGTTGGCGGTCGCGAGCACATGGAACGGTTCGTCGAGCCGGTAGGTGACGCCTTCCACCGAGACCTGTTTCTCCTGCATCGCCTCCAGTAGCGCCGACTGGGTCTTCGGCGGAGTGCGATTGATCTCGTCGGCGAGGAGCAGGTTGGTGAAGACCGGCCCGGCGCGGAACGCGAAGTCGCCGCTGCGCTGGTCGTAGAGGAATGAGCCGGTGACATCGGCGGGCAGCAGGTCCGGAGTGAACTGAAGGCGCCGGAAGTCCAGTCCGAGGGCCTGGGCGAAGGACCGGGCGGTCAGCGTCTTCCCCAGCCCGGGCAGGTCTTCGAGCAGCACGTGCCCGCCGGCCAGAATCCCGGCGAGGACCAGCTCCAGCGCATCCCGCTTACCGACCACGACCTCACCCACTGCGTCCAGCACCGTGTGGGCAAGATGGCCGACCTTCGTGGCGGGTAACGTCCGGTCCACGTCGTTCATCACAGTTTCTCCAGTTCGGCGACGATCGCCGCGAGCTCGCGCGGCGACGGCGGGCGGCGAGGCGGATTCTCCAGGAAGGTCGACAGCCGATCACCGAGCAGTACGCGTGCACGGACGGGATCCGACTCCCGGGTCACCCCGTGCCGCAGCCGGATCCGTTCGTCGGCCAACTCGCCGAGTCGGGGCAGGATGGTCCCGTTGAACCGCTCGGCCCGGGTGGCCGCCCAGCCCAGCGGCTTCTCCCAACTGTTGATCGCCGCGCGGAGCGCGTCGTGCTGCTCACCACGACTGCCCGGGAACTCGGCCGGGTCGCGCAGAGCCCGGTGGACGGCCGGCGACGCAGGTGGTGGGCGGAGCGCGCGGACGACCTGGCGCACCACGAAGAGCGCGAGCACGCCAGCGACCAGTACCAGCAACGACGCCTGGAGCCCGACCGCACGTAGACCGACGACCACAACGACGACCACGGCCGCGACACCAGCCAGGTTACGCAGCAACAGCCGCAGCGGTCGGCCGCGAGCCGAGCCCCGGTGCGGGTGCCGCTGCGGGTGTCGCTCCTCCTCCACGCTGAGCAGGTCATCGATGCTGGTGCCGCTCACCGCGACACCTCCTCGGTCCCGCTCCGGAGCCGTCGGTCGGTCACGCCGGCTCCTCCCCACTCACGCCGGCCAGAGCGGTCAGCTCCCCGCGGAGCCGGCGCAACGCGGCCCGGGCCTGGTCCCGGGTTCGCTCGTCCACCGGCCGGGTAGCGTAGCGCGCCTCCCGGTAGACATGCGCGAAGTCGGCCAGCACGTCGGCGCTGGCGATCGCGGGTACCCCGGCGACCGGGTCGCCTCGTAGGAGGCGCACCACCAGCTCGGTGGGGGTGTCGCCGGTCAGCTGACGCACCCCGGCACCGGCGGCGGCCTCCTCCAGGCGAACCCAACAGGCGATGACAACCGTACGCGGATCGGTGCCGGTGTCGTCGAGGTCGACCAGGCCGGCGTCGAGCGCGGCGACGACCTCCCGGGCCGTACCTTCGGCGGTGCGCGGGACCCGGCCCACGGGCCCGCGCCGAGTGCTTCGGCGCAGCACACTGTGCAGGAGCGTCCAGGCAAGGAAGCCGGTGACGGCCAACCCAGCCAGCCCGAGCAGCGCGAAGACCGCGGTTCGCAGCCAGTCGGGGCGCTGCTGGCTGTTCAGCTCGCCTGCGTCGCGTGGCTCCACCGGGATCGACGCGACCGGCTCGGCCGTCGGGTACTCCGGGACGAGGGGCAGCTGCTCGGCCGCGGGCGGAATACGGCTCGCTCCGAGCGACGAGTGCGCGGCCGCGGCGGTGGCGGCGGCCAGCAGGAGCAGCACCGCTGCCACCGGCCACCAGCGGCGCAGCAGACCACTGCCGCCCGGGGCCGAGGGCGCGGATCGGCGCGTCCGGTCCGTCATCCCATTGCCCCGCAGCCCTTACTCCACCCCGGCCAGTCGCTTCGCCCGGGCGAACACGTCGTCCAGCATCGTTGGTGTCAGCCGCCCGGTAAAGGTGTTCTGCTGGCTGACGTGGTAGCAGCCCAGCAAATCCGGTACGGCGCTCCCGGACCAGTGTGCCCCATGCGTGAAGGCGGGTCGCGGGCTGGGCGGGGGCATCCCGTACACCCCGTGCAGAGTCGGCCACCACGCGGCCCAGGCGAAGGCGCCCAGCGCGACCACGACCCGCAGGTTCGGCCGAAGGAGCGCGACCTCGCGGTGCAGCCACGGCTGGCAGGTGTCGCGCTCGCCCGGGGTGGGCTTGTTGCCTGGCGGCGCGCAGCGAACCGCCGCGAAGACCCGGGTGTGGCGCAGGGTCAACCCGTCGTCGGCGGCGACGCTGGTCGGCTGGTTGGCCAGCCCGGCCCGGTGCAGGGCGGCGAAGAGAACATCGCCAGAACGATCGCCGGTGAAGACCCGGCCGGTCCGGTTGCCACCGTGCGCGGCTGGTGCGAGGCCGAGGAGGGCGATGCGGGCCGTCGGGTCGCCGAAGCCGGGCACGGGGCGCCCCCAGTACTCCTGCTCCCGGAAGGCCGCGCGTCGCGTGCGGGCCACCTCCTCCCGCCACTCGACAAGGCGGGGGCAGGCGAAGCAGTCGCTGATCGCCGCATCGAGTGCGGCGAGGCTGGCCGCCCCCGCCGCCTCCCCGGTGACCTGCCCGGTGGTACGTGACCCGGCTGCGGCCGGTCGTACCGGCTGCACGCGCCCAATCCCGGCGGGCGTGCCGCCGGGATTGGGCGTTCCGTCGTCAGCCAAGCTTCGCCCGGAAGAGTTCGAGGGTGCGGGCCCACGCCCGGGCAGCCGCCCGGTGGTCAAAGTTCTCCGGCCGGTCCTCGTTGAAGAAGGCGTGCGCGGTGCCCGGGTAGTCGTAGGTCTGGCAGGTGCCGCCACCGGTCTCGATGGCTCGACGGACGAGCTGCACCCCCGGGTCGACCGAGGTGCCGTCGGCCTCACAGCAGTGGATGACGGCGGCCTTACCCGCGTAGTCCGTCCGCTCCGGGCGCATCCCGTCCCCGGGCAACAGGGGGTAGAAGGCCGAGGTCGCCACGATCCGCTCGGTCCGGGCAATGGACCAGAGCGCCAGGCTGGCCCCGGCGCGGAAGCCCACGCAACCAATCTTGCCGGCGACCTCCGGCCGTCCCGCGAGATAGTCGGCCGCGGCGGCGACATCCGCCGCGGCGGCGTCCAACTGCCCGCTGTTGAGCAGTTGCCGGGGTTCGTCCGGCTTGTTGGCCGGCCCGCCGTGCCGAAGATCCGGGGCGAGGGCGACGAAGCCGGCCTCGGCGAAACGGTCGACGACCGCCCGGACGTGTGATGCCAGACCCCACCAGTCCTGGATCACAATGACGGCCGGGCTGGCCGTACCGCCGGGTGGTACCACGAGATACCCCTCGCCCGTACCACCGTTGCACCGGTACGTCACCATCTCGCCCATCGGCCGTCCTCCTAGCGGTCAGTCATCGTTGGCTGGTCGCCCAGTGGTCCTACGTGCCGGTAGCCTGCCACGCCACGCGGGCCCCGGGAAGACGCCGGAGAAGTGGCGTTCACCTCCCGTACACCAGTCGATGACCCCGGTACGACGACGGCGGCGCGGTCAACCGCGCCGCCGTCGCCTACTCCCGTACACCGCTCAGGAGTTGGTGGTCAGGCAGAGCAGATAGCCCGTCTTGCCCGGCATGACGTTGCTGAAGACGTAGTACTCCTCGTTCTCCTGGAAGAACTGGTCACACGCCTCGCCGGACGCGGCCTGCTCCTCGGTCTGATCGTCTGCTCGACCGACCACCTTGTAGGTCGCCTCGGCGGAGGCGCAGTCGACGACCTTGCCACCGTCGACCTCCTCCAGTTCGTCGCCGATCGTCGTGGGTAGTTCGGCGATGCAGTCACCGGCCTTGGCTTCCGCGGTCTCATCCGTCCCACTGAGCACCGTGCCGATACCGAACTTGAGGCCAGCGATCACCAGGAACGCGACGATTGCACCAACAATGCCGAGCACCTTCTTTCGACCGGACTTCCGAACTGGCTCCGGAGCCGGGGCCGGGGCACCGGCCGGGGTTGCGTCCGCCGGCGGCTGGGCGCCAGCCGGCTGGGGGAGATCGGGGTGGGCGGGTGGTACGACCTGCTCCGGCACGAGTATTCCTTCCAGGGGTTAAAGGGGCGGACGACACCGTAGTCGATCAACAGCGCTCTCGCGGCCGCCCGAACTCGTCCCTTCGGCCATTTCATCGCGGCGAGCGGTGGTAGCCACCTTCGGGACCGACGCGTCCGGAACGCTCATCCGGTAGGCGCGACACTCGGCGTGGGCGCGGACGACAGCGCGGGCTCCGCCGTGGTCGGGTGGTTCTCCGGCGTGGCCGGTGAGTTCTCCGGCGTGGTCGGTGAGTTCTCCGGCGTGGTCGGTGGGGCAGCGGACTCCTGTTGGACCGTGCCGGGTGGAGCGGGCAGGGTCGGCGGGGAGGCGTCGGAGGTAGGCCGCGGACCGAACGGCGCCGCATCCGGGCAGTACGGGTAGCCGCGCAGCAGTGGATTGGCGTTGCCATTCAGATTTTGCAGGTCAGGGCACTCTGGGTAGCCGAGCCGGATCGGATCGCCGTTCTGGTCGAACAGCCGCGCGTACTCCACCAGCCGCCCCTCGCTGTCGTACACGAAGACGTCGCTGATGTGGGCGTACTCACTGTCGACTGAGATCGGGGCGTAGAAGTCGCCGTCACCGCGCCCGATTTCCAGGTTGATCAACCCCATCAGCCCGAACCCGACGAGCACCAGGTTGCCGAGGACCAGCAGGCCTCGTGGCCAGTTCCACAGCCGAGCCTGCCGGCGGCCGAGCATGACCGAGGCGACGACCAGGGCCGCCAGGGTCATCAGGCCGAGCTGCAGACTACCGGCGAACCGGGGCAGCACCCCGATGTCGCTACCGGTGCTGATCACGGTCAGCAGCATCGCCGCAAGGTAGCCGCGCAGAATCCACCAGCCCGGGGCGAGCAGGTGCAGGAAGGCCCGCACCGTCGGATACCCGAGGGGTGCGCCGAGTTGCCGGTCGAGCGTGCTCAGGCGGGCGCGGGCCCGGCTGATGTACGCGGTCAGTCGATGCGCCGCCGCCCCACGGCCGGCATCGACACCGGCCGCGACGCGCAGTTCGACGGCGTACGCCTCCGGCGCACCGAGCCGCTCGACCAGCGACCCGCCGGACTCGGCGGCCACCACGGCGAGATGCTCCGACAGGTCCTCGGTCAATTCGTCTCGTACCGACGGTGGCAGGTCGGCGAGGGCGCCCCGAACCCGGGCGACGTAGTCGTGTATCTCCTGCTCAGTGACGGTCATGCCGCCCTCCCCCGATCGTCGAGCAGCGTGTCCATGGTGGTGGCGAACGTGCGCCAAAGCTTGCCGGAGCGGGCGAACTGCTCGCGCCCGGTGTCGTTCAGCGAGTAGTACTTGCGGTGCGGCCCGGACTCGCTGGGCACCACGTACGTGGTGAGCAAGCCCGCCGCGAAGAGACGGCGCAACGTGCCGTAGACCGAGGCGTCACCCACCTCCGTCAGGCCAGCGTCGCGCAACCGACGCAGAATGTCGTAGCCGTAGCCGTCCTCTTCCCGAAGCACCGCGAGAACAGCCAGGTCCAGCACGCCCTTCAAGAGCTGTGTGGTGTCCATACGAAAGACAGTACTGTGCAATGCACAGTAGCGTCAACCGATCCACGCTGCCGAACCTCCAGCCGGCAGCGCCAGCCAGCAGGATAGATGCCCGATCTACTGCTGCAGGCTGTAGCAGATGCCGTCCAGAATGTCGTGTTCGGAGGCGACCACGGCATCCTTGCCCGCACGCTCCATAATCACCCGGAGCACCAGGGCACCCGCCCCGATCACGTCGGCCCGGCCCGGGTGCATCACCGGGATCGCCAGCCGCTGCGTACGGGTCGCCACCAGCAGGTCAGCCGTCACCTCCGCCACCGCCGGGTACGACACCCGGGCGTGCTGGATACGCTGCGGGTCGTATCCGGTGAGCCCTTCGGCGATGGCGACCACCGTGGTGACGGAGCCAGCGAGCCCGACCAGCGAGGCGGCCTCCCGACCAGGCACCGCGGCGAGCGCCCGGTCCACGGCAGCCACGATGTCCGCCTCGGCAGCCCTGATCTCGGCGGGCTCCGGTGGGTCACCCTGCAGATGCCGCTCGGTCATCCGGACACAACCGACATCGACTGAGATCGCCGCCTCCACACCACCGGTGCTGGTGCCCACGACGAACTCCGTCGAACCGCCGCCGATGTCGACCACCAGGTACGGCTCCCGGATCGAGCCGGGCAGGCCACGAACTGCCCCGGTGAACGACAGTCGCGCCTCCTCATCCCCGGTCACCACCTCCGGGGCGACCCCCAGCGTCCGCTCCACCATGTCGCGGAAGTCGGCGGCGTTCTCCGCATCCCGGGAGGCCGACGTGGCACACATCCGGACTCGGTCGGCGCCCAACTTCTCGATCTCAGCGGCGTACTCCGCCAGCGCCACCCGGGTCCGCTCGATCGCCTCCGGGGCCAACCGACCGGTGCGGTCGACGCCCTGGCCCAGCCGAACAGTCTCCAGTCGGCGGCTCAGCTCGACCAACGGCGCGCCCGTTCCGGCACCCGGATCCGGCAGATCGGCGACCAACAGGCGAATCGAGTTGGTCCCGCAGTCGATGGCGGCCGCACGCGTCGTCACGACCGCAACCCTACGGCAGGCCGGACGGCCCGCTCAGAGCCGCAGCAGCATTCGGGTGTTGCCGAGCGTGTTCGGCTTGACCCGCTCCAGGTCGAGAAACTCCGCGACACCCTCGTCGTAGGAACGCAGCAGCTGTTCGTAGACCGAGTACGGCACCGGCGCCCCGTCGATCTCGGTGAACCCGAACATACCGAAGAAGCGAGTCTCGAAGGTGAGCACGAAGAGTCGCGCCACACCCAACTCCCGGGCCACGTCGATCAGGTCACCCACGATCCGGTGCCCGATCCTGCCACCCCGACAGGTCGGGTCGACCGCCACCGTCCGAATCTCGGCCAGGTCCTCCCACATGACGTGCAGGGCACCACAGCCAACCACGTCTCCGGCGGGTGTCACCGCGACCCGGAACTCCTGCACATCCTCGTACAGAGTCACTGTCGCCTTACTGAGTAGCCGCCGGCCGTCGGCGTACGTGTCGATCAGCCGTCGGATCCCCCGAACGTCCGCCGTCCTGGCCCGACGGACCACGATCCCGCCGGCAGCGGTCATCTCACTCGTCCGCCGGCACGGCCACGCATGGTCCCCCCGCCCACCACGGCTCGACCAGCCTCAGCACCTCGTCCCCGAACGGGTTGACACCGGGACCGGCCGCGAGCGCATGCCCGAGGTGCACGTGCAGGCACTTGACCCGATCCGGCATCCCGCCGGCGGAGATTCCGGCGATCTCCGGCACATGACCGATCGCCTCCCGGCGCCGAAGGTAGTCCTCGTGCGCGGCGCGGTAGCGGGCGGCCAACTCCGGATCCTCCACGAGCCGGTCGGCCATCTCCTTCATCAGCCCGGCTGACTCCAGCCGGCTACAGGCCGCCGTCGCCCGGGGGCAGGTCAGGTAGAACAACGTCGGGAAGGGCGTGCCGTCGGCGAGCCGCGGTGTCGTCTCCACCACGTCGGGTACGCCACACGGACAGCGGTGGGCCACCGCCCGGGTGTCCCGGGGCGGGCGACCGAGCTGACCCGCCACGGCGACCAGGTCGGCTGGCGTGGCCGGCTCGCGCCGCGGCAAGGGCACGGAGGACGCCGCCGGCTCCTGCGGTGGTACGACTGTCACGGTGTCCTTCCTGGTTCGGTGGCAGCGCTCACTCGCCGGGCCGTTCCTGATCCGCGGCCGTCACGCTCGACCACAGCGTGTCGTACCACCGGTCGGCCCCGGCCGGGCCGTCCGGCCCGGCGGGCTGATCCGCCGCCTCGGCCTCTTCTACCGGGGTGGAGAGCACGATCAGCAGCTGCTCGCCGTCGCGGCCCATGAAGAAGCGTTCCCGCGCCTTGGCCTCAATGTACTTCGGGTCCTGCCACTTCGCGGCCTCGGCGGCAAGCCTCTCGATCTCCGCCCGCTGCGCCGTCTGAGCGGCCTCCATCCGGGCGATGTCAGCCTGCTGGTCAAGGTAGACCCGGACCGGGTAGGTGTAGCCGAGAGCGAGGGCGATCAGCACCGCAACCAGCACGGTCGCCCGCCCCGCACCCCGCCGGGGGCGGGGTGCGGAGAGCCGCTTCACCGCACCCCCGGAGGCCGACCGCCGAGCGGCGGGCCGGTTCGTCGAACGGGCGCCGTCGACGCCCCGGACACCGCTCGGCACCCGGCCGGCGGTCGCCCGCGACTCGGCGCGGACACCGCCCGCACGGACCGGCCGGGCACCGCCCGATCGACCGGCCCGACCTGGCCGGCGGACCGGACGCTGTCCGCCCGGCGTACGGCGCTGCTGCATCCTCTGGCCCTCCCCCGAAGGTTGCGCGTCCGTCAGGCAGAACGGTAGCGCGGGAACGCGCCCGACCCGGCGTACCGCGCGGCGTCAGCCAGCTCCTCCTCGATTCGCAGCAGCTGGTTGTACTTTGCGACCCGGTCCGAGCGGGCCGGTGCGCCAGTCTTGATCTGACCGCAGCCGGTGGCGACCGCCAGGTCGGCGATGGTGGTGTCCTCGGTCTCGCCGGAACGGTGGCTCATCATGCACCGGAAGCCGGCCCGGTGGGCAAGGTCCACCGCGTCCAGGGTCTCGGTGAGCGAACCGATCTGGTTGACCTTCACCAGGACCGAGTTGGCGGCGTTCTCGGCGATACCGCGGGCGATCCGCTGCGGGTTCGTGACGAACAGATCATCGCCGACGATCTGGATCCGGTCCCCGACGGAGGCGGTCAGCGTCCGCCAACCGGACCAGTCATCCTCGGCCAGCGGGTCCTCGATCGACACGATCGGATACGCGTCGGCGAGCTTCGTGTAGTAGCTGCTCATCTCCTCCGCGGTCTTCTCGACGCCCTCGAAGGTGTAGGTGCCGTTCTCGAAGAACTCGGTCGCCGCCACATCGAGCGCGAAGACGATGTCCGTGCCAAGCCGGTAGCCCGCCTTCTCGACCGCCTCCGAGATCAGGTCCAGCGCGGCGGCGTTGGTCGGTAGGTTTGGCGCGAAGCCGCCCTCGTCGCCGAGGCCGGTGGCGAGATCCTTCTTCTTCAGCACCGACTTCAGCGCGTGGTACACCTCGGCGCCGGAACGCAGAGCCTCACGGAATGTCGGCGCACCGATCGGCGCGATCATGAACTCCTGGATGTCGACGTTGGAGTCCGCGTGCGCCCCACCGTTGAGAATGTTCATCATCGGAACCGGCAGCAGGTGCGCGTTCGGGCCACCGAGGTAACGGAAGAGGTTCAGTTCAGCGGCGCTAGCGGCAGCCTTCGCCACCGCCAGGGAGACGCCCAGGATCGCGTTGGCGCCCAGCTGGCTCTTGTTGTCCGTACCGTCGAGGTCGAGCATCTTCTGGTCGATCAGCCGCTGCTCGCTGGCCTCGTACCCGATCAGCTCGTCGACGATCTTGTCTTCAATGTTCGAGACCGCCTGGGTAACGCCCTTGCCGAGGTAGCGGTCCTTCTCACCGTCGCGCAGCTCGACCGCCTCGAAGGCGCCGGTGGAGGCGCCCGAGGGCACTGCTGCACGGGCGATCGTACCGTCGTCGAGCCCAACTTCGACCTCGACGGTCGGGTTGCCCCGTGAGTCGAGAATCTCCCGGGCGACGATTCCCTCGATGGTTGCCACTGAGTCGCTCCTCGTGTGTGTGCCGATCGGTCATCGCCGCGACGGTGCGGCTGGGAAGGTGTTGCACGCAGCGTATCGGGCGGCGATGGGGCGCGGCGCGGCACCCGGCGGTTGCATCCCTGGCCGTGCCGTCCGGCACTGACTATCTGAATCAGCGACACACCCGACGTCCCCGTATTCTCCTAGGGCGGAGTTTGCGCGCGCTCGACCCGATCAGCGACGCTGGTCGTCATGTCCGCCACCTCGACGCCACTCCGCCTGCTCGCCGCTACGGCCATCGCGTCGCTCACCGTTACCGGCTGTCAAAGCCTCGACGATGCCGGCCAGACCATGAGTCACGCCGGTCTGGTCAACAACCTGGCGTACCGGCTGGACGAGGCCCTGATCCGGACCTACACGGCCGACTACCAACTCGCGTCCGGGTGGACAGCAACCATCGCTCAGGACCAGGAGCCGGCCCGCGCCACGTACCGGTGGACGGCCGGTCGACTGACCGCCACCGAGGAGGCGACGACCCGGTGCGAGACCGCCGGTGGGCGGACGGCGTGCACGCTCGAACCGCCACCGGCCAACCCGGCCAAGCCCGCGGTGGCCGTCTTCGCCGCGGCCAAGGGGCAGGGGCTGGTCACTCCGCCGGCGGTGATGGAGTTGCTGACCGCCGCCGCCCTGGACCCGGAGTCCGCCATCACCAGCAGCGACACCATCCTGGCCGGGCGGCAGGCGACCTGCGTCGAGGTGCGCCGGCCGGCCGACGAATTCTCCGCATGCATCACCGCCGAGGGGGCACTGGGCAGCTTCACCGGTTACCTTGACGGCGAACTGGTCACCGCGACGCTGACCGGCTACCGGGAGACCGCGGACGGCTCGATCTTCGAGCCGCCGGCGGAGGCCGACGTGGTAGACAGCAGGCTTAACCCGGCGTCACCCTAGCCCGGTTTGTGCTAAATATTCGCTTTCATACCCACACAGGGGCCGACTCGCGTCACGCCCGAATCTGAGTCGCCGTCTCCGCCATCAGATTCTTCATGACCCGGGCTGACACTGCCAGATCAGCAGGATCCACCTGTGGAGCGGGTCAAGGTTCGTGTAACCACAGATCCGTTGTCCGATCACCTTGAGGTGGTCGACGTGTCCTTCGACGACGGAACGGCAGGGTTAGGACGCCGAGGGCGGCGTCGTGGTCGCGGCGTAGGTCGGCAGTCCACAAACGGCAAGATCGTCTTCCGATCACCAAACAAATGCGTACTAGTGCATGTACCGTCGGTACGCAGGCAATCTTCGGGGGGATCACATGAACACCGACGCCATCCACCGCACGCACACCGGCGAGCACAGCCACACCCACGGGCCGGGTTGCGGACACGCGAGCGTGCAGCATCTCGGGCACGTGGACTTCGTGCACGACGGCCACCTGCACCACGCGCACGACGGGCACTACGACGAGTGCAACACCGAGGAGCACCGCCCCGCCGAGGCGCACGAGCACCGTCACGGCGACAGGTGCGGTCACGTGTCGATTCGACACAACGGACATACCGACTATCTTCATGACGGGCACGTCCACCGCGCGCACGACGATCACTACGACGAGTGCATGTCAGGCGAGCACACAGTCGCCGAGGAGCACGACCATGTCCACGGGGACGGCTGCGGTCACTCCCCGGTGCCGCACGGCGACCACCTCGACTACATCCATCATGGTCACCGGCACTTCGCGCACGAGGATCACTACGACGAGCATTGACCCTTCCAGGGCCACCTCCGCCTATAACGGAAAGGCGTCAGGTGATACGGGGTCAGCGAGGTTGATGGAGATCGGCCCACGTCATCAGCTTGTCCACGGTAGCCCCTGGGGTGAGGGCACCCATGAATCGATGGTCATAGCATCCTCAACCAGGATGCCTCAGCCGCCCGGCCTCCGGCTGACCAGCCGGAGGCCGGGGTCAGATTCCGAGCAAGGTACGCAGATGTCGGGGTGGCGGGCAGTCGTGGGCGAGCATCCCGTCGTGCCAGCGCCGCACCGAAACCCCCACCGGGCGGGCGGCCGCGATCTCGGCGACCTCCGAGTACCCGACGAAGTACGTGGAGAGCTGCGTCGAGGTCAGCAGGGCCCGCCGCCACTTGCCCGCCGCCTCACCCTCCTCCTGGAAACCCCGCCCGGTCAGCAGCGCCATCGCCTCCGCCTCGGCCAGCTCCTCGCAGTGGGTCAACTGGTCGAGCAGTGCATTGAGGGTCATCCGTAGCTGCATCTTCAACTGCTGTAACCGGACCGGAAGGCCGCCGAAACCGGCTCGGACCATCACCTCCTCGGCGTAGACCGCCCAGCCCTCGACGAACGGGCCGGACCGGGCGACCGCGCGGACCGGGCTGCCGCCGGCGTACCGGCGGGCGTGGGCGAGCTGAAGGAAGTGCCCCGGCATCGCCTCGTGCACGGTCAGGTTACGGATCATGTGGTCGTTGTACTCGCGGTAGAACGACTCCACCCGGTGCGCCGGCCACTCGGAAGGCGTGGGCGCGATGCAGTAGAACGTCGGCACGTTCGCCGTCTCCAGCGCGCCCGGTGAGTCGCAGTACGCCACCGCCACACCCCGCGCAAATTCGGGCATCTCCTGGATCACACAGGGATCGTCGACCAACGTGACCAGATCGTGTGCCCGGACGAAGTCGGTCGCCTCGTCCAGGGTGACCGAGGCCAGCTCGACGATGGTGTGGTCATCCGGATGCTCGGCGGCGAGCAGGTCCAGCGCCCGGCGTACCGTCTCGTCGTCGGTCGGACCACCGACCAACTCGGCGGCCGCCGCGCGGATCTCCTCGGTCACCCGCTCCAGGTTGGCCCAGGCCCGGCGCTGCACCTCAGCGGCGGTCAGCTCGGTGTCCAGTGTGTGCCAGAGCCGCGCCTCCCAGCGGCGCCGCCCGAGCCGGGGGTCCCGGCCCGGTTCCGCGGTGGCGGCCGGCCCGGCCCGCAGCCAGTCGGCGAACTGGGCGCAGGCCGTCGCCGCCGCGCGGGCTGTCGGCTCGACACGGCCCCGCAGCGTCGGCGCCTCGGCCAACAGCACCGGAACCTGGTCCCGGATCAGCGCGGCCGTGCCGAGGAACTGCCCCACCGCCGTCTCGGCGTGGATGCGTGGAATGTCGCTCAGCGTCCTACGTGCGGTCGCCAGCGCGTCCGGTACGGCGGCCAGCCGACCCGCCAGGTGGGTCAGCCGCACCTCGGCGGGGGCGTATGGGCGGGCGAGCAGGGCGTGCAGCAGCATGCCCGGGTTGTGGCACAGCGGATCCCACTCGTGCGCCCGGATCTCGGTCGACTCGAAAAGCTCCCGGTCGACAAGCGCGCTGAGCAGAGCATGGTCTACCGACTCCGCGACCGGCAGGGATTCCGGGTCCACCTCGGCCAGAGCGTCTCCAGCCTCACGCAGCATCTCCCGGTCCGCGGCCACGTGGTCGGTGGACCAGTCCGGCAACCGGTCGTCGTACCGGTGGTCCCCGGCCGCGGCGGCCAACCCCGGCCGGCTCTCCAGCAACGCGTCGATGATCCGCTCAGCGCGCTCGACAAACATGTCCCCGACCCTAACCGGGTGCCGGCCGAACGGATCGTCGGCTGACGTCACACCGTCCCGTTGCCCGAAGAGCGACTCGGGCCAGTGCCCTCAGCTGCCGCCGCCGGCAGCGCTCTCGGCGGCGCGGACGGACCCGGCGTGGGCGAGGGCGACGCGGCGGAGGGACGCCTCCGGGTCCAGACCAGCGGCACGGGCCTCGGCGACGGTCCGCAGCAGCTCCGCGCCGAGGCGGTCCCCCGGGTCGGCGTCCGGGCCGGGCGCGGGCTGCGGGACGGACAGGCCGATCCGACCGGCCCGTTCCAGAATCTTGGCGGCCAGGGCGAGGGCGGGCTGACTCAGGGCGATACCGTCCAGCACCGAGCCGCGTGCCTTCTCCGCCCGCTTGATCCGCTCCCAGTTCTCCTCGATCTGGGCAAGGGTGCCGGCCTGCTCCTCGGCGAAGACGTGCGGGTTGCGCCGCACCATCTTGTCGACCAGGCCCCCGGCCACGTCGTCCACGCTCCACCGCTCGCCCTCGGGCAGTTCCTCAGCGAGCCGAGCATGCAGAACCACCTGGAGCAACACGTCCCCGAGCTCCTCGCGGAGCGCGTCGGTGTCTCCGGCGCTGATCGCGTCGTACGCCTCGTAGCACTCTTCCACCAGGAAACTGGCGAGGCTGCGGTGGGTCTGCGCCCGCTTCCACGGGTCGCCCCCGGGCGACGCGAGCCGGTCCAGCACCGCCACCGCGTCGAGCAGCCGTGCTCCGGGCGGATCCCACGATCCGTACAGCAACTCCAGCTCGGCGAGCCCCGGTTCTCGGGCCAGGCGCAGGCCCAGCTCCCGGGCGAGCGACTCGTCACCCGCCGGGCCGGCAAGCCAGACCGCACCACCGCGGGTGGTGGCGGTGTCGAGCAACGCGGTGGCGGCTGGGCCGGCCACAACGACCACCTCGGCGCCCGCGGCCCGGAGCGCCGCCGTCACCTCGCTCTCCGCCCCGGCCAGCACGGGATTCTGGCGTACGACATCCCACGCGGCTGCGGTGAGCAGCCCGGCGGGCAGCCGCGGCGAGGTGACGAGCAGAATGATCCGCGCCGCCATGCTCAGGCCACCTGGTCCGCCCCGGTGGGCGGCAGCGGCTCCGGGCTGGAGACATCGGTGACCGCGTCCGAACCGGGCTCGCCCAGGAGCACGCTCACCGCCGCGACACCCGGAGAGAAGCTCAGCACCGGGAACTCCAGCGGCCGGTAACGGGGATTGACCGTGACGTCGTACTCCCCAGCAGCCTCAGCAAGTACCCGACGGCTCGCCAGCCCCTCGCGCAGCTGCGGGCCGTCGAGCTGACCGGCGACCACGTCGTCCGGGGTATCCGCAGGAATCACTCCGGCCGTCCGCCCGGCGGCGATCACCTCCGCCAGCTCCTGCTCGGTCGGCGCGACCGAGTCGCCCATCGGCAGCCCGGAGAGGCAGGTGTAGAGGGCGGCCAGCTGCCGCACATACTCGGACTCCGGGGGCAGACCGAGCTGACCGGCGACCTGAACCGGCTCCACCCGCTCCCGCGGCTGGTATCCCTGGTCAGCGGAGGCCTGGTCACACACCTCGCCGAGCACCAACGTGCCGACGACCTCAGACCGGGACGGCAGCTGCGGGCCCGGCCCACCGAGCTCGGGCGTCTCCGTCGAGGCGCTGCTCTCCCGCAGCTCGTCGAGGAGGCTGTCCACGGTGTTCTCGGTGATGTTCTGGTCACCCACGTACGCGGCGACACCCGGCTCGGTACGACATCCACTGAGGGCGACGAGGCCGACCACCAGGCTGGCGGCGGCGACAAGACGGCGAGCACGCATGACGGCAACTCTCTCACGCCGGCAGCGCCGGATCAGACGCCCCCCACGCCCCGTGCCCGCCGGCTGGCGCTGCGCCATCTCACCGCCGACCGTGCGCCGTTGAGTCGGCGGCAGCGGCCAGCTCCGGGGGCGGGCCGAGTACGTCGGCGAGGAGCTGCCCACACCACTCCAGCAACGCCTGGTCGCGCAGGGGCTCGCCACCGACCCGCCGGGTACTCGGCCGGGGCACGCTGACCTGGTCCAGCGCCTGCTTGTAGACCGCGTCCGGGTGATAGCGCTTGAGCCGCAGCTGCTTCGAGTCCGGTAGCGGCAACGGGCCGAACCGGATGTTGCGCCCCTGCATGCTGACGTCGGTGAGCCCGTAGTGCCGGGCGAGCAGCCGGAACCGGGCCACCGCCACCAGGTTCTGCACGGGGGCGGGCGGCTCACCGTAGCGGTCGGTCAGCTCGGCGACCACCGCGCGCAGCCGTTCCTCATCCCGGGCCTCGGCGAGCTTGCGGTACATCTCCAGGCGCAGCCGCTCCACCCCGACGTAGTCGTGCGGCAGGTGGGCATCCACCGGCAGATCGACCTTGATCTCCGGCTCCTCCTCCGGGCGCTCCCCCTTGAAGGCCTGCACCGCCTCCCCCACCATCCGCACGTACAGGTCAAACCCGACGCCCTCGATGTGGCCGGACTGCTCGCCGCCGAGCAGGTTTCCGGCGCCCCGGATCTCCAGATCCTTCATCGCCACGTACATGCCGGCACCCAACTCGGTGTGCTGGGCGATGGTCGCCAACCGCTCGTGGGCGTGCTCGGTGAGCGGCTTGTCCGACGGATAGAGGAAGTACGCGTACGCCCGCTCCCGGCCCCGGCCGACCCGGCCCCGAATCTGGTGTAGCTGGGCCAGGCCGAGCAGGTCGGCCCGCTCGACGATCAGGGTGTTGGCGTTCGGGATGTCGATGCCGGACTCGACGATCGTGGTGCAGATCAGGACGTCGAACTCCTTCTCCCAGAAGCCGACCATGACCCGCTCCAGGGCCTCCTCACCCAGCTGTCCGTGCGCCACCGCGACCCGCGCCTCGGGCACCAACTCCCGCAGCCGCCGCGCCGCGCGCTCGATCGACTCCACCCGGTTGTGCAGGTAGAAGACCTGGCCGTCCCGGAGCAGCTCGCGGTGGATGGCGGCGGCCACCTGCCGCTCGTCGTACGCCCCGACCGCGGTGAGCACCGGGTGCCGTTCCTCCGGTGGGGTGGCGATGGTGGACATCTCCCGGATGCCGGTGATCGCCATCTCCAGCGTCCGGGGGATCGGGGTGGCCGACATGCTCAGCACGTCAACCGAGGCCCGCACCGACTTGAGGTGCTCCTTGTGCTCGACGCCGAAGCGCTGCTCCTCGTCCACGATGACCAGCCCCAGGGACCGAAACCGGGCGGACGCCTGAAGCAGCCGGTGGGTGCCGATGACGATGTCGGCGGTGCCGGCGGCGGCCATCTCCAGGGTCTGCTCGGCCTCCTTCGGCGTCTGGAACCGAGACAGCTGGCGAATCGTGGCCGGGAACTGGCTCATCCGCTCGGCAAAGGTGTTGTAGTGCTGCTGCACCAGCAGGGTGGTGGGCACCAGCACCGCCACCTGCCGACCGTCCTGGATCGCCTTGAACGCCGCCCGGACGGCGATCTCGGTCTTGCCGTAGCCGACATCGCCGCAGATCAGCCGGTCCATCGGGACGGTCTGCTCCATGTCCCGTTTAACCTCTTCGATCGCCGCGAGCTGGTCCGGCGTCTCCTGCCAGGGGAAGGCGTCCTCCAGTTCCCGCTGCCACGGGGTGTCCGGGCCGAACGAGTGCCCCTTGGACGCCTTGCGGGCAGCGTAGAGCTGGATGAGCTGCGCGGCGATCTCCCGGACGGCCTTGCGGGCCCGGGCCTTCGACTTCTGCCAGTCCGACCCGCCCATCTTGTGCAGGGTCGGCTGCTCACCGCCGACATACCGGGAGAGCTGGTCGAGCTGGTCGGTGGGGACGAAGAGCCGGTCGCCCGGTTGGCCGCGCTTACTTGGGGCGTACTCGATGACCAGGTACTCCCGGCTGGCCCCGTTGACGGTGCGCTGCACCAACTCGACGTAGCGGCCGATGCCGTGCTGCTCGTGCACCACGTGATCACCTGCCCGCAGCTCCAACGGATCGATCGTGTTGCGTCGCCGGCTCGGCAGCTTGCGCATGTCCCGCGTCGACGCACCCCGGCCGCCGGTGACATCGTCCCCGGTGAGCAGGACGAAACGGGATGCCTCGGCGACGAAACCACCGGTCAGCGACCCACGGCTGACCAGAATCTGGCCGGCAGTCGGCGCCGAGGGCACCTCGTCGACCAGGCGGGCGCCGAGCCCGGCGTCGTGCAGCACCTCGACGGCCCGCTGGGCGGGGCCGTGTCCCTCGAAGACCAACGCGACCGACCAGCCCTCGCCGGCCCAACGCCTCAGTTCGTCCACCACCCGCGCCGTCTCACCGTGGTACAGCGGCGCGGGCTGGGCCGCCACCGTCACCGCGATCGCGTCGTCCGGGGTGACGTCGACCTCGTCCGGCTCGTCTTCCCATGGCTGGCGCGCGGGGGCCGGCTCGGTCAGCCCGAACGGGGAGATCGTCCACCACGGCTGCCCCAGCACGCGGGCCCGCGCGCGGACATCGGCGAGCGTCCGGAAGGCGGCCGCGCCGAGGTCGATCGGGGCCGCACCGCCGACCGCGGCCGCGGCCCAGCTCGCCTGGAGGAACTCCGCCGAGGTACGCACCAGGTCATGCGCCCGGGTGCGAATCCGCTCCGGATCGCAGAGCAGCACGTGGGTCCCCGCTGACATGCTGTCCAGCAGCAGCTCCATCGAGTCGGCGCCGATCAGCACCGGAGCGAGTGACTCCATTCCCTCGACCGGTATGCCTTCGGCCAGCCGGTCGAGGATCTCCGCCAACTCCGGGTACTCCGCCGCCAGAACGGCGGCCCGCTTCCGGACGGGCGGGGTGAGCAGCAGCTCCCGGCAGGGCGGGGCCCAGAGTTGGTCGACCAGCTCGATGGTGCGCTGGTCGGCCACGGCGAAGGTACGGATCTCCTCCACCTCGTCGCCCCAGAACTCGACCCGGGACGGATGCTCGTCGGTGGGCGGGAAGACATCGAGGATGCCGCCGCGCACGGCGAACTCACCGCGTTTGGTGACCAGGTCCACCCGCGCGTACGCCATGTCGGTGAGCCGGCGCGCCACGTCTTCGAGGTCAGCCTCGTCGCCGGCGGACAGCCGTACCGGCTCCAGCTCCCCCAGCCCCTTGAGCTGGGGCTGCAACAGGGACCGGACCGGAGCGACGACCACCCGCAGCGGGCCACTGCGCCCCTGCGCGTCGGTCGCCTCGGGGTGGGCGAGACGACGGAGCACCGCCAGCCGGCGACCCACCGTGTCGGAACGTGGCGAGAGCCGCTCGTGCGGCAGCGTCTCCCAGGAGGGGAAGACCGCCACCTGGTCGGCGGGGATCAGGCTGCCCAACGCGACGGCGAGGTCCTCCGCCTCCCGGCTGGTGGCGGTGACCGCCAGCACCGGGCGCCCCGCGCCCCCCACTGGCTCGTCGGCCGCGACGGCGGCGACCGCGAACGGGCGAAGCGCCGGCGGTGCGGTCAGGTCAAGCCCGTCAACCTGGGCCGCGCCGGATCGCGCCAGGTCTCGAGCCCGAGCCAGGGCCGGGTCGGCGAGGGCGGCGACGAAGAGTCCGGTGAGCATCTGATCACTTCCACGGCGACGGCACGACGATCGCCCCTCGTCCGGCCGGACGAGGGGTCGACCTGTCGAGCCTATCTCTCCGCGAGCGAATCGACGGACACGTGATGCGGATCCCGGCGGGGCGGAGCGGCTCGTCACACGTTAATCGAGGACCCCGTGGGCTCCGCCCGGTCCCCGCGGTTACCATCCTGGGAGTCGGACAGCGCTGTCCTTCGTACTCACGTAAGGAGCGCATCGTGACCGACCAGCACGACCACGACGGCCCCGACGCCGCACTACGCGCCGACATCCGCCGCCTCGGCACCCTGCTCGGCCAGACCCTCGCCCGTCAGGAGGGACGGCCCCTGCTCGACCTCGTCGAGGAGATCCGCGCCCAGGTTCGCACCGACGCCCCGGCCGCCGCGCAGCGGCTCGCGGGGTTGGATGTCGCCACCGGCACCCGGCTGGCCCGCGCCTTCTCCACGTACTTCCACCTGGCCAACATCACCGAACAGGTCCATCGCGCCCGGGATCTGCGCCGCCGCCGGGCCGTTCAGGGCGGTTGGCTGGACCAGACCGCCAAGATGATCGCCGAACGCGGCGTTCCCGCCGAGGAGATCGCGGCGGCGGCGCGGCGGCTGGCAATCCGCCCGGTCTTCACCGCCCACCCCACCGAGGCCGCCCGCCGCTCGATCCTGTCCAAGCTGCGCGCGATCGCCGACGAGTTGGACACCGAGACCACCAACGCGGTCCTCTACGGCGCCAGCGACGAGGGCCCGGCCAACCGCCGACTCGCCGAGCTACTCGACCTGATGTGGCAGACCGACGAGCTGCGGCTGGACCGGCCGGACCCGACCGACGAGGCGCGCAACGCCATCTACTACCTACGCGACCTGTACGCCGAGGCGGCGCCACAGGTGCTCGACGACCTCGCCGACACGCTACGCACCCTCGGGGTGGAGACCTCACCCACCGCCCGGCCCCTCACCTTCGGCACCTGGATCGGGGGCGACCGGGACGGAAACCCGTTCGTCACGCCCACGGTGACCCGGGAGGTCCTGGCCATCGCGCACGAGCACGGCCTCGCCGCGACCGAGAAGGCCATGGACCAACTGATCAACGAGGTCTCCGTCTCCCGGCGGTTGCGCGGCGTCTCGCTGGACCTCTCCGCGAGCCTCGCCACGGACCTGGACGCGCTGCCCGAGGTGGCGCCCCGGTTCCGTCGGGTGAACGCCGAGGAGCCGTACCGACTCAAGGCCCGGTGTGTGAAGGCGAAGCTCGCCAACACCCGGCAGCGGCTGTGGCAGGGCACGGCGCACACGCCGGGACGGGACTACCGCGGGTCGGATGAGCTGATCGCCGACCTGGAACTGCTGCGCGCCTCGCTGGCCCGCAACTCCGGTCAACTCACCGCCGTGGGCCGGATCGCCTCGACCATCCGTACGGTCTCCGCCTTCGGCCTGCACCTCGCCACCATGGATGTCCGCGAACACGCCGAGAAGCACCACGAGGTGTTAACCCAGCTCTTCGGTGCGGTGGGCGAGGTGTCCGACTACCCGGCGCTGAGCCGGCTGGAGCGCACCAAGCTCCTCGCCGACGAGCTGACCGGCCGCCGGCCCCTGTCTACGCTCGACACCCCGCTGACCGAGTCGGCCCGCCGGACCTTCGATGTCTTCGGCACCATCCGAGAGGCACAGGACCGGTTCGGAACCGAGGTGATCGAGTCGTACATCATCTCGATGACCCTCGGCGTGGACGATGTCCTCGCCGCCGTCGTCCTGGCCCGCGAGGCGGGGCTGGTCGACGTGCACAGCAGCCGGGCGCGCATCGGCTTCGTACCGCTGTTGGAGACCCCCGCCGAGTTGAACGCCGGCGGTGAACTGCTGGACGAGTTGCTGTCGCTGCCTGCCTACCGGGCCCTGGTCACCGCCCGCGGGGACGTCCAGGAGGTGATGCTCGGCTACTCCGACTCCAACAAGGAGGCCGGCATCACCACCAGCCAGTGGTCCATCCACCGGGCGCAGCGCGCCCTGCGGGACGTGGCCGCCCGGCACGGTGTGCAGCTGCGGCTCTTCCACGGCCGGGGCGGCACCGTCGGCCGGGGTGGTGGGCCGACGCACGACGCGATCCTGGCCCAGCCGTACGGGACCCTCGACGGCGAGATCAAGGTGACCGAGCAGGGTGAGGTGATTTCCGACAAGTACACCCTGCCGGCGCTGGCCCGGGAGAATCTGGAGCTGACGGTCGCCGCGGTGCTCCAGTCGACGCTGCTGCACACCGCGCCCCGGCAGCCGGCCGAGATGCTGGAACGCTGGGACGCGACGATGGACGTGGTGAGCGCGGCGGCCTACCGCTCGTACCGGGACCTGGTCGAGGATCCGGACCTGCCGGCGTACTTCTGGGCGTCCACGCCGACCGAGCTGCTCGGTGCGTTGAACATCGGATCCCGACCGGCGAAGCGGCCGAACACGGGTGCTGGGCTCGCCGGCCTGCGGGCCATCCCGTGGGTGTTCGGCTGGACCCAGACCCGACAGATCGTCCCCGGCTGGTTCGGCGTCGGCTCCGGGCTGGCGGCGGCCCGCGCCGCCGGCCACGGGGACGTGCTCGCCGAGATGCACCGCAGTTGGCACTTCTTCCGGACGTTCCTGTCGAACGTGGAGATGATGCTGACCAAGACCGACCTGACCATCGCCCGGCGGTACGTGGAGACGCTGGTACCGAAGAAGCTGCACCCGATCTTCCACAAGATCGAGCAGGAGTACGAGCTGACCCGGCGGGAGGTGCTCGCCGTGACCGTCTCCCCGGACCTGTTGGAGAACGCGCCGGTGCTCCAGCGCACGCTCGCGGTACGGGACACCTACCTGGAACCGCTGCACCACCTCCAGGTGGCGTTGCTACAGCAGTACCGGGACTCGGGCGCACCGGGCCGGGCGGTGGTGACGGCGCCGGGCAGCCGTCGGGCGCCCAGCGACGGCACCGCCCTGGAACGCGCCTTACTCACCACGGTCAACGGCATCGCCGCCGGCATGCGCAACACCGGCTGAGCGGGGCGGACGGGCTGTCTCGCCGGCTCCCGGCGGAGGCGGACGGCCACCACCGTCGATCCGCCCGACGTCTGCCGGTCGTACCCGTTTGCGATGCTCGGCGACATGGAGTTTCCGACGCTGGCCGTGGTGCTCGTCTGCCTCACGGCGGGAGGCGCGGTGGGGTGGTTCGCCGCCCGGGCCCGGTCCGCCACCGAGCTGGCCCGGCTGGAGGCCACGCTGGCCGCCGCGCAGGCGGGCGAGGGTCGGCTGGAGCAGTCCCTGCGAACGCTGGGCTACGAGGCGACCGCGCAGTCCCAGGAGGCGGTGGCCCGCGCAGTGGCCCCCCTGCACGACACGCTGCACCGCTACGAGCAGCGGGTCGCCGAGTTGGAGCGGGACCGGGTCGATGCCTACGCCGAGCTGCGCGAGCAGGTGCGTGCCATGAGCACGGTCTCCGGTGAGCTGCGCACCGAGACCAAACAGCTCGTCGCGGCGCTGCGAGCGCCCCAGGTCCGGGGGCGGTGGGGCGAGCACCAGCTGCGGCGCATCGTCGAGGCGGCCGGCATGCTGGAGCACTGCGACTTCTCCGAGCAGGTGACGGCCGCGACCGATCAGCAGGTGGTCCGCCCCGACCTGGTGGTTCGCCTGCACGGGGGCCGGTCGGTGGTGGTGGACGCGAAGGCGCCCTTCGAGGCGTACCTGACCGCGATGGAGGCCCGCGACGAACGGGGACGCGACGCGCACCTGGACGCGCATGCGAAGCACCTGCGTGCCCACGTCGATGCGCTGGCCGCGAAGACGTACTGGGCCGCATTCGACCCGGCGCCGGAGTTCGTGGTGCTCTTCGTGCCGGCCGACCCGTTCCTCGACGTCGCCCTACAGCGTGACCCGACACTGCTGGAGCACGCCTTCACCCGCAACGTGGTGCTGGCGACCCCGGCCACCCTTGTCGCGCTGCTGCGTACGGTCGCCTACGCGTGGCGGCAGGCGGCGCTGGCCAGCAACGCGGTGGCGGTGCACTCGCTTGCCCGGGAACTACACGGCCGGCTCGCGACGCTCGGCGAGCACGTGGGCCGGCTGGGGTCCGCGCTCGGTGGGGCGGTGACGGCGTACAACCGGGCGGTCGGTTCGCTGGAGTCGCGGGTGCTGGTCAGCGCCCGCAAGCTCGCCGAGTTGGGCGTCTCCGACGAGGAGCTGGCCCCACCGGCGCAGGTGGAGCTTGCGCCCCGCCAGCCGCAGGCGCCGGAGCTGTCCGAGCCGGTTCCGGAGTAGACAGCGATACGCTCCGGCGTGGACGGCGAGCGCCCGGACTCGTTATGACAAAGGCCGCCCAGGAAGTCACGAGATGGTCACAACGCCGCGATCGGTAGTGACAGTAGGCATCGATGCCCGAAAGATTTCGCTCACGTGTGCCCTGGACCTGAGGGCCCTGTTCTCCGGAGGACGAGAACGTGAGCAAACCCCGAAATCTGAGCCGGCGTACCTCCGCCGGACTCTTCGCCTCGGTCATGGCCGCCAGCGCCGTGACCGTCGCGGGCGGTGCCACCACAGCGAGCGCCGAACCCGCCACGCCGACCGCCCCCGTCGAGGTGCTGGGTTCGCACGACGCCAAACTTCTTGCCGAGGCGGAAGCGAAGAAGGCCGACACCGTAACCCTGATCGTCTCGACCGAGGAGGATGAGGCGAAGGAGGTCGCCGGCGACCTGACCGGTCTCGGCGCCACCGTCACCGAACGGTACGACAGTATCGGCTACGTGCTGGCCACGGTCCCGACCGGCAAGGTGATCGAGGCCGCCACGCTGCCCGGTG
Source organism: Salinispora tropica CNB-440 (assembly GCF_000016425.1). Classification (GTDB taxonomy): domain Bacteria; phylum Actinomycetota; class Actinomycetes; order Mycobacteriales; family Micromonosporaceae; genus Micromonospora; species Micromonospora tropica. Next base: position 984,816 of record NC_009380.1, on the reverse strand, counting down.
TCGCCGCCGTCGACCTGGACGAGACGATCCAGCTCTCGGACCCGCGGCCGGTGACCAACGGCCAGCAGGCCGCCAAGCAGGGCAGCACGCTCAGCGGTCCCGGTGACGACACCCGCGCGGACAACCCCTACATGCCCTCCGGTGAGATCGGCGCCGTCAAGTTCGTCGACCAGAATCCCGAATGGGACGGCCGGGGGATCACCATCGGCATCATGGACTCCGGTGTGGATCTGGACCACCCGGCGCTCCAGCACACCACCACGGGCGAACGGAAGATCGTCGACTGGGTCACCGCGACGCACCCGTTCGAGGACGCCACCTGGCGCCCGATGATCACCGAGGTCACCGGCCCGGCGTTCGAGTCGGCCGGCGTGACCTGGACGGCTCCGGAAGGCACCTACCGCTTCAACACCTTCCGGGAGGTGATCACCACGGGCAGCGAGCTGCTCGGCGACGTCAACCGGGACGGTGACACCACCGACGAGTGGGGCGTGCTCTACGACCCCGCCACCAACGACATCCTGATCGATGTCGACCTCGACGGAGACTTCACGGACGAGACCGTTATGCGTCCGTACCAGGAGCGGTTCGACATCGGCCACTTCGGCACGGACGAACCGTCAACCGCCGTCCGCGAGCAGCTGCCCTTCGTGGTCGAGTTCCGTGAGGACGTCGACACCACCCCGGTCGGCGGCCCCGGTCTGGTCGACTACGTCAACATCGGCATCGTCTCGGACGCGCACGGCAGCCACGTCGCCGGCATCACCGCCGCCAACGACATGCTCGGCAACGAGGTGTTCGACGGCGCCGCGCCCGGCGCCAAGATCGTGTCGTCCCGGGCCTGCTCCTGGGGAGGTGGCTGCACCTTCGCGGCGCTCACCACCGGCATGGCCGACCTGGTCATCAACCGGGGCGTCGACGTCATCAACATGTCGATCGGCGGCCTGCCGGCACTCAACGACGGCAACAACGCCCGCGCCGAGCTGTACAACAACCTCATCACCACCTACGGCGTCCAGCTCGTCATCTCCGGCGGCAACTCCGGCCCCGGCCTGAACACCGTCGGCGACCCGTCGGTCGCCCAGAACGTCGTCAGCGTCGCCGCCAGCATCAGCAAGGACACCTGGTTGGCCAACTACGGCTCGGTGGTGCGGACGAAGAACGCGCTGTTCAACTTCTCGTCCCGGGGCCCGCGGGAAGACGGCGGCATCAAGCCGAACGTCGCCGCTCCCGGCTCGGCGATCTCCACCATCCCGCTCTGGCAGGCGGGTAGCCCGGTCCCCGAGGCCGGCTACTCCCTACCGCCGGGCTACGGCATGTTCAACGGCACCTCGATGGCCTCGCCGCAGGCCGCCGGCGCCGCCGCGCTGCTGCTGTCGGCCGCTCGGGCGACCGACCGCGGAGTCACCCCGCAGATGCTGCGCCGCGCGCTGTACAGCTCGGCAAAGCCGATCAAGAACGTTCCCACGTACGGTCAGGGCTACGGCATGGTGAACGTGCCGAACGCGTGGAAGCTGCTCCGCAAGGGTGTGCAGACCCGCTCGTACACCTCGGAGGCGCCGGTCTGCACCGTGCTCTCCGACCAGCTGGGAACGCCGAACCGCGGTACCGGCGTCCACAACCGGTGCGCCGCCGGGGAGGGGGGACACCGGATCGGCAAGAAGAAGACCTACCGGGTCAAGATCACCCGCACCAGCGGTCCGACCGGCACCATCAAGCACAACATCGCGCTGCGCGGCAACGACGGCACCTTCCGGGCGCCGAAGTCCGTCGCGCTGCCACTGAACCGGACCGTCACCGTCACCGTCGTCGCCCAGCCGGACGCCGGGGCGCACGGGGCGATCATGACCGTGGATGACCCGGCGACCAACACGATCGACTTCGAGGTCTCCCTCGTGGTCGTGGCCGCCAACGACACCCGCAAGCCGAACTTCTCCTTCTCCGCAGAGGGCTCGGTGAACCGGAACGGCACCACGTCATACTTCGTGACCGTGCCGCCGGGTACCGGCGCGCTCCAGGTGAACCTCGACGGGATCGCCACCGGCTCGCAGACCCGGTTCATCGCGTTCAACCCGTACGGCGTGCCGACGGAGAGCACCTCCAGCCGGGTCTGTTTCACCAACTACTCCGACCCTGACACCTGCAAGCCGCAGGAGCGGGACTACCAGAGCCCGACCCCGGGTGTCTGGGAGATCCAGGTGGAGTCGCGTCGCACCTCGCCGTCGCTGAACAACCCGTACCAGCTGACGGCGCGGATCCAGGGAGTCGCGTTCGAGCCGGCCGTGGTCGACCTGCCGGCCGTTGACGCCGGCGCGGCGACCCCGGTCGAGTGGAGCCTGACCAACACCTTCGGCCCGGTCACCGTCACCGGCCAGGGTGGTCCACTCGCCAGTGTCCACACCGAGCGGCCGACGATCGCCGAGGGCGCCGCGGAAGAGTTCTTCGTGGAGGTCCCGGCCGACGCGGCCGAGTTCACGGCCCGGATCGGCAACCCGGCGAACGCCGCCGCCGACCTGGACCTGTACGTCTTCCGGGGCACCTCTCTGCTCGGCTCCTCCGCCGACGGAGACTCGGAGGAGGCGGTGACCCTCACGAACCCGGCACCGGGCACCTATCGGGTCGTGGTCGAGGGGTACTCGGTGGACGGCGTCGGCGGCAGCACGGCGTACGACTACCTGGACTCCTTCTCCGCCGCGGCGCTCGGCACCCTGTCGGCGCCGTCGAGTCCACTGGCCCTGGGCAGCGGCGACACCGGTTCCCTCACCGGCACGGTGACCGCCCAGGGTGGCCCGGCCGCCGGCCGGGAGCTTCAGGGTGAGCTGACCTTGGTGACGTCGGAGGGTGCGGTCGTCGGCCGTGGCGCCGTCGCCATCGGCTCGGTGAACTGACCGTACGCGACACCAGCAGGAGCCCGTCCCCGGTGACCGGGGGCGGGCTCCGACGGTTTCGGCAGGCGGGTCAGCCTTGCCGGGACGCCGTCTCCACCAGGAAGGGAATGCCCTGCTGGCAGATGGTCATCAGGTCTGGCTGGATCTTCCCGGTCACCCGCACCGTCGCGCCGGGGGTCAACACTGCAGGGGGTCCGCCCACCAGCAGGTATCCATCCAGTAGGAGGCATCCGGGCTCCACCCCGGCCTGCACGGTGCCGGTCATGGTGGCGGTGCCGACCAGCGGCTTGCTCGGTCCCGCCGGCACCTCGGGGGTACCCGTCGGCACGGGGGCGGTCGTCGGCGGCGGGGCGGCCTGGTGGGATGCCTCGGTTCCGCCGGCCGTCGGTGTCGGGTCGGCGGGGGTCGGTGTCGGGTCGGCAGGGGTCGTCACCGACGTCGCTCCCATCTCGGTCGGGGGGGCATCACCCGTATCCTGGCCGCTGCCGCAGGCACTGAGCGCCAGGCAGACGGCCAACGCCGGGGTGGCGAGCCAAGGGCTTCTCATACAGTCTCGGACGCTCCGGCCCGCCCGTTCGTTCCCGCCACGCCGGTGCCGCCGGAGTGCCCTGCCCCCGTCCGGCCGAAGCGGGACGCCACCACTGCTCAACCGTGGGCCGCTGCGGCCCGCATGTCCCGCTTCAGCTCCTGCGGCAGCGAGAAGGTCAGCCGCTCGTCCGCGGTCACCACCTCCTCGACATCGGTGAAGCCCCGCGCCGCGAGGTGCGCGAGAGCCTCCTGGACAAGCTCCTCGGGGACGCTGGCCCCCGAGGTCAGGCCGACCGTGCGGGCGCCCTCGAGCCAGGCGTCGTCGATCTCACGGGCGAAGTCAACGAGATGGCCGGCCCGCGCACCCGCGTCCAGGGCCACCTCGACCAGCCGCACCGAGTTCGACGAGTTCGTGGAGCCAACCACGATCATGACATCGCAGTCCGACGCGATCTGCTTGACCACGTGCTGCCGGTTGCTGGTGGCGTAGCAGATGTCGTCGCTCGGCGGCGACTGGAGCATCGGCAGCCGCTTCTTCAACCGGGCCACCGTCTCCAACGTCTCGTCCACCGACAGGGTGGTCTGGGACAACCACACCACCTTGTTCGGATCCCGGACGGTGACCCGCTCGGCGTCCTGAGGGCCATCGACGAGCTGGATGTGCTCGGGTGCCTCGCCAGCGGTGCCGATGACCTCCTCATGCCCCTCGTGACCGATCAGCAGGATGTCGTAGTCCTCGGCGGCGAACCGCTTCGCCTCCTGGTGCACCTTGGTGACCAGCGGGCAGGTCGCGTCGATAGCCTTCAGCGAGCGGCTCCGCGCCTGCTCATGGACCTCGGGGGCGACGCCGTGCGCGGAGAAGACCACGGTCGCGCCCTCCGGCACCTCCTCGTTCTCCTCCACGAAGATCGCGCCCTTGCCCTCCAGGGTCCGCACCACGTGCCGGTTGTGCACGATCTGCTTGCGGACGTAGATCGGCGCGCCGTAGAGCTTGAGCGCCTCCTCGACGGTCTGCACCGCCCGGTCGACGCCCGCGCAGTAGCCGCGCGGCTTCGCCAGGATCACACGCTTACCGGTCCGGATCGCTTCAGCCTCACTCACCCGCCCATCGTACGTGCCGACCCACCACCCGCCAGCGGCTGCGACCCGCAGGGACGGTCCGTAGGGTGAGCGGGTGGGTTCGGATGCCGGGGTTACGCGCAGCACACCCGAGGAACCATGGCCGGTCCGGGTGGTCAGCCAGAAGATCGGCGCCTGGATCGCCCGGCTGGGCTGGGTGTGGGTGGACGGGCAGGTTGCGCAGGTCAGTCGCCGGCCCGGCGCGAGCACGGTGTTCCTCACCCTCCGGGACCCGTCGGCCGACCTCAGCCTGACCGTCACCACCAACCGCGACGTGCTCGATGCCGGCGCACCGCAGCTTCGCGAGGGCGCCCGGGTGGTGCTGCACGCCAAGCCCCACTTCTATGCCGCCCGGGGCACGTTGAGCCTACGCGCCGACGAGATCCGACAGGTGGGGCTGGGCGAGTTGCTGGCCAGGCTGGAGAAGCTGAAGAAGCTGCTGGCCGCCGAGGGGCTCTTCGACCCCAGGCGCAAGAGACGCCCGCCCTTCCTCCCACACCGGATCGGGCTGATCACCGGCCGGGCCAGCGCCGCCGAGCGGGACGTACGCACCAACGCCCGCCGGCGCTGGCCCGCGGTGGCCTTCCGGACGGTCAACGTGGCGGTGCAGGGTCCGTCGGCGGTGCCGCAAATCGTGGACGCGCTGCGGGTGCTGGACGCCGACCCCACGATTGAGGTGATCGTCATCGCCCGGGGCGGCGGCAGCATCGAGGACCTGCTGCCCTTCTCCGACGAGGCGCTGTGCCGGGCGGTGTTCGGCTGCCGCACCCCGGTGGTCAGCGCGATCGGCCACGAGACCGACGCGCCGCTGCTCGACTACGTCGCGGACATCCGCGCCTCCACCCCGACCGACGCGGCCAAACGAGTCGTCCCGGACCTCGCCGAGGAGGTGCGCCTGATCGGGCAGGCGCGGTCCCGGCTTGAACGCGCGGTACGCAACCTGGTCGACCGCGAGGCGCACCGGCTGGAACTGCTGCGGTCCCGGCCGGTACTGGCCCGACCAGAGGTGATGATCGAGCAACGGGCTACCGACGTCTCCGGGCTGCGCCACCGGGCCGACCGATGTCTCGCCCACCGTCTGACCGCCGCCGAGGACGACCTTCGACACACCCGGGCCCGGCTCCGGGCCCTCTCCCCGGCCGCGACCCTCGACCGGGGATACGCGATCGTACGGCGCGCGGACGGCAAGGTCGTCCGCGCGGTCTCCGAGGTCACCGCCGGAGATCCGGTGCGGGTCCGGTTGGCCGACGGCGAGCTGTCCGCGACCGTCGACGCCGGAGAGCACCGCCCGGCTACCCAACGGCGGTAGCGATTCCCGCCCGACACGACCGGACCCGGGCACGGTGTCGGGCGGGGCCACCGGCGGCGTACCGGGCACGGCGGGGCAGCCCGGACGGGTGGATGTGGTGGGATGTGAGCGATGACCGAGGAGACGAAGGACGAGCGACTCAGCTACGAGCAGGCCCGCGCCGAGTTGGCGTCGGTGGTCGAGCGACTGGAGGCCGGCGGCACCACGCTGGAGGAGTCGCTGGCCCTCTGGGAGCGCGGTGAGCAGCTGACCGGAGTCTGCCAGGCGTGGCTGGACGGCGCCCGGGCCCGCCTGGACGCCGCCCGACACGAACCCACCGACTGACCACGGCCCCGCCCGCTGCCGGTTGGTCCGGGCCGCTGCTGGTTGATTCGCCCTGCTCCCGGTTGGTCCGGGCCGAGTTCAGCCCAGCGCCCCGGCCAACTCCCGCAACTCGGTGTCTCGCGCATCGCCGACCACGATCACTGTGCGGTCCGGTTCGAGGAGCACGAACGCCTGCTCGTTGCCGCGGGCCGTGTACCGCTGCCAGGTCCGCCCCGCGAGGTCGGTCCGGCCCTGGGGCTGCCCCTGATCGGTCAGCTCGGTGGGGAGCAACTGCTCCGGTGGCACGCTGCTCTGCACGATCTGGGCACCCCGCCCCTCCGGGGTCAGGTAGCCCAGACGCAGCGTCGCCCCGTCCTCGACTGTCCGGAAGTCGGCCCGCACGGTGCGCCACCCCGCGTTCAGCCCCTGTGGCTGACTGACCGGAAAGGCCGCCGCCGCCTGCGCCGAGTCCAGCGCGGGCGCGGGGTCCACGACGGTTGCCTGGTCTCCCCCGAGGAAGCCCCGGTAGAAGGCGAGCAGCAGGGCGATCGGGACCAGCAGCACGAGGAGCGAGATGGCCATGTCCTTCGGCGAACGCTCCGAACGAGTCGTGTCCGCCGCGGCGGGCGGCGCCGGCGACTCGCCGGCCTCCCGGGCAGCGCTGGTCTCCCCCGGGCCGCTGGTCTCTGTCGGGCCGCTGGTCTCTGTCGGGCCGGTGGCTGCTGCCGGGCTGGCGCCGGGCTCGACCAACGCCGGCTCCTCGGCGGTCGCGGGCGCAGGCGGGCCGGGGGGCTCCGGCTCGACCGGCGAGAGCTCCGGCGCGGTCTGGTCGGCAGGGACGCGGTCGGCGGGGTGTGCGGGTTCCACCCCGCCATCTTCGCAGCCACCCGATCAGACGTGACCAAGCCATCACCGCCCCACCACCACGCAGTGTCGCCGATCATGTGAGGATCAGCGACAAAGCCGGCAGCGACCACGCCTGCCGGGCCACCCCGCACCGTCGCGAGGAGGAGCCGTCATGACGAACACCACGACGCGGACGCCACAGAATCTCGATCGCAACCTCGCCCTCGACCTGGTCCGGGTGACCGAGGCCGCGGCGATGGCCGCCGGCCGGTGGGTCGGCCGGGGTGACAAGGAGGGCGGCGACGGCGCCGCCGTCAACGCGATGCGGAAATTGATCAACTCGATCCCGATGAGCGGAGTCGTGGTGATCGGCGAGGGCGAGAAGGACAACGCTCCGATGCTCTTCAACGGAGAAGAGGTCGGCGACAGGACCGGGCCGGAGGTTGATGTCGCGGTCGACCCGATCGACGGCACCACCCTGATGAGTAAGGGCATGCCCAACGCCCTGGCGGTGCTGGCCGTCGCCGAGCGCGGGGCGATGTTCGACCCGAGCGCCGTGTTCTACATGGAGAAGCTCGCCGTCGGCCCGGCCTACGCCGACGTGGTGGACATCAACGCCGGCGCGGCCGAGAACGTACGTCGTATCGCGAAGGTCAAGGGCACCGACGTCTCCGAGGTGACTGTCTGTGTGCTGGACCGGCCCCGACACGACGGGTTGGTGAACCAGGTCCGCCGCACCGGGGCGGGCATCCGCTTCATCTCCGACGGGGACATCGCCGGTGCGATCGCCGCCGCCCGCGGGGAGTCCGACGTTGACGTGCTGATGGGCATCGGCGGCACCCCCGAGGGGATCACGGCCGCCTGCGCCCTGAAGTGCATGGGCGGCGCCCTTCAGGCCAAGCTCTGGCCCCGCGACGACCAGGAGCGGGAGAAGGCCATCGCCGCTGGCCACGATCTGGACCGGGTGCTCGGCACGGACGACCTCGTGACCGGCGACAACTGCTTCTTCGTCGCCACCGGGGTCACCTCCGGCGACCTGCTCCGCGGTGTCCGGTACAAGGCCGGTGGGGCGTACACCCAGTCGATCGTGATGCGCTCGAAGAGCGGCACGATTCGCGTGATCGACTCGTATCACCGGCTGGAGAAGCTGGCACTGTATTCGGCGGTGGACTTCGACGGCCGCCCCCTCGCCGAGCAGGAGTGAGCAGTGCCGGGGGCGCTGGTCCGGCCGCCCCCGGCCCGTCGGCTCGTCGGGGTGGTGCTCGCGACCACCGGCGGGGTCGCCGTGGCCGCACAGTCCCGGATCAACGGCGAGTTGGGCGTACGGCTGGCCGATGGAGTCGCGGCGGCGGTCGTCTCGTTCAGTCTGGGCCTGCTGGTGCTGCTGGTGCTGGTGCCCTCGACTCCCGGCGGGCGGCGGGGGCTGGCCGCCCTGCGCGCCGCGTTGACCGCCGGCACGCTGCGCCCGTGGCAGTGCCTCGGCGGGCTCTGTGGGGCGTTCCTCGTGGCGACGCAGGGCCTCACGGTCGGCGTCCTCGGCGTCGCGGTCTTCACCGTGGCGGTGGTCGCCGGCCAGTCCGCCAGCAGTCTGCTCGTTGACCGGGCCGGCATCGGCCCGAGCGGGCGCCAGCCGGTAACCGTCCGACGCCTGTTCGGGGCAATGCTCACCGTGCTCGCGGTCGGGCTGGCCGTCCGCGGACGGCTCGACGACCCGGCCGCGCTGACACTGGCCGTGTTGCCGCTGCTGGCCGGGTTCGCGGTGGCCTGGCAGCAGGCGGTCAACGGTCTGGTCGGCCGGGCGGCGGGCAGCCCGCTGACCGCCACGCTGGTCAACTTCACGGTGGGCACCCTCGCCCTGCTGGCGGTCTTCGCGGTCGACATCGCGGTGCGCGGGCCACCCGCCGGTTCGCCGCCGGCCGAGCCGTGGCTCTACCTGGGTGGGCCGATCGGGGTCGCCTTCATCGCGGTCGCCGCCGCTGTCGTCGAGTTCACCGGGGTCCTGCTCCTCGGCCTGGCCACGATCGCCGGCCAGGTGGTCGGCGCCGTCCTGCTGGACGTGGTCCTGCCGACCGCGGCTTCGCGTCCGGACGCCACCGCCCTGCTCGGCGCGGCGCTGACCCTCCTCGCCGTCCTCATCGCCGCCCGGCGTTAGGAACTGAGCGTCGCCGAGCTGGCACCGGGGTTCGGGCGCAGCGCACCGAGGCTCTCGGTGAGGGCCTCGTCGAGCGCGGTCGGTTCGATCCCAAGGGCCCGCTGGGCGGCCGAGGAGTCCAACAGGTACGGACGAACGAACTGGTATGCCGTCTCCCGCAGCTCCCGGAGAAACGGATTGACCAGGCCGCCCAGCCAAAGCGCCGGGTAGGGCAGCCGAGTCAGCCGCGGCGTGCGCGCACCGGCCAGGGCCGCGGCGCGAGTGGCCAGTTCCCGCACGCTGAGCGCGGGTGGGCTGGGCACGTGCCAGGCCCGCCCCCAGGCCTCCGGGTCGGTGGCGGCGGCGACCACGGTTCTGGCTACGTCGCCGACGTAGGTGATGGTGTGCGGGACGTCGAAGTCGACCGGCAAGACCACTCGGCGGCCGGTCAGTACGTTCGACAGGACCAGGGTGGTAAGCGAGTTGGCCCCGATCCCGAGGTAGTCCGAGCCGCGGACCTCGGTCGTCCGAGCCCGGCCCGCCTCGTGGGCGGCCAGCGCATCGGCCCACATCTGATTGCGTACCCGCCCCTTGACGCCGGTCGCGGCGAGCGGGGTGGACTCGGTCATCGGCCCGTCGACCGGGCCGTACCCATAGAGGTTGCCGATCGTGGCGAGCACCGCACCGGTCCGCTCCGCGGTGGTGAGCAACGCGGCAGCCAGCGGTGGCCAGTCAATGTCCCACCGGTGATACGCGGGGTTGGCGCAGTTGTAGAGGGCGGCGGCACCGGCCGTCAGGCGGGTCAGGTGGGCGGCGTCGGTCGCGTCCGCGGCGATGGGCTCGATGGCCGGATGTTCGGGGCCAGCACCGCGGCGGCTCACCACCCGGACCCGTTCCCCCCGCTCGGCGAGGAGGCGGGCGGTCGCGGCACCGACCGGGCCCGCGCCGACGACGACGTGAATTGCCATCAGGGCTCACCTTTCGAATCAAGAGATCGCTTCGAGAGCAGTGCTCACGCAGAAAGCGTGCCGGAGAGAACCTCAGACTGTCAAGAGCACTGCTCTTGATTTGGATCGGCGTCCCGCATCTGGCAGAGTGAAAGGATGGTCGCCAACTCGCTCCGTGCCCGGGTGCGCGCCGAAATGATCGAGGAGATCAAGACCGTGGCGCGCCGTCATCTGGCCACCGACGGCGCCAACCTGTCGTTGCGGGCGGTCGCCCGAGACCTGGGCATGGTCTCCTCGGCGATCTACCGCTACTTTCCCAGTCGGGACGACCTGCTCACCGCGCTCATCCTCGAGGCGTACGTGGCCCTGGGCGACACCGTCGAGGCGGCGGACGCCGCCGTTGACCGCGACGACCTGCGCGGACGTTGGCTCGCCGGGTGTCGCGCGGCTCGAGCCTGGGCCCTCGCCAATCCCGCCGAGTACGCGCTGCTCTACGGCAGCCCGGTTCCTGGCTACGCGGCGCCCGACGACACTGTCGAACCGGCTCAGCGCCCGCCACAGACCCTGCTCGGCATCCTCCGCGACGGGCTCGCTGCCGGACAGCTCACCCCACCCCCCGCCGATGACCTGCCCAAGCCCGTCCAGGACGACCTCGCCGCCATCGTGGCGAGCCTCTTCCCGGATGCGCCGGCAGCGCTGCTCGCCCGGGGGATGGCGGGTTGGACTCAGCTCTTCGGGCTGATCAGCTTCGAACTATTCGGCCGGATCAACAGTGCCCTGCCGCACCGCGACGAGTACTTCGACCACCAGATCGCGTTGATGGCGGACCTCATCGGCCTTCCCAGGTGAGTCGGTCACCGGAGGATCAGGTCTCGTCGGAAGAGTGCCCGGGGAAGAGGTGCGCCGCCGGATCGAGCACCACAGCCGCGTTGTTCACCGCGGTCGCGGCCTCTCCGAAGCCGGTGGCGATCAGGCGAACCTTGCCCTGATACTCGGTTATGTCCCCGGCGGCGAAGACCCGCGGCAGGTTCGTCGCCATGGTGCTGTCCACCACGAGGTGCCGGCGGTCCAGGCGCAGGCCCCACTCCGCCAAGGGGCCGAGGTCGGCGGTGAAGCCGAGCGCCGCGACGACGGTGTCGACCGGCAACAACTCCGCTGCGCCGCCCCGGACGGTGATCTCGGCACCGGTGACCGCGCCGCCCCCGTGCAGCCTCGTCACCTCCGCGTTCACCACGACCCGCACCGGCAGGGCGTGGACGCGGGCGACGGTGGCGGCGTGTGCGCGGAACTTCTCCCGGCGATGCACGAGGGTCACCGAACGAGCCAGCGGCTGGAGGGTTGAGGCCCAGTCAAAGGCGGAGTCCCCACCACCGACAATGAGCACGTCCTGGCCGGTGAGGTCCGCCGGCTGCGGCACGAAGTAGATGATTCCGGTGCCGACGAAGCGCTCCGCGACCGGCAGTGGGCGGGGTGTGAAGCTGCCCAGCCCGCCGGTGATCACTACCGCGCCGCAGTGGAGCTGCTCGCCCCCGGCCAGGCCAAGCACCGGCCGACCGTCGGCGTAGGACAGCTTCTCCGCCCGCGTGCCGAGCAGGTAGCGCGGCGCGAACGGGGCGGCCTGGGCAACCAGGTTGGCCACCAGGTCCCGGCCCTTGATGGCCGGGAATCCGGCGACATCGTGGATCAGCTTCTCCGGATACATCGCCGTGATCTGGCCACCAGGCTCGGGCAACGCGTCAACCACGGCCACCGAGAGCCCTCGGAAACCGGCATAGTACGCCGCGAAGAGGCCGGCGGGCCCGGCCCCGACTACCGCGATATCGACCTCGTGCATGGGCGTACCGTCGCTTTCCGGTCACGGCTCAACCAGCGCTGATCCCTGACGGTAGAGGGGCCGGAGCTGCCGGGCAAGGATGTCCGGCGGTCCGTCATCGCCGCTCCGGTCAGCCGAAGACGCGGGTCGAGTCGGAGTAGTACGGGCCATCCAGGCCCGGTCGACGCCGCCGAAAGATGATCGCGGCGACCACCCCGCCCAGGAGCCCGAAGAGGTGCGCCTGCCAGGAGATCCGCTCGTCGGTGGGGAGGATGCCGACGAGTTGCCAGCCGTAGAGGAGGCCGACCAGGAGAACGACCGCGAAGTTCCACCAGCTCCGCTCGACGATGCCCCGGGTGAGCAGGATGCCCAGGTATCCGAAGATGACGCCGCTCGCGCCGACCACCACGGAGTTCGGCGAACCGGTGAACCAGATACCCAGCCCGCTGACCAGAATGATGATCAGCGTGGACCAGAGGAAGCGACGCGCTCCCGCCGCGAGTACGAAGGTGCCGAGCAGGATCAGCGGGATGCTGTTGCTGTAAAGATGATCAAAGCCGTGGTGCAGAAACGGCGAGAAGAAGACGCCGTCCAGGCCATCGAGGCGGAGCGGGATGATGCCGGCAGCCGGGTCGAGCCCGAATGCCAGGCCCTGATCAACGGCCTCGATGAGGAAGAGGAACGGCACCACCGCGCACATGGCGACGAAGGCCCGGCCGATCGCGGCGTAGAACGCCTCGGTGCCGAACCGAAGCGGGTCACTGCCTTCCGGTAGCAGGCTCACCCGTCAACAGCTATCAGGTAGCGGCGGCAGCCGCCACCTGGCACGGGGGTTAAAGCCGGACCGACGGCGACGGGGTATGACCAAGCACACCCCGTCCCCGCCCGACGATCAGTACCAGCCCACGTTGGAGATCAATACCAGCCCACGTCCTGCGAGTGGGCCCAGGCCTTGCACGGGGTGCCATACCGACCGTCGATATAACCGAGGCCCCACCTGATCTGGGTGGCCGGGTTCGTCTCCCAGTCGTCGGCGACCGAACCCATCTTGCTACCGGGCAGTGCCTGTGGGATCCCGTAGGCACCGCTTGATGGGTTACGGGCCTTGTGATTCCAGCCGCTCTCCTTGGCGAAGAGCTTGTCCAGACAGGGGAACTGATCGATCTCGAAGCCGGCCTCGAGCATCAGCGCACAGCCGATCTTTCGGTTGTCGCGGAACTCCTCGCACGAGGCGGGGATCGGACCGTCGTACGGCTTTTCCGCCGCAGCCGCAGCCGCCTCCGCCGCAGCCGCCTCCGCCTTGGCCTCGGCCAGCTTCGCCGCCGCCTTGCGGGCCGCGTTCCGCGAGGCCGCAGCAGCCTCTTGCCGGCGCTTCCGCTCCGCCGCCGCCTCGGCAACCGCGGCATCGCGCAGCTTCTCTTGGTACTCGGTAGCCTGCCCCTTCACCGCATGCACCTGCGGTGTTCGCAGCACAACCTGCTCGACCCCGGCGGCGTCCGGCACCTGCTGGCCCTGATCCCGGTCGTCGCCCAGTTGGAAACCACCGACGACGCCCGCAGCGAGCAACGCCACCGCGGCAGTCCGGGCACCCAACCGGCTCCACAGCCGACTCACGAGGTGGTCCCTTCCTTCGACGGTACGGACACGACGTCGACCACACCCGGGTGGGGTGGGGTCACACCGCGAGCGCTCCAGTCGCGCGAGTCTCCCGGCAGCTCCGCCAACGGGGACGCGGGCGAGCGATCACCGGCGATCCGCCGGATGCGCAAGCGCTCCGGGACACGATCGCGCACAGTAGGGCGGATGGGAAACCATCCTCCTCGATTGTGACCTGCACCACTCCCAAGCCGCACTTTTCGCTACTCAGAGTCATCGCCAGATTCTCGTGGTCACCCACGAGATCCGCCGCCGCCCCCGACGCCCCTGCTCCAAACCGGACCGAGCTCCGGGGGCACGACGCCACCGCGACCGGCAGGTCCGCCGTTCCGCCGGCCGCTCATCCGGTACGCCGCACCAGCGTGCCGGTCGGGTGTCCGCCACCGGCCGGAGCCGCCGCCGAGCCGGTGTAGGTGGTGCCGGGCCGGGCCGTCGGTCGCGCGTTGCGGCTACGAGCCGGGTCCACCCGCGACGGGCCGGCGAGCGCGGACGCGATCGCCGCCTGGGCGTCGCGGCGACGCCGATTCCAGGCGCCACGGTCACCGTCGAAGTAGCCCTGCCGATAGCCAAACCGGTAACCGATCCGATAACTGAGCTGACCATGCAGACGACCGGCGGCGTAGCTGGTGGCGGTCAGGACGCAGACGAGGAGCAAGGCGAGGAGTGGGCTCATCCGGCCACTCCGAACCGCGGGCTGTGTGGACTCATCGTTCCTCCGGCTCAACCGGGGTGGGATCCGCGACACGTAGCTGGTCGAGGTCGTCTGTGCTGACCTCCTCGACCAGCTCGACGCTGATCCGGCACCCGTCCAGGACAACCTCGGCCACCGACGAGCGGCGAATGTCACTGTCCGCATCGACGCGGACGGTGAGCTCCGGACAACCGAGGTGGGTACGCCAGGCGTGCCACTCCGCCCGACCCCCGACACCGAGGGAGAGGTAACGGGAACGCCGGGCCAGACGGAGGCGCCAGGGCGCACCCACACTGGTGGCTACCCCGGCGGCGATCAGGCCGAAGGCCTGCGCTCGGGTGACGAGTTCGGTCACCAGGTCCCCCTCGTGCCGGAGATTCACGCATGGGAGCGAGCAGTCATCGTCTCCTGCACGGGACAAACGGTAGAGTGTCCCGTGAACGTGACAGTATCAGCTTTTCGTCTGATTCCCCCCAGCCACGTGTCCACCTATTTTTCCCTGGTGAGACCTGTACCATGAGGACGTGCTTGGATGTCGAAAGCTGAGCTAGTCGTCACATTCGCGTGACAACCGCGCGCCAGGAGCCCATTCCAGGACCCCGTGGCCGTACGGTCACCAGGTGACCGAGACGGCCAACGCACGGAAGATCGCCTTCGCCACCTTCGTCCGTCGCGCGCTCGACGAGGCCCGGGCCACCCGAGCCTGGAGCGGCACTGAGGTCTCCCGACGCACCGGCGTCTCCCGGCAGACAATCAATCGATGGGTCCGGGGCGACTGGGCCAGCGACCCGGAGGCGGAACGCGTCGTGGCCTTCTGCGAAGGCCTCGGGCTCGACCGGGCCACCGCCTTCACCGCCCTGGGCTGGGACCGGCAGAACGCCGCGCATCGAGCCGGGGCGACCCCGCCCCCGATGGATCCCGATGTCCAGGCGCTCCTGCGCCGACTGGTAGACCCCGAGGTATCGGACGCGGAGAAGTTCCACATTCGAGAAACTATCCGTTACCTCGCGTATCGCCCAACCCTCCCGATAGCAGCCTCAAACCGGGGCAAACGGGTTGGATGATCCTCAGATGGTGAAAGAACAGCAGGTCAGACTCATTCGTTTCGCTCCCGGGCCCGAATTGGCACGCTAGCGTCCGTACTCGTACTGCTTGGGCTCGTCGTCGGCGGGGGGACGGGAAGGCCGAACCCAGCCCTGCGGGACGCAAAGGAGGGGTCTGTCCATGACCCTGAAGTGGATGGCAGTCGTGGTCGGCACCGTGTCCCTGACACTGTGCGTGACCGGGAACGCAGTGACCCTGGCGGTCAACGGCGGGCAGCTTCCCCTGCTCGTCAACCTCGTCACGCTCACCGCCACCGGCACCGCCGTCGTCCTGGCTGTGCTCGCCGAACTGAATGACCGACTCAACGACCGAATCAGCGCGCTCACCGAGTTCCTGGTCGCCCGGCTCAACGAGATCGAATCCAGCACCGGTGACCGCAACTCCGGCTTTGTCGAGGGCTACCTGCTCAGTCACGGTCGGGAAGGCACCGTCGTCCCGATCGGGCGTCGGGGACGGGAAGCCGCCGAACGCTGAAGGCCGCCACAAAAGCCCATCATCCACCCGGCACCCCGGCCCCGGTGGCCGGTCCTTCACGGCCACGATTGAGCCGCGCCGAGCGGGGTACGCTGTCGCGCGTGCCGCCGTTGAATCTGGGCAAGCAGCCGCCGAAAACCCCGTTCACCGCCGACCTCGCCTGGCAGGCAACCGCTGCCCGGGCCGCCGGAACCGTCCTCTTCTTCGACTTCGATGGCACCCTCGCACCGGTCCGGGACGACCCGACGTCGGTACACCCCACGCCGAGGGTGCTCACCGCCATCGAGGCGCTCGCTCCCGTCGTGCGCCGGATCGCGATCGTCTCCGCGCGCCCGGTCGACTTCCTCCGCGACCGACTCGGCGATCTCGCCGGTGTCGACCTCTACGGCCTCTACGGGCTGGAGCACAGCCACTCCGGCGGCGAGACCGTCACCGAGCCGGCGGCACTGCCCTGGGTGCCGACCATGGCGGACCTCGCCGACGAGGCCCGCACCGAGCTGCCTGCGGGAGCCCTGGTGGAGTACAAACGGCTCTCGGTGGCGCTGCACTGGCGGACCGTCCCGCAGCTTGGCCCGGCGGTAACACGATGGGGTTCAGCCCGGGCCGAGCAGCTCGGTCTCCGGGTTCAGACCGGACGGATGGTTCTGGAGCTGAAGCCGCCGGTCGACCGGGACAAGGGCATGGTCATCGACGAGGTGGTGCGGGACGCGGAGGCCGCCTGGTACTTCGGCGACGACGTATCGGACATCAAGGCCTTCACGGCGCTGCGAGCCCGCGCCGCCGCCGAACCGCACTTCTTCGGCGTCTGCGTCGCCGTCGCCAACCCGGAGACCGGCGAAGAGGTTGCCGCCGCCGCGGACCTGACCATCGACTCGCCAGCAGACCTCGGCGACTTCCTCACCGACGCCGCGCGCCGGCTGGCCTGACTCCCCGGCTCCGGCGTACCAGCGGCCGAGGTGCACTCACCCGGGCTGAGCTGGGGCCGCCCCCATGTGTGGGGTCGCCCGGCTGGAGTCGCCCCGGCTGGAGTCACCCGGCTGGTCGGCGGCCGGGGCGATCAGATGCCGAAGCGACGCTGACGGGTGGCGTAGGAGCGCAACGCGCGGAGAAAGTCAACCCGGCGAAATTCCGGCCAATTCAACTCGCAGAAGTAGAACTCCGAGTGGACGGACTGCCAGAGCAGGAAACCGGACATGCGCTGTTCGCCGCTGGTCCGGATGATCAGATCGGGATCGGGCAGACCCCGGGTGTAGAGGTGCTCGGTGATGTGCTCGACGTCAAACGTCTCGGCCAGCTGTTCGATGCTGGTGCCGGCCTTCGCGTGCTCGTGCAGGAACGACCGCACCGAATCCGCGATCTCGCGCCGGCCGCCATAGCCCACGGCGATGTTGACCTGTGCGCCGCCCACCCGGTCCCGGGTCCGCTCCGCCGCTGCCTTGAGTGCCGCCGCATGCTGCGCCGGCAACACGTCGAGCGCCCCGACCATCCGCAGCCGCCAAGGGTTGGCCTCCTCGGCCAACTCGCTCGTCAGGTCCTCGATGATCTGCAACAACGGATCGAGCTGAGCTGCCGGGCGGGTGAGGTTGTCGGTGGAGAGCAGCCAGAGCGTCACGTGCCCGACGCCGGCCGCGTCACACCACCGCAGCAGCTCCTTGATCCGCTCGGCACCGACCCGGTGGCCGTCGTTGGGGTCGACGAACCCCATCTCCCGCGCCCATCTGCGGTTGCCGTCGCACATCACACCGACATGCCGAGGCACCGGCTTACCCGCCAGCTTCGCCGTGAGCCGGCGTTCGTACACCGAGTAGACAACGTCCCGCAGAGTCATCACCTGCCAGGGTAGCGACCGGAGTGACGCCTCACAGCTCGGGATGCCGAACCCCGGGGGCCAGGCCACGCCCGATCATGGCCAGCGTCCGGATGTCCAGCCGGCCGTCGCCGAGCCCCAACTCCACCACCGCCCGATACACCTGGTCATCGCGGCTAGCTGCCCAGACCGCCGCGTCAACCACCGACCGCCGTCGGGCGAGCCAGGCCGCAACCGAACTGTGCCGTAGATGACCACCGAGCCGACGACGAAGCGCCGCGGCGTAGCCCCGAGCGGCCTGCTCCGGCGTACGGCTCGCCGCGGCGCCGGCGAGCGCTCCGGAGAGCAGCGCGTAGAAGATCCCCTCCCCGGTGAACGGGTTGATCAGCGAGAGCGCGTCGCCTGCCAGCAGCACCCGGCCGCGGCCCGGCACCGGCCGGTGGGTGGAGAGCGGTAGGTGATGGGCCCGCAGGGCGGTGACCGCCGCCGGATCGACCCCGGACAGCAACGCTCCCAGCCGCGCAACGAGGTGCTCCCGGGTCAGCGACTCACCGCGTAGCACCTCCCCGTACCCGACGTTCGCCCGTCCGTCGCCGATCGGGAAGGACCAGGCGTACGCCGGCCAACGGGTGGCTGACGTGACGATGAGCTGCTCTGGTGGGCCGGACGGCGCAGACGCGTAGCCCCGGATCGCCAGGGCCAGGTGACGGTCCGGGTTCGGGGGGCATCCCAGTGCCCGGCGCACGACCGAGCCCGCACCGTCGGCACCCACCACGGCCCGCCCGGCGATCCGCCCGTCGAGCACGACCCGGTCCGCCCGCACCTCGACGCGACGTACCACGTGCCGGCGCAGCTGGGCACCGGCCGCGACCGCCGCCGCGACCAACCGAGCATCGAAGACGGTTCGGGGCACCGTGTACGCCGGACGGGGTAGCGCCCGCGCCACCGCCGGACCGCCCGGGGCGACCAGGCGAAGCGCGGGCAGCGAGGGGTACCCGGCTACCGGGTCGGATACGCCCAGCCCGGCCAGGACGTCCAACGCGTGCGCGGCGATCCCGTCCCCGCAGGCCTTGTCCCGGGGGAAGTCGGCCCGATCCAGCAGGAGCACCCGGGCTCCCGTCCGGCGGGCGGCGATGGCGGCGGCCGAGCCGGCCGGCCCCGCCCCCACCACCACGACGTCGAACTCGTCGTCCCCGTCGGCCAGCCTGGTCACCACGTCGTGCCCCCTCTCCGCCGCCGAGCTACTGCTCTCGGCGGCCGTTGCAGGGATCATCCATCGCCCGCGGCGTCGGCCCAACCACTTCCGCTGCTACTGCGGCTCCGCGTCGAGCCGAGCACGCAGGGCGTCCAGCTCCGCCCAGAGGACACCGGGCAGCTTGTCCCCGAACTTCTCAAACCACTCGGTGACCAACGGCAGTTCGGCCTGCCACTCGTTCACGTCGACCTTCAGCGCGATCCGAATGTCTTCCGAGGTCATGTCCAGGCCCTCGACGTCCAGCGCGTCTTCGGCGGGAACCATGCCGATCGGGGTCTCCACGGCTTCGGCCCGGCCCTCGAGCCGCTCGACGATCCACTTCAGGACCCGGGAGTTCTCGCCGAAGCCCGGCCAGAGGAAGCTACCCTCGGCATCCTTACGGAACCAGTTGACGTAGTAGACGCTCGGCAGCTTCGACTCGTCACCGTCGGTACCCTTGCCCATCTCGATCCAGTGCCGGAAGTAGTCCCCGGCGTTGTAGCCGATGAAGGGCAGCATCGCCATCGGGTCCCGACGCACGACGCCGACCGCGCCCGAGGCCGCGGCGGTGGTCTCCGAGGAGAGCGTCGCACCAAGGTAGACACCGTGCACCCAGTCCCGCGCCTCGGTGACCAGTGGAACGGTGTCCCGGCGGCGGCCACCAAAGAGGATGGCGTCAATCGGCACGCCGTTGGGGTCGTAGTAATCCTCGGCGAGGATCGGGCACTGGGTGATCGGGGTGCAGAACCGGCTGTTGGCGTGCGAGGAGAGGTGTTCGCTCTGCGGCGTCCAGTCGTTGCCCTTCCAGTCGATGAGGTGCGTCGGGGGCTCGCCCATACCCTCCCACCAGATGTCACCGTCGTCGGTGAGGGCCACGTTGGTGAAGATGGAGTTGCCGCGGTCCAACGTCCGCATCGCGTTGGCGTTGGTCTTCCAGTCGGTTCCGGGGGCGACCCCGAAGAGGCCGTACTCCGGGTTGACCGCATAGAGGCGTCCGTCTGGGCCGAACCGCATCCAGGCGATGTCGTCCCCGACGGTCTCGACCTTCCAGCCGGGGATGGTCGGCTCCAGCATGGCGAGGTTGGTCTTGCCGCATGCCGACGGGAAGGCCCCGGCGATGTGGTAGGCCCTCCCCTCCGGAGAGGTGATCTTGAGGATCAGCATGTGCTCAGCGAGCCAGCCCTCGTCGCGTCCCATCACACTGGCGATCCGCAGCGAGTAGCACTTCTTGCCGAGCAGCGAGTTGCCGCCGTAGCCGGAGCCGTAGGACCAGATCTCCCGGGTCTCGGGGAAGTGCGAGATGTACTTCGTCTCGTTGCAGGGCCAGGAGACGTCCTGCTGACCCGGCGCGAGCGGCGCGCCGATCGAGTGCAGAGCGTGCACGAAGTCCGCGTCGTCGCCCATCGCCTCCAGGATCTTCGTGCCCATCCGAGTCATGATCCGCATCGAGGCGACCACGTACGGACTGTCGGTGATCTCGATGCCGAACATCGGATTCTTGGCCTCTACCGGGCCCATGCAGAAGGGGATGACGTACATGGTGCGACCACGCATGCAGCCGCGGTACAGCTCCGTCATCGTCCGCTTCATCTCGGCCGGCGCCATCCAGTTGTTGGTCGGGCCGGCGTCCGCCTCGTCAACCGAGCAGATGAAGGTGCGCTCCTCAACGCGCGCCACATCCGTCGGATCGGTCCGCGCGTAGAACGAGTTGCGCTTCTTCTCCGGGTTGAGTCGGACCAGGGTGCCAGCCTCGACGAGTTCGTCGGTGATACGACGCCACTCTTCTTCTGACCCGTCCGCCCAGACCACACGGTCCGGGGTGGTCAGTTCCGCGATCTCACGGACCCAGGCAAGCAGTTTGGGGTGGGATGTCGGGGCCTGATCGATACCCCGAACAGTGGCCGGAGCAACCATGACACATCTCCTTGTGGTCGACGCTGACCGGTCTATGGGATGCACGAGGCTTGACGGCGCGGTGCGTCGCCTACGTGAAACCTGGGATTGGCCTCAGCGTAAACCGGCTTGCGCCACCAGTCAGTGGGACTGGTTGTGAAGAACTGCACAAGGTACGGTCCAGCTGCGGCATCGCGAGCTAATACCCGCTTTCACGCGCAGTTTCACGCAAATCCAGGGACGAAACATCTGGCCGGTCGTCGTCCCGGTACGCCGGCTGCGACCCGGCTCCGCTTCGCCCGATCATGCGGGAGACCCCGCCCGGGACTGTTACGCTCCGCTCATCGCCACTGTCCGGACCAGCCATGCCGGCCGGTGCTACCCGCGCCCCGGGCCCGCACCCGGTACGCTCGCTCGGTGGCAGCGACGATGACCGGGGAGCCTGGCTCCCGGCGGACCCGGCCGGGTCTGATCCACTCTCTGCTGGACCGGTTCGGTCACCTCGTCCACGAGTTGAGCAAGTTCGCCACCGTGGGCGGCGTCGCCTTCATCGTCGACTTCGCCCTCTTCAACCTCCTGACCTCGGTGCAGGACATGGAGCAGGTGACCGCGAAGACCATCTCCACGGTGGTGGCGGCAACCTTCGCCTTCCTCGGCAACCGGTTCTGGACGTGGCGACACCGTCGAGGCGGCAACCCAGCCCGCGAGTACGCGCTCTTCTTCATCTTCAACGCGGTGGGCCTCGGCATCACGGTGGCGGTCCTGGCGATCAGCCGCTACGGCCTGGGCCAGATCTGGCCGGAGGTCTTCCAGACCCCACTGGCGGACAACATCGCCAGCTACCTCGTCGGCACCGGGCTGGCGACCCTCTTCCGGTTCTGGTCCTATCGACGGTTCGTCTTCGTACCAACGGGAACTCCCACTGCACCGGAAGCGAAGCACGACCGATACCGGGCGTGACCTGGCGCCCATCTCGCCAGGCCGGGAAGATCTCGGCCCAGTCCACTCGCCTAAGGTGTTCCGCATGCGTCTTGTCCGCCTCCTGCCCGAGCGCTGGCAGAAGTTCGTCAACGAGGCGCTCAAATTCGGCATCGTCGGTGGCGTCAACACTGTCATCAATTACGCGGTGTTCAACGCCCTCGCACTCACCGTTTTCCAGGGCGGCGCCCTGAAGGCGACGGTCGTCGCCACTGTCACGGCAACGATCACGTCGTACCTCATGAATCGTCACTGGACGTACCGTGATCGTCCAAAAACAGCCGTTAGGCGCGAGTATGCCCTTTTCTTCCTCTTTAATGGTGCGGGGCTCCTCATCGAACTGGGCGTGCTGACGGCGGCCAAGTACGGCCTCGGGGTGACCAGCCTGCTCGCCCTCAACCTCGCCAAGACCATGGGTGTGGTGCTGGCGACGCTGTTCCGGTTCTGGTCCTACCGAACATTCGTCTTCCAGCCCGCGCCAGCGCCGGCCGCGAACAACTGGCACAGCATCCCCCGCGACGAGTGGGACACCATGGCCGAGATGGATCCGGTCGCCGAGCTGGCGGAGTCGGTCTCGGAACTGGAGGAAGCCGCCCCGCCACCCGGCACCCACCACCACCGCACACCGATCCAGGGCCTGACCATCCCACTGGACGCCCGCCTCGACCTGGACCGGGAGCTGGCGGCCGAGCTCGCCGCGGAACTCCAGGCGAGCACCCGCCGGCCCCGTCGCCCCTGACCACACCGGCCGCGGAGGCACCGGCCGGCCAACGAGACCCGCTCAGCCCGGTTCCCGTTGCGGCCTGCCGTCCGGGACCTCGGTCAGCGCCTCCCGACGCTCGGCGTCGCCCGGCGGCTGCCGGTCGTGCTGCGCCTCCACCAGCTCGTAGAGGGTGGTCTGGACTCGCCCCACCTGCGGCACGTCGAACAACACCGACTGCCCACGCTCCCCAGCAGAGTCGATGGTCAGGGTGCCGCAGCCGAGCAACCGCTCGCTGAAGCGCTGCTCTATCGCATGGTCGGTGACCCGGGTGAGCGGGATGTCCCGGCGGCCCCGGGAGAGTGCACCCCGTTGGATGAGCACCCGCTCGGTGGTGAACAGGTAGTGGGTCGCCTGCCAGACCAGCACCGGCCAGAGCGCGAACCAGAGCACCCCCACCAGCGCCAACCCGCCGAGCACCACCAACACCACCGCCCGGCCAGCGCCGTCGGGGGCCAGCACGAGGGCTGCCACCACCACCGCGACGGCGAGAATCGTCACCACGACCGGCCGGACCAGGTTCTTCCAGTGCGGATGCAGGTGCAGCACGACGTGCTCGTCCTCGGTGAGCACGTCCTCAGGAAAGGCCACGGGTACCTCCAGCGCAGATCAGACGCGCAGACCGTAACCGCTCACACCACCCCACGACATCAGCCGCGCGGGCGGACGACGACGGAGGCTGCCGAACCGGTCCTGCGGAGTCGGCAGTAGCCGTTCAGCGCAGGTGCAGGATGTCGCCGGCGGAGAGGTGTCGGGTGGCCTCTGGGGTGGCCACCACCAACTGGCCGTCCGGGTCAACGCCGGTCGCCGTGCCGGTCAGCTCGCCACCATCCGGCAGCAGCACCCGGACCGGACGATCCACGGTGGCACAGACGCCCAGGTAGGCCGCTCGCAGCCCACTCGCCACCGCACTGCCCTCAGCAGCCCGCCAACGCTCATACCAGTCGCCCAACGACCGGAGCAGCGCCCGCAGCAGCGGATCCCGGTCGGTCGCCGCGGCGCCGGCCAACCGCAGCGAGGTCGCCGGAAGGCCGGTCGGGTTCTCCGGCAACTCATCAGCACGAAGAGTCACGTTCAGGCCGATGCCAAGGACGATCGCGGGTGCCGCCGCCACGCCCACCGCCGGCACCCCCTCGGCCAGGATCCCGCCGCACTTCGCCGCACCGACGAGCAGATCGTTCGGCCACTTCAGGGTGGCCTCCAGCTCGGCCAGCCGGGTCACCGCCTCCACCAGCGCCACCCCGGCGAGCAGCGGCAACCACCCGTACGCCGACGGTGGCACCGGTGCCCAGCCCCGCTCGGCCACCGCCTCCCCCGGCCGAAGCAGGACGCTGGTGGCGATGCCCGCCCGAGCCGGCGACTGCCACTCGCGGCCCCGCCGGCCCCGCCCCGCGCTCTGCCGCTCCGCGACCAGCACTAGGCCCTCCGGCTCCCCGGAACGGGCGTACTCGGCCACGTCCGCGTTGGTCGAACCGGTCTCGGCCAGAAGCTCCAGCCGGGCCCACGGACCATGCGGCGCGACCAACGCGCGACGCAGCCGCACCGCCGACAGCGGCGGGCGATCCAGATCGGTGTACGGGGAACCCGGCATCCCGCCAGCCTACGACCCTCCCGGTGACCGGTGGTGAGGCGTACTGCACAGCGGCACCGAGCTGAACCATCGTTATATTCCCTTGGTGACTACCGAGACCGGGACCAACATCCACAGCACCGCGGGCAAGCTGGCGGATCTGGAGCGTCGGATCGACGAGGCGGTGCACGCCGGATCGGCGCGCGCCGTGGACAAACAACATGCACGGGGCAAGAAGACCGCACGGGAGCGGATCGAGCTGCTCCTCGACCCGGGCTCCTTCGTCGAGCTGGACGAGTTGGCCCGACACCGGTCCACCAACTTCGGACTGGCGAAGACCCGCCCCTACGGCGACGGCGTGATCACCGGTTACGGGACCATCGACGGTCGCCAGGTCTGCGTCTTCGCGCAGGACTTCACGGTCTTCGGCGGCTCCCTCGGCGAGGTCTTCGGCGAGAAGATCGTCAAGGTGATGGACCTGGCCATGAAGATCGGGTGCCCGGTCATCGGGATCAACGACTCCGGCGGTGCCCGAATCCAGGAGGGCGTCGCCTCGCTCGGCCTCTACGGCGAGATCTTCTTCCGCAACGTACGGGCCAGTGGCGTCATCCCCCAGATCTCGCTGATTCTGGGCCCGTGCGCGGGTGGCGCCGTCTACTCGCCGGCGGTCACCGACTTCACCGTGATGGTGGACCAGACCTCACACATGTTCATCACCGGCCCGGACGTGATCAAGACCGTCACCGGTGAGGACGTCGCCATGGAGGAGTTGGGCGGCGCCCGTACGCACAACTCGCGCAGCGGCAACGCGCACTACCTCGCCACCGACGAGGAGGACGCCATCGAGTACGTCCGGTCGCTGCTGTCGTACCTGCCGTCGAACAACCTGGACGAGCCGGTCACGTACCCGATCGACGTGGACCTCGACATCAGCGACGAGGACCGGGAGCTGGACACCCTCATCCCGGACTCGGCGAACCAGCCGTACGACATGCACCGGGTCATCGAACACGTCCTCGACGAGGGCGAGTTCCTCGAGGTACAGCCGCTGTACGCGCAGAACCTGATCGTCGGCTACGGCCGGGTCGAGGGCCGTCCGGTCGGTGTGGTCGCGAACCAGCCCATGCACTTCGCCGGCACTCTGGACATCGCAGCGTCGGAGAAGGCCGCGCGCTTCGTCCGCACCTGCGACGCGTTCAACATCCCGGTGCTCACCTTCGTGGACGTGCCCGGCTTCCTCCCCGGCACCAGCCAGGAGTGGGAGGGCATCATCCGTCGGGGCGCGAAGCTTATCTACGCGTACGCCGAGGCCACCGTCGGAAAGGTCACCGTCATCACCCGCAAGGCATACGGCGGGGCGTACGACGTCATGGGCTCCAAGCACCTCGGCGCGGACCTGAACTTCGCCTGGCCGACCGCCCAGATCGCGGTGATGGGGGCCCAGGGTGCGGTCAACATCCTGCACCGGCAGGAGCTGGCCAGCGCTGCCGACCCGGCGGCGCGGCGCGCCGAGCTGATCACTGAATACGAGGACACCCTCGCCAACCCGTACATCGCCGCCGAGCGCGGGTATGTCGATTCGGTCATCCCGCCGCACGAGACCCGGGCACAGATCGTCCGCGCGCTGCGGGTGCTGCGCACCAAGCGCGAGACCCTTCCCCCGAAGAAACACGGCAACATCCCGCTGTAGGTACGACACCTCGATGGCGTTGGGCCGCTCCTGCACCGCGGCTCAGCGCGGCTCAGCAGGATGGGCTGGCGGCGATGCACATGCGGCGGGCCGCCACGGCGGCGAGGCGGACCAGTTCCGCCTCGCCGGCCATGCTGACGAAGAGCACCGTCACCAGGTCACCGACGCGCAGCACGACCCGCAGATCCGGTGAGTTCATCACGGTCTGCAGCTCGCCCAGCACGGGATTGGGGAGCAGCGAAGACGAGTGCCGCAGCAGGAGCGACTCGTCACCGGCGAAGTCCACCTTCGGAAGGTCCCAGCGGTGCACCGCCTTCACACTGGTGGCACTGCCCTTGTCATCGGTCGCCCAGGCCTCCCACGTCTCGGGGCAGGCAACGATCGCCTGCCGGATCTCGGCGAGGTAGCGTGCCGCGCCATCGTCGCGAAACCGATACAGATCCTGCACAACCAGGATGTCACCGAGCCGATCGGGGCTACCGGCCGGCCAGCGCAGCAACGTCTGCGACCGGCTCATCCACGCCTCCGCCTCCGGGCCCAGAGCACATCGATCACGCCCCAGCCCCAGCGTGACGGGCCCACCCAGAACGGTCTCGTCGAGGTGGAGTTCGGTGGGCACCACCAGGTCCGACTGTTGGACGAAGAGATCGGGCGGGAGGTCGGAGCGCATCGCCGCAGCCTGTCCGGCAAGCGACGTCGGGGTACTTCCCGCGGCCCTCACCGGTGCCGAAGCGGCCGGTGAGTAGTCCCATGGACGGTTGACTACCGCGACGGTAGCCACCGCGAGGGTCCCCACCAGGACGACCCCCGCCAACAGGGCGGTACGCCGGCTGCGACGGCGGGCCCGAGCACGGATCTCCGCCGCCTCGGGCCAACGGACGTCGCGCAGACCGCTGTGCATGGGCTCGACGACGCGCATTTCGTCATGCATCGACGGCCTCCTCCAGGTCGGCGACGGCAAGTAGCCCGGCGAGAGCGGCCCGGCCGCGAGCCAGCCGGGCCTTGACGGTGCCGACCGGGGCGTTGGTCTCCCGGGCGACCTCGACGACGGGCATCCCCACCAGGTAGTAGAGCGCGATCGCGATGCGCTGCTCCTCCGGCAGCCGGCGCAGCGCGGCGACCACCGCCACCGTGTCGGTGCTTGGCGCGGGGACGCTTTCGGCGGCACCGTGCCGCAGGTACGCCCGCGCCCGGCTACGCAGGCTACGCCACCGGCTGACCGCGATCCGGCTCGCCACCACCCGCACCCACGCCTCCGGGTCGTCGTACCCGCTCACCGTTGACCAGCGCTGCCAGGCCCGGATGTACGCCTCCTGCACCGCATCCTGGGCCTCGCTGAGATCACCGGTGAGCACACACACAAAGCCGAGCAGCCGCTGCCGGCTCCCCCGGTAGAACTCGTCGAACCCCTCGACATCCGGCACCTGGTTACCTCCCGTGGCGGTCGCAGGGGACACGCACCAGCGCCGGCCTCGGGTTGCCGACAGCGCCCGGCTTTCCGCCCCGACCGGGCCAACCCGGGCCGCCCGGCTCAGCCGCTCAGCCCGTGCCCGGTCAGGATCCGACCGGCCAACAGAACCGCGCCAAAGCCCAGCACGGCCAGGTTGACCAGGGCGAACACCGAGACCCAGAAGAACGCGGGGAAGGGGGTGATGCCAGCGAGTTGGTCGGCGTCGGAGGCGGGCATCCGGCCGCGGGCACGCAGCCGTTGCAGCTCGACCACCGGGCGGAGTCCGCCGAGCAGCAGGAACCACACTCCGGTGTACGCGAACGCCGCCTGCACCTGCGGTGCGGCGTACCAGGAGACGGCGAGGACGAGCCCCCCGGTGACCAGCAACGACAGCGCCCCGAAGACGTTGCGGATCAGCACCAGCATGGCCAGCAGCAGCGCCACGGCGACCCACAACAGCAGGGTGATCCGGTTTCCGCCGAGGATCCCGGCTCCGGCCAGCCCGACCAGCGGTGGGGCGAGGTAGCCGGCGAGCAGGGTGATCACCATGCCGAGGCCGGTGGGGCGGCCGGCGGAGAGGGTGAGCCCGGAGGTGTCCGAGTGCAGCCGAATGCCGTGTAGGCGGCGGCCGGTAAGCAGGGCGGCCAGGGCGTGCCCGCCCTCGTGGGCGATGGTCACCGCGTTCCGGGCGACCCGCCAGAGTCGACCGGTGCTGACCACAACCAGTGCCCCCACGCCGGTGAGCAGCACCAGCAGCGGGGGCGGATCCGGTTGTGCGCCGAGCAGCGTGTCCCAGATACTGGTCAGACCGTCGATCGACACCATGGGCGGGGAGCCTACCGCTCTCGTCCTGGCCGGCTTACGGCCCGATCTGGCCGCCCTCGGTCACCGGGACGAGATCAGCTACGTACCGGCACAAACCCCGCGGCGATGATCTCGAAAGTCGACTCGTTCGCCGCCCAGTCGTCCTCCGGGCAGTCCCAGCGGATCGCGTAACCCTTGTCGGGCGCGGTCACGAAGCCACGATTACGGACGTGTAACCGACGTCCGTAATCGTCGTTGAAGATCCACTCCCAGTCGGCGGCCTCATCCCAGTAGTCCACTGAAGCGATCTTGACGTGCTGGTAGCCGCTGTAGTTGCCGCGTCGCGCGGCCTCCTGCCGACGCCAGTCGGCCGCGGCATCGTCCAGTGGCGTCGTCGTCTGGTCGATGAGCAGGGCCCGCCCCTGACCATCGGAGAACCGGACCCGATAGTCCTCCGGCCCCCGACCCCATTGCCGGCGGTAGTCCAGGTCGAGCCCGGGCGGCACCGGCACCACGAATCCCGTGGGGTCCTGGTGCAGCCTCCAGCCGGCCGGCAGGGCCGCGCCCGCCGTGCCGCTCGGGGTCGGGCTGGCGCTGGTCGGCGGGGTACTCACCGACGCCGTGACGCTCGGAGTCGAGCTGGCCGGAGCGGCGGTGGACCCGGCATCGGTCGCAACGGTACCCGGATCAACTCCGTCGTCCTCCATGGTGAGCTGGGGATAGGCCACCACGAGACCGAGCAGGAGCAAGGCCACCACGGCACCGATCAACAGATTGCGGCGGGTGGCGTAACGCTTCGTCCCGGCGGCGGCCCCGCCGGGTGGCGGCACGGACGATGCCGGGGCAGCCGCCGGCCCGCCGAGCTTCGCTGTCGGGTCGGCGTCCACTCGGGCCGCCGGGGGGTCGACCGGCGCGGTCGGACCGGCACCGGTCACCTTCGCCGTGGGAGCGGCATCGGCCGATGGCTCGACCGCCGGTTGCGCCGCATGGGGCGACGACGGGGGTGCCGGTGGGGCCGACGCCGAGGACTCGGGCAGCTTCGACACCGGTCGTGGTGCCGGCACCACCGCTGGCGCCTGCCCCTCGCGACGATGTGGTCCCGGCCGTCGTACGCCGGACAACAGCGGGATGAGCTGCGAACGCTTCCCACCGGCTCGGCGTAGTAGCCGCTCCGCCACCTCGGCGGTGATCCGGTCGGTCGGATCCTTGCGGAGCAGGCCGTTGAGCACCGGCCGCAGCGGGCCGGCGTTCTTCGGTGGTGGCGGTGGCTCGGTGGCCAGCGCCGCGAGGGTGGCGATCGCCGAGGTACGCGCATACGGCGACTTTCCCTCCACCGCCGCGTACAGGGTCGCGCCCAGCGACCAGAGGTCCGCCTCCGGCCCCGCGGTGCCGTCCCGTGCCCGCTCCGGAGCGATGTACGCGGGGGAGCCGAGCACCATCCCGGTGCGGGTGACATTCGGGTCACCTGGGACGGTAGCCAGACCAAAGTCGGTCAGCACCACCCGCCCGTCCTCGCCAAGCAACACGTTGCCGGGCTTGACGTCACGGTGCATCACCCCCGCCTTGTGCGCCGCCTTCAACGCACCGAGCACCCCGAGGCCGATCTGCACCGCCCGAGCCGGCGACACCGGCCCCTGCTCGGCGAGGGTGTCCTGGAGGGACTTCGAGGCCACGTACTCCATCACGATCCACGGATCGCCATCGGTACGCAGCACGTCGAAGATGCGGACAACATTGACGTGATTGAGTCGAGCGATCGCCCGCGCCTCGCGGAGCGAACGCTCCCGCATCTCGCGGCGTTCCTCGTCGGTGAGGCTGGGCGGCGGGACCAACTCCTTGATCGCCACGTTTCGGTGCAGCACCTCGTCGCGCGCCTTCCACACCCGACCCATGCCACCCTGACCGAGCGGCGACAAGAGCCGATATCGGCCAGCGACGAGTTCCGGAAGTGCGTTCGACATCGCTGAAACGGTACCCGGCGGCAACGACGGTCACTCGGGCGGCACGCCACCGCGCTCCAAGATCCAAACTCCACGACGTACCCTGACGCCATGTCTGCCGAGGAGCCACTGTTCCGCATCGTTCACGGCACGCCGACCGCCGAAGAGCTGGCCGCCCTGGTGGGCACGATCGTCACCCGATCCAAGCCGGCGGCACCCCCCGCCCCGCCGACGACTTCCGCCTGGGCACGCCGCGCCCGCCCCGCCAACACCGGTCACGCCGCCGGCCCGGACGCCTGGCGCGCCTCCGGCCTGCCCCGCTGACAACGACCTCCGCCACACACGACAAGGTCACCCCAACCGCTCAGGCTCGGTGCGGTGCAGACCGTCTCCATCGGCACGCGGCAGCTCATCCGATACGCAATCTTTCCGGGCTGCAACTCCCATGCCAGACCCGCTACCCTCACTGATGGAAACGGCACGGTGACAGAAAGGGAGGGACGATGTTCGAGGAGGGTGAGGGTCCACCCACAATGCCCTACACCAACGAAGTGCCCCCCACGCCCATCATCCCGCGGGTTGTTCCCGTATCCCTCTCACCCCCGTCGCCCAAAGCCACCCCCACGACACCGTCGAAGACCAACCCAAGCCCCGGCCCGGCGCGCTCGGCAGAGCCAACATCGCCGCTCCCTCCGGGCAACCTTGCCCACGGCGGCAACACCGACGGAGCACCGCACCCGGGGTCGAATCGCTCCTCCCCCACCGATGTCCCCCCACGCCGCCCCGTCGGCGGCGTGACCGGCGGCGGTGGAGCGGGCACTGCACCGACCGGCGGCGCCGGTTCGCGTCCGGGGAGTGGCAAGAGCTTCCCGGGCGGTCCCAACATTCCGCCCCGTGGAGCCGAACCGGGATCAGCGACACCGCCTGGGCGCCCTGGGGGCCCGACTCACCAGGGCACGTCTACGGAAGCACCACGCAGCTGGGAGCTCGACCAGCAGTGGGAGACGGATCAGGGAACAGACCCGGTGAATCACCCCCCAACAGACGACGGGCCGACCGACCCCGGCCCCGCCGTCGGCTTCAACCCATGACATTGCCGACCGCGTACGCCGGTCCTGTCGCAGTGATTCCACCGGCCGTCAGCCGGGAGAGGACGTCACCATCCCATCGGCTTCGCCGACGCTGAGGACGGAGCGGTAACGTCGGCGTCGTGTCTGGATCGCTACCGCTTCGCCTCGTGCTCGCCTCCGCGAGCCCTGCCCGCCGCAAGACTCTCCAGGCAGCCGGGATCGAGCCAGATGTGCTGGTCAGTGGCGTCGACGAGTCCCTCGTGGCCAGCGATCGAGCGGATGAACTCTGTCTTGAACTGGCCCGACTGAAGGCGCAGGCGGTCCTGACCCGGCTGCGGCCAGCCCAGGACCAACGCACTCTGGTGATCGGGTGTGACTCGGTGCTGGAGTTCGACGGCCAGATCTTCGGCAAGCCGGCCGACTCGGCCGACGCCATCCACCGGTGGGAGCGGATGCGGGGGCGCAGTGGGGTCCTGCACAGCGGCCACTGCCTCGTCGACGTGACCGCCGGTCGGCGGGCGGAGGCCGTCGCCTCCACGACCGTGCACTTCGCCGCGGTGAGTGACGACGAGATCGCCACGTACGTCGCCACGGGGGAGCCCCTGGTGGTGGCCGGCGCGTTCACGATCGATGGGTTGGGTGGGCCGTTCGTGGAGCGGATCGAGGGCGACCCCGGCACGGTGGTAGGCCTCTCCCTGCCGCTGCTACGCCGACTCCTGGCCGAGCTGAATCTACCGATCACCGGCCTGTGGAGCAGGGGCACGTCGACCCACCCCACGCCAGGCACCTCGGCTACCCCGAAGCCGAACCCTGGAGCCTGACCAGCGAGAGTCTCGCAGTCGAGAGCACGAAGGAGCAGCGTTGACCACCAAGTCCATCCCGTTGACATCGGAGTTGCACGCCTACCTGGTCGCCCACGGCAGCCCACCGGATGAGGTCATGCTCGACCTGATCAAGGAGACCCGGGCACACCTGCCGGAGGACGCGCAGATGCAGGTGGCGCCGGAGCAGGCCGCGTTCCTGACCTTTCTGACCCGGCTGCTGGGGGCACGACAGGCAGTCGAGGTCGGCACCTTTACCGGGCTCTCCGCGCTGGCTATCGCCCGCGGGCTTGCCGAGGACGGGCAGCTGACCTGCTTCGACGTCTCGGAGGAGTTCACCGGGATCGCTCGGCGCTACTGGACCCGGGCTGGCGTGGACGACCGGGTGCAGCTGCGCATCGGCCCGGCCGAGGAGACGCTGCGGGAACTACCGGGCGACCGTCACCTCGACTTCGCTTTCATCGACGCGGACAAGGTCGGCTATTCGGCGTACTGGGCGGAGCTGGTGCCCCGGATGCGGCCCGGCGGGGTGATCGCCGTCGACAACGTCCTTCGCGACGGCCGGGTGCTCGCCCCGCAGGACGCCGGCGACCGGGCCATCGCCGCGTTCAACGACGAGGTACTGGCCGACGTTCGGGTCGACCCGATGATGCTGCCGATCGCCGACGGGTTGACCCTGGCCCGAGTGCACTGACGGTCCGTTTCGGTTCCCTGCTTGTCGTGGTGCCCCGCCACCCGGGGCATCACCACCGGCAGGGAAGTCGGGCCGACGGCTACCCGGAGCGCCGTGGTGCGCTGCGGGCTGTCGGTGAACGGGCAGTGCGGCATCCCACACTTAGCGCTCGTTAGGGGGCGTCGGCACGGCCGTTACACTCCCCGTCAACGAACTCCCCGGGAGGAGCCCCCAAGGTGCGCAAGGTACTCATCGCCAACCGCGGCGAGATCGCTGTCCGCGTCATCCGTGCGTGCCGCGACGCCGGCCTGGCCAGCGTCGCTGTCTACGCGGACTCGGACCGCGACGCCCTGCACGCCACCCTGGCCGACGAGGCGTACGCGCTCGGCGGTGACACCGCGGCCGACAGCTATCTCCGCATTGACAAGTTGATCGATGTGGCGGCGCGGTCGGGCGCCGACGCGGTGCACCCGGGCTACGGCTTCCTCTCCGAAAACGCCGACTTCGCCCAGGCGGTGATCGACGCCGAGCTGACCTGGATCGGGCCGACCCCGCAGGCGATCCGCGACCTGGGTGACAAGGTCACCGCCCGACACATCGCACAACGTGCGGGCGCACCGCTGGTCCCCGGCACCCCGGACCCGGTCGGCAGCGCCGACGAGGTGTTGGCCTTCGCCGTTGACCACGGCCTGCCGGTCGCCATCAAGGCGGCCTTCGGCGGCGGCGGTCGCGGCCTCAAGGTGGCCCGGACGATGGAGGAGATCCCCCACCTGTTCGAATCGGCCACCCGGGAGGCGGTCGCCGCGTTCGGCCGGGGTGAGTGCTTCGTCGAGCGGTACCTGGACCAGCCCCGACACGTCGAGGCCCAGGTCCTCGCCGACCAACACGGCAACGTCATCGTGATGGGTACTCGGGACTGCTCCCTCCAGCGTCGGCACCAGAAGCTGGTCGAGGAGGCGCCGGCGCCGTTCCTCACCGACGCACAGCGACAGCAGATCCACGACTCGGCCAAGGCCATCTGCCGGGAGGCCGGCTACCACGGTGCCGGCACCGTCGAATATCTGGTCGGCGTCGACGGCACTATCTCCTTCCTGGAAGTCAACACCCGGCTTCAGGTGGAACATCCGGTGACCGAGGAGACGGCCGGTGTCGACCTGGTTCGGGAACAGTTCCGCATCGCGGACGGGGAGAAGCTGCGGTTCACCGAGGATCCGTCGCCTCGCGGGCACTCCATCGAGTTCCGGATCAACGGTGAGGACCCGGGCCGAAACTTCCTGCCGGCCCCGGGCACGATCACCGCGCTGCGCCTGCCGACCGGTCCGGGAGTACGGGTCGACACCGGTGTCTCCGCCGGCGACGTGATCGGCGGCAACTTCGACTCGCTCCTCGCCAAGGTAGTCGTGACCGGCGAGACACGTACCGAGGCGCTTGAGCGGGCCCGTCGCGTGCTGGACGAGATGGTGGTCGAGGGCATGGCCACCGCGCTGCCGTTCCACCGTCTGGTGGTCCGGGACAAGGCCTTCACCGCCGAGCCGTTCACGGTGCACACCCGATGGATCGAGACCGAGTTCGACAACACCGTGCCGGCCTTCACCGCCACCGCGGACCCCGCCGAGGGCCCGGCGGAACGCGACGTGGTGGTGGTGGAGGTGGGCGGCAAGCGGCTGGAGGTCAACCTCCCGGCTGGCTTCGGCGCCGGCGCAGCCTCCGCCGCGCCCACCGCGAAGAAGCCGGCCCGTCGGCGCGGCGGGGCGAAGGCCGGGGCCGCGGTCAGCGGCGACACGCTCACCTCCCCCATGCAGGGCACGATCGTGAAGATCGCGGTCGCCGACGGCGACATTGTGGCCGAGGGTGACCTGGTCGTGGTCCTGGAGGCGATGAAGATGGAGCAACCGCTGCACGCCCATCAGGCAGGCACGGTCAGCGGCCTCACCGCCGAGATCGGCGCGGTCATCACTGCCGGCGGGGCGATCTGCACCATCGCCTGAGGGACGCTGGCTGCCGCTGTTCGGGGACGCACACCAACGACCCCGCCGCCCTGGCCACAGCGCTGCGGGCGCCGCCCCGGGGTCGAACGGAGGGATGTTGTCCGGCCCGGGGAGCGCGAGTCGGGACAGCGAGTCATGATGGCCGGGTGCGGTTCCTTCACGGCGCGGTCCCCGCGCACGACCTGACCTACAACGACGTCTTCATGGCTCCGGCCCGCTCCGAGGTGGCGTCCCGGCTCGACGTTGACCTGTCTACCGGTGACGGCACCGGCACCACC
Organism: Salinispora tropica CNB-440; assembly: GCF_000016425.1. Lineage (GTDB taxonomy): Bacteria > Actinomycetota > Actinomycetes > Mycobacteriales > Micromonosporaceae > Micromonospora > Micromonospora tropica. Next base: position 950,051 of record NC_009380.1, on the reverse strand, counting down.
ATCCCGTTGGTGGTGTCGAACATGACCGCGGTGGCGGGCCGCCGGATGGCCGAGACCGTGGCCCGGCGGGGCGGCATCGCGGTCATCCCGCAGGACATCCCGATCGAGGTGGTCGCGAACGTCGTCGCCTGGGTCAAGCAGCGGCACCTGGTGTACGACACCCCGATCATCCTGGGTCCGACCGACACCGTCGGCGACGCCATCCACCTGCTTCCGAAACGGTCCCACGGTGCGGTGGTCGTGGTGGACGAGTCCGGACGGCCGGTCGGGGTGGTCACCGAGGCGGACACGGTGGGCGTGGACCGCTTCGCGCAGCTCCAGCACGTGATGTCGGCGGAGCTGCACACGGTTTCGGCGGACGCCGATCCGCGTACCGGCTTCGATCGGCTCTCGGCCGGCCGGCGGCGGCTGGCACCGGTGGTGGACGAGCAGGGGCGACTGGTCGGCGTGCTGACCCGACCGGGTGCGCTGCGTGCCACGCTGTACCGACCGGCGATCGATGACCGGGGCCGGCTGCGCATCGCCGCGGCGGTCGGCATCAACGGCGATGTCACCGGCAAGGCGAGAGCCCTCCTGGAGGCCGGGGTGGACACCCTGGTCGTGGATACGGCGCACGGCCACCAGGAACGGATGCTCTCCGCCCTCCGGGCGGTACGCGCGCTCGATCCGGCCGTTCCGGTCGCGGCTGGCAACGTGGTCACTGCCGACGGCGTACGCGATCTCGTTGCGGCGGGTGCGGACATCGTGAAGGTCGGCGTGGGGCCGGGGGCGATGTGCACCACGCGCATGATGACCGGGGTGGGCCGGCCCCAGTTCTCGGCGGTCCTGGACTGTGCCGCGGCGGCACGGGCGTTGGGCCGGCACGTGTGGGCAGACGGCGGGGTCCGGTACCCCCGCGATGTCGCGTTGGCGCTTGCCGCGGGGGCGTCGAACGTCATGATCGGTTCTTGGTTCGCCGGCACCTACGAGTCCCCGGGCGACCTCTACTCCGACGCCGACGGTCGCCGCTACAAGGAGAGCTTCGGCATGGCCTCGGCCCGGGCGGTCAGTGCTCGCACGGCGGAGGACTCCGCGTACGACCGCGCCCGGAAGGCGATCTTCGAGGAGGGCATCTCGTCGGCGCGGATGTACCTGGACCCGGACCGGCCGGGCGTGGAGGACCTCGTTGACGAGATCATTTCTGGGGTACGCAGCGCCTTCACCTATGCCGGGGCGCACAACCTCGCGGAGTTCCACGAGCGGGCGCTGGTCGGGGTGCAGAGCGCGGCCGGCTACACCGAGGGGATGCCGATCCCGACCAGTTGGTGACCCGAAACGTCACCCCGGTGCGGCCAGCCCCTCCGCGGTCTGACCGGCGGGGCTGGCCGCCGGCTGTGGCGTCGGCGCCGGCTCCGCTGCCCCGGGGCGGTCCCGGGGCAGTCGGGCGCAGGCGATCAGCCCGATGAGCAGGAAGCCGGCGGCGGTGAAGGCGGCGTACCGGGTGGCGTCGGCGAAGGCGGCCTTCGCCTCCTCGGCGATCGGCGCGGTGCGGGGGTCGGCGGCGAGCCCGGCGATCGCCGCTCCGCCACTCTCCCGGACCTCGGTCACCACCTGTTCGCGCTGGGTGGGATCGAGCTCGGACCGATCAGCGAGCCGCGCGCCGAGGAGCCCGCTGAGCCCGGCGAAGAGGACCGTGCCGAGCACGGCGATGCCGAGGGCGGAGCCGACCTGCCGCGCGGTGCTCTGCACCCCGGACCCCTGGCCGCTGCGCCGGACCGGCACCTCTCGCAGCGACACCCCGGTGAGCTGGGCGGTGGCCAGACCGACGCCGACGCCGTAGACGAAGAGCAGGCCAAGCGGAGCCCACCAGCGCGTGTCGGGGGCGACCACGAGGCCGAGTCCGGCGATACCGGCGATCTCCGCGGCTACGCCGAGCTGCACCACCCGGGTGGTACCCCATCGTTTGACGAGAAGCGCTCCGAGTGCGCTGGAGAGGAAGCTCCCGACGGCGAGGGGCAGCAGCGCCAGTCCGGTGTGGAAGGCGCTGTAGCCGAGCACGTTCTGGTACCAGAGCGGGAGCGCGAAGAGGAGGCCGAACTCGCCCAGGCTGACGATCGCGGCGGCGGTGACGCCGACCCGGAAGGAGCCGATCCGAAACAGCGACAGGTCGATCAGCGCCGTCCGGCCGAGCCGGTTGCGGCGCACCTGGTGGGTGACCAGAAGGGCAAGGGCGGCCAGGCCGGCCAGCCCGACGACCGGCACCGGTGAGATCGCGGCGGGCCAGTCCAGGCCGAAGAGGGTGATCGGCTTCGCCAACCCCCACCAGCCGTACGTGCGCCCCTCGATGAGGGCGAAGACGACGCCGGTCATACCGAGCACCGACAGCAACGCGCCGACCAGGTCGATGCCGCGCTCGACCCGGTCGTCGCGGGATTCGGGGACCAGCGCGAGCGTGGCGACGACGACCAGCACGCCGATCGGGAGGTTGATGCCGAAGGCCCACCGCCAGGAGAGCTCGGTGGTGAGCCAGCCGCCGAGCAGCGGGCCGAGCGCGGCGGCCCCGCCGATGGTGGAGCCCCAGACCGCGAAGGCGATCGCCCGTTCCCGGCCGACGAAGTTCGCGTTCAGCAGGGACAGTGAGGTGGGCAGCATCATCGCGCCGCCGAGCCCTTGGAGCACCCGCGCCCCGATCAGCTCGGCACCGGAGCCGGCGGACGCGGCGAGCAGGCTGGCGACGACGAAGACCAGCACGCCGACGACGAACATTCGTCGTCGGCCGGCGCGATCAGCGAAGCGGCCCACGACCAGGAGCAGGGAGGCGAAGACGAGGGTGTACGCCTCCTGGACCCACTGCGCCCCGGCGGAGCTGACGCCGAGGTCAGCGATGATCGCAGGGACGGCGACGTTGACGATCGTCACGTCGACGATGATCGTGGCGACCCCGAGACTGATGGCGAGCAGCCCCCACCAGCGGCCGCGTCCCTGCTCCGGCATACTCGCTCCGATCGCTAGTTTATCTAGCTACCTGAGCTGCTAGCTTCGTCCGGTGGACAGCGCCGCGTCAACCACCGCCGGCTCGCGTCGCGGGCCGTACAGCGAAGCGCCATCAACCAGCCGAACCGCCCGGGCGTTGCGCGAGGTAGTCCGGGCGGCCAGCGACACCCGGGGAGCGCTGGCCCGCCGGCTCGGGATCGGGCTCACCGACGCCGCCGCTATCGACCACCTCGCCGCCAGCCCGGACCCGCTGGGCCCGGTGGAGTTGGGCAACCGACTCGGTATCCGGTCCGCCTCGGCCACCGCGCTGGTGAACCGCCTGGTCCGGGCCGGTCACGTGGCGCGCACGCCACATCCACAGGATCGCCGCCGGGTGGCGCTCCAGGTCACGGACCAGGGGTACGACGAGGTGTCGGCCGCGCTGCAGCCGATGCTGACCGGCATCGAACGAGCGGTCGCCCGACTCACCCCGGAGCAGGCGACCGCAACCGCCGCCTTCCTCCACGAGGTCGCCGAGGTCATGCGGACCTACGGAGCGAGCGCGCCGGAGGATTCGCCGGCACCCGCGGCCCAACGCCGGTTCAGCAGGGCTCGAAGAGCCGACGAATGACGGTGCGGGCGGCCTCCCGCGGGTCCTTTCCCGCCTCGTCCGGCAACGCACCTGCATTCCAGAGCGTGGCGAAGCCGTGCACGATGGACCAGGCGGCGAGGGTGTCCCGGGTGGCGGAGTCTGCCGCACCGGGCCCCGACGGCAGGTCGACCACCGCCGAGCGCAGGAAGGCTCTCGACCGCTTTCGGGCCTCCACCAGCTCCGGCGCGTCGGCGCGGTAGAGGTCGGGGCGGAACATCACCTCGAAGTGCGCCCGACGCCGGACGGCGAAGTCCACGTAGGCCACCCCCATCTCCAACAGGCCGTCGACTCCACTCAGGTCCTGGGCGAGCAGGTTGAAGCCCTCGACCGCGAGCGCGGTGAGCAACCCTGGCTTGTCGCCGAAGTGATGGGCGGGCGCCGCGTGCGAGACACCCGCTCGGCGGGCGAGGTCGCGCAGGCTCAGTGCGGCGGGCCCGGACTCCTCGATCGCCACCGCGGCGGCGGCGAGCAGGACCCGCCGGAGATCGCCGTGATGGTAGCCACGTGTGCCGGTCATCCATGGAGCATATCTTGCCGTTGACAAGATCCTCGAACCGAGGCAGTCTTGTCGCCGACAAGATCTCGCTGGAGGTTCCGATGGTTCCACTGATCACACTGGGGGCCGGCACCGGGTTGGCCCGGCTGGCCGGCCTGGCCGGGGTGGGCGCGCTCGACGGCTGGCACCCCGCCCTGCGGGTGGGACTCGCCCTGATGCTCACGGTCACCGGACTGGCGCACTTCAGCGCCCGGCGCCGGTCCGGCCTCGTCGCGCTGGTGCCACCACGGCTGCCCCACCCCCAGTTCCTGGTAACCCTCACCGGAGTGCTGGAGTTGCTCGGCGCGGCGGCGCTACTCGCTCCCGCCACCGCTCGGTGGGCCGCCGCCGGGCTGGCCGTCCTGATGCTCGCCATGTTCCCGGCGAACGTGTCGGGGGCACGGCGGAAGCTCACCCTGGCCGGCCGCCCAGTCACCCCGCTGCCCGCCCGTACCGCGATGCAGGCAACGTTCGTCGCCGCAGCGGTCGCGATTTCGCTTGGATCCTGAACATCCGAGAGCTAGCCTGCCCGGGTGTACGTGCTCCACCGCCAGAACGCACCGCTCGGGCGCTGATCGCCCGGCTAGCCAGGGCGAATCTCCCGGAGAACCCACTTGCTGATCCAACTGCTCCGCACCTACCTACGCCCTTACCACCGCCCGCTGGCGGCCGTGGTCGTCCTCCAGTTCGTCGGCACCATCGCCTCGCTCTACCTGCCGAGCCTCAACGCCGACATCATCGACCTTGGGGTGGCCCGCGGCGACACCGGCTTCATCGTGCGCACCGGGGCCTGGATGCTCGTCGTCAGCCTGGTGCAGATCGTCTGCTCGATCGCCGCCGTCTACCTGGGCGCCCGCACCGCGATGGCGTACGGCCGGGATGTCCGCGCGGCGCTCTTCGCCCACGTCAACAGCTTCTCCGCGCGGGAGGTCGCCCACTTCGGCGCACCATCACTGATCACTCGCAACACCAACGACGTGCAGCAGGTGCAGATGCTGGTGCTGATGAGCTGCACGATGCTGGTCGCCGCGCCGATCATGAGCGTCGGCGGGGTGGTGATGGCGCTCCGCGAAGACCTCGGGCTCTCCTGGCTGCTGCTGGTCAGCGTCCCAGTCCTGGCCCTCGGCCTGGGCCAGGTGATCCGGCGGATGGTGCCCGGATTCCGACTCATGCAGACCCGCATCGACGCGGTTAACCGGGTTCTCCGCGAGCAGATCAGTGGCATCCGCGTGGTCCGGGCGTTCGTTCGGGAACCGTACGAGACCCGCCGCTTCGCCGCCGCCAACACCGACCTGACCGCGACCGCCCTACACACCGGCCGACTGGCAGCACTGGTCTTCCCGATCGTGATGCTGGTCCTCAACGTCTCCAGCGTCGCGGTGCTCTGGTTCGGGGCCGGACGGGTGGACGCCGGCGCCATCGAGGTCGGCTCCCTCACCGCCTTCCTCCAGTACCTGATGCAGATCCTGATGGCGGTCATGATGGCCACGTTCATGCTGATGATGGTGCCGAGGGCGGCGGTTTGCGCCGAGCGCATCGGCGAGGTGCTGGCGACCGAGACCTCGGTCACGCCCCCACCGGAGCCGGTCACCGCACCGCCCGGCCGAGCTGAGGTGGAGCTGCGCACGGTGCGGTTCCAGTACCCGGGCGCGGCCGAACCGGTGCTGCGGGACGTGTCGTTCCGGGTGACCCCGGGCACGACCACCGCGATCATCGGCAGCACCGGCGCCGGCAAGAGCACCCTGCTCGCCCTGATCTCACGGTTGATCGACGTTACCTCCGGTGCGGTGCTGGTGGACGGGGTCAATGTCCGGGAGCTCGCACCGGAGGCGCTGTGGCAGCGAATCGGGCTGGTGCCACAGCGCCCGTACCTGTTCACCGGCACGATCGCCAGCAACCTGCGACACGGCAACCCGGACGCGACCGAGGCCGAGCTGTGGGCGGCGCTGGAGGTGGCACAGGCACGCGACTTCGTCGCGGCGATGCCGGACGGGCTGGACGCACCCGTAGCGCAGGGTGGCACCAACCTCTCCGGCGGGCAGCGGCAGCGGCTGGCCATCGCCCGGGCGCTGGTGCGCCGACCAGAGATTTACCTCTTCGACGACTCCTTCTCCGCCCTTGACCTCGGTACCGACGCGCGGCTGCGGGCGGCACTGCGCCCAGTCACCGCCGACGCGGCGGTGGTGGTCGTGGCGCAGCGGGTCGCCACCGTGGCAGACGCCGACCGGATCGTGGTGCTGGAGAACGGGGGCGTCGTGGGGATCGGCCAGCACGCCGAGCTACTGACGACCTGCCCCACGTACGCGGAGATCGTCGCATCACAGCAGAGCACGGGGGTGACGGCATGAGCGCTCCAGCCGTACCGAAGAAGAACCAACCCGGCGAGGAGCCCACGCCTCAGCGGCTACCGTCCGGCGGCCAACGCGGCAGCGGGCCGTCCTGGCCGGGGCCCGGTATGCCGGCCGAACGGTCGATGTCCTTCGGGCCGTCGGCTCGGCGCCTCCTCGGCCGGCTACGCCCGCACCGCCTCCCACTGATCGGGGTAGTCGCCCTGGCGGTGCTCGGTGTCGGCCTGAACGTCATCGGCCCGAGAGTGCTCGGCCACGCCACCGACCTGATCTTCGCCGGGGTGTTGGGGAGACAGCTCGAACCCGGCACGACGACGGAGGCCGCCGCCGCGGCGGCCCGCGCGGCGGGCAACGACAGCTTCGCCGACATCATCACCCGGATGGGCGTGGTTCCCGGCACCGGAATCGACTCCGCCGCGTTGGCCCGGGTGCTGCTGCTGGCGCTCGCCCTCTATGTCGCGGCGTCCCTGCTCATCTGGGCGCAGGGTTGGCTGCTCACCGGGATGGTGCAGCGGACCGTGCACCGGCTACGGGAAGACGTGGCGGCCAAGCTGAACCGGCTGCCCCTGCCCTACTTCGACCGACAGCCCCGGGGCGAGTTGCTCAGCCGGGTCACCAACGACATCGATAACATCTCGATCAGCCTGCAGCAGACCCTGAGCCAACTGCTCACCGGGCTGCTCACCGTGGTCGGGGTGCTCGCCATGATGTTCTGGATCTCGCCGGTCTTGGCCCTGATCGCACTGGTGGCGGTACCCCTGTCGGTCCTCGTCACCCAGCAGATCGCGAAGCGGTCCCAGCCGAGGTTCGTCGCCCAGTGGACGCACACCGCTGAGCTCAACGGCCAGATCGAGGAGGCCTTCACCGGCCACGAGTTGGTCAAGGCTTTCGGCCGACAGCGGGCCGTGCAAACCTCCTTCGCGGCCAAGAACGAGGAGCTGTTCCAGGCCAGCTTCGGGGCGCAGTTCATCTCCGGAATCATCATGCCGGCGATGATGTTCATCGGGAACCTGAGCTACGTGGCGATCGCCGTGGTCGGCGGGCTCCGGGTCGCATCGGGCACGATGACCCTCGGCGACGTGCAGGCCTTCATCCAGTACTCCCGCCAGTTCACCCAGCCGCTCACCCAGCTCGCCGCGATGATGAACCTGCTCCAGTCCGGGGTCGCCTCCGCCGAGCGGGTCTTCGCGGTGCTCGACGCCGAGGAGCAGACTCCGGAACCGGCCGTCCCGGCCCGACTTACCGCACCCCGCGGACGGGTCGCGTTCGAGCACGTCTCCTTCCGGTACACCCCGGACAAGCCGTTGATCGAGAACCTGTCGCTGACCGCCGAACCCGGCCAGACGGTGGCGATCGTCGGGCCGACCGGGGCCGGCAAGACCACGCTGGTCAACCTGGTGCTGCGCTTCTACGAGCTGAACGCCGGTCGGATCACCCTCGACGGAGTGGACATCACCGGGCTGCGCCGGGACGACCTGCGCGGCCGGATCGGCATGGTGCTCCAGGACACCTGGCTGTTCACCGGCACCATCCGAGAGAACATCGCCTACGGCCGACCCGACGCCACCGAGGAGGAGATCCTGGCGGCGGCCCGGGCGACCTTCGTGGACCGATTCGTACGCAGCCTGCCCGATGGCTACGACACCGTGATCGACGAGGAGGGGAGCAACATCAGCGCTGGCGAGCGGCAGCTCATCACCATCGCCCGCGCCTTCCTCGCCGAGCCGTCGCTGCTGATCCTCGACGAGGCCACCAGCTCCGTGGACACCCGGACCGAGGTGCTGCTCCAACGGGCGATGGCGGCACTGCGATCCGACCGCACCAGCTTCGTGATCGCACATCGCCTCTCCACCATCCGCGACGCCGACCTGATCCTGATGATGGTGGACGGACGCATCGTCGAACAGGGCAGCCACGACGAACTGCTCGCGGCCGACGGCCCGTACGCCGGCCTGCACCGATCCCAGTTCACGCAGGGCCGACCGACCGAGTCCGAGCCGGTCCCGGCTCCGTAGCCGCCGGAGGGGCGCCGGGTCGAGGCCGCGGACGGCCCAGTAACTCCAGGATTCCGTCGGGTCGCCAAGGCCGAATCCCGCCGGTAACCCGGGTCACCCCGGGTTACCGGCGATCATCGGCCGGCCGCTCAGCCCGGCGGAAGGAGCTTCGGCGAGCGGGTCGCGACGACCCGGGCAACCAGGGCGAGGGCATCGGCGGCCGGCAGCGGAGCCAGGTGCTGGCCATCCCGCAGCCGCAGCAACACGTGTCCGGCCGCGGCCTCTCGCGGGCCGACCACCGCGACGTACGGAATCCGGGCCTGCGCCGCGTCGCGGATACGCCCGCCCAGCGACCCGCTTCGGTCCACCTCGGCCCGCAGTCCGGCCGCCCGCGCTGCGGCGACGACCTCGTCAGCCGCGCCGTCCTGCGCGGCGGCGACCGGCAGGACCACCAGCTGAACCGGCGCGTACCAGACGGGGAAAGCCCCCTCGTGCACCTCGATCAGGTAGCTGAACAGCCGCTCCATGCTCCCGACGAGACTGCGGTGCACCAGCACCGGCCGGCGCCGGGCACCACCGGAGTCGATGTACGACAGATCGAACCGCTCCGGCTTGTCGAAGTCGAGCTGGACGGTGGAGAGCGTCCACTCCCGACCGGCGGCGTCCTCCACCTGGATGTCGATCTTCGGTCCGTAGAAGGCCGCCGCACCGACGTCCTCGGTGTACTCCACCCCGTCGAGCGCGGCGCGGAGCAACTCCTCGGCCCGCGCCCAGTCGTCCTCTTCACCGACGTAGCGCTGACCCGAACCCCGCAGCGACAGGCGAAAACCCGCCGGCCGTACGCCGAGGGCGGCGTGTGCCACGCGGATCAGCCGAAGGATCTCCGCTACCTCCGCCCCGACCTGCTCCAGGGCGCAGAAGTTGTGGGCGTCGTTGAGCGAGATCGCCCGCACCCGGGCCAGCCCGCCCAGCACACCGGAGCGCTCGGCCCGGTACATGCCGCCCATCTCGGCGATCCGCAGTGGCAGGTCCCGCCAGGATCGTCCCCGGCACCGGTAGACCAACGCGTGGTGTGGGCAGAGCGACGGGCGGAGCACGAGTTCGTCGTCGGCCGACAGCCGCATCGGTGGGAACATCTCCTCGGCGAAGTGGTCAAGATGCCCGGAGCGTTCGAAGAGTTCCCGCCGACCGAGTGGCGGGGTGACGACGTGCTGGTAGCCGGCCTGGCGTTCAAGGTCGCGGAGATACTCCTCGACGGCGTGCCGGGCCGCCGCCCCGGCCGGCAGCCAGAGCGGCAGCCCCGCACCGGCGAGCGGGTCGGAGGTGAACAGGCCCAGATCCCGGCCGAGCCTACGGTGGTCGATCATGTCGCGCTCCCGATTCGGGTACGGCCGTCGGAGCGATCGGTACCCGGAACGCGACCGAGGCCCCGGGGCGTTCGCCCCGGGGCCTCGTTGACGGAGAAGTCAGTGCGGCACGCCGGGGTTCCCCGGCGTCGTGTTCCGTACCGCAGCATGCATGGGGTGAGGCTACGGCGAGCAGTGCCGAGCCCGCACCCGAATTTGACCCACCTCCGGCCGCGACGACCCGATGCCGGCCAGACTCACCGTCGAGCCCGCGAACGAGCAGAAGGCACCCAACAGCCCTGACCGACCGAGGTCAGGTAGTCGTAGGCGGTACTGGTCGGCCTACACGGCCACCCACAACCGCAGACCGGACACTGATCAACGCGTGGCCAGTGCTCGACGATGATCCGCCGAGCGGACAGGATCATCCGGTTACGCAGCTGCACCGCCGACAGGCCGTTCGCCACTGGCCGCCGGCCGACCGTGGCCATCACCGGGAGCAGGCCCGTTGACGGGCCAACGGAGTCATCAACGGGCGCGAATCGAAAATCACGGTCGACTGGTCACAGAGCGGGGAGTAGGCGCCCGCCCGCGCCGCATAACGGGTAGCGGGACCGAGAGCATCCAAACCTGGGGAGCAACGCTTTCGGCGGCGCATGCCAGGCGCTGCCGGTGCCGGCTGGCCAATGAGCCGTCGCCAGGCGTTGCGGATCTTGGTCACGGTCGCCTCCCTCGTCGGTGGACGTGGCAGGCAGGCGTGAACGTCGCGGCCCTATGCAGTACGACTCTCCTGCCGCCACCGGGCAGGACGGTAAGCCGCGCCGAGTCGCCCGGAGGGGTACATCACGTACCCGGTGACAGGAGGTACCTAGTTGACCACACCTATGCGTTGGGCAAGATCCATTGCTTCCGCCCGCACCGAGGCCGGCGCTTCTCGTGCCAGCCGCCCCAGCATGTCCTGTGCCGCCGGCGAGTACCGCACAGTCTCTGGGCTGGTGGCCTCAGCCCTGGTCAACAGATGCAGCGTCGCCTCACGCGCCCCTTCCAGGTCAGCTGATCTGGCCAACTCCACATAGTGCCGCCCGCGGCGTTCGGTCGACGGAATCGATGCCGGGTCGAGGGTGTGGGCACGACGCCGGGCTTCGTCCGGGTCGCCCAGGTCCACGGCGCACATCACCGCGTAGACGTCAACCAGCGGACGAGACACCCGAGTGCGCAGCCCGACGAACCCACTGGGTAGTGCCCGTTCCACGACCTGACGGGCGGTGTCCCAGTCAGACCAGGCCCCCTGATCGCCCATTCGTGCCTTCGTTAGTGCGGTGCAAAGATGCAGATCGGCAAGCATTTCCGCCCACTCGACACCGCCGTCCGCCACATGCGGCTCGATCAGCGCACGTGCCTCACCCAACCGCTCCACAGCATCGTCTCCACGACCGGTGGCGCGAAGCAGGTGTGCCGCATACCAAATGGACTGCCCAACTGCCAGCAGGTCGTCGGCATCCAGGGCAGCGGTCATACCATGGTCAACCGCGAGCCAGCACAGCTCGCGGTCACCATGCCAGGCCAGGTACGCCTGGGCGAGGTGGTAGGCCTGGGCGAGCAGCGCCAGGGAGACACGTCGATCCGCTCCCCGGTGCAACCGGGTGGCGCGTTGAGTCGCCTCCAGTAGCCCCGGTAGCAACTGACCGGCCTCGGTACGCTGGTGGCGGCTGGTGTGCCACGTCTGCCAGGCAGCGTCAATCGCGCCACGCAGGTAGTCAGTGGACTCGGGCTCACCAGTAATAGTGACCTGCCAAGCGGTAAGCGCCCGACGGACGTCGTCAACGGCGGGATGGCTGGGCCGGCCATCCAGGGATATGGAAACCTGAGGACCAAACAGATCGCCGAGGTCACGGACGCCAAGGTGCGGAGCAAGTTGCTGCGCCGCCCGCAAGGTCAGCGATCGCCGGCCGTTCTCGATGAATTTCACGGTGGTCGCGCTGAGACCCGCGAGACCAGCGAGGCGTTCGCGGGACAGCCCCGCTGCCCGACGAAGCCGTTCAACCCGCTCCCCGGGAATGATCTGCTGGTCAACCACAGGGCACCTCCGTGCTGGGTACACGATGTACCACAACGATACCCCTCAGTGGAATGCCTAGTCGACTGGCAGGGTCGTGTAAACGATCTGTCGCGTATTCGCCTCTCAAGAACATCGGAACTCACGTCAGCGATCTGTGCGATCGTCGCCCCCGGCCGAGACCGATACAACGCGACCGCGTCGGCCTTGAACGCAGCGGGGTAGTGCTTGTTCACCGCCTGTCAGGAACCCTGATCCCCCCCCCCGGACCATCACGATCCAAGGCTCAAGTGCCCAGGACCAAGGGGCGACTCCCGTCGGACTTGTCGAGGTGCATGATGTGACCCGTGGCAGTGAACGCCTCGTTGCCGACCAGCGGGCCGGTCCGGGTCTGCGTGACGGTGAACCCCTCGCTGGCGTAGAGCGCCTCGGCGGCCGGGTTACCGTCGAGCACGGTGACCTCGACCCGGGGCCCGGCGGCGGCGACCGCGTGACCCAGCAGCGCCCTGCCGATTCCCTGCCGGTAGCGTTGCGGGTCGACGTACAGCCAGGTTACTTCGTCGTCGTCGAGTGCGACGAAGCCGGCTACGCTGCCACCGACCTCCGCCACCCATAGATGCCCGTCGAAAAGCCCTTCTTCCTCGGCGGTCTGCGCAAGGGTCAGGAAAGCCTCGAGCCCGGCAGATCCGCGTAACTCGTCACGTCGCGCGGCGTCGTGAATGCGCGCGATCGCATCCCAGTCGTCGTTGGTGTAGGGCCGAATCTCGATCTCCACCTGCGGCATGTCGACGATCCTTGCCGCCCCTTTCGACCGACGCAACACATTAACCGCCCAGGCGATGCCGGCATCGGCACGCGACAGGATCGGCGGCGTCCTCCACTACGCTCACCGGACAAATCCGCCGTGAACGCAGTGGAGAGCATCACTGTGATAATCATCGACTCCTACGTCTCCGCAGGTCAGCCATATCCGTTGATTTTTCCGCGAGACTGCGGGCACCCGTAGTGAGGACCATTGCAATACGGATTTGCGGTGCAGCCGCGATCAACCTCAAAATAGCTTGGCAGGCAATCAAGGATACTTAACCACTATACGGAGTGGGATCACAATGCGTGCTACCAGCAGAAGATCCTTACAAGTATAGCCGTCGGCAAGATGGTTAAGGTAAACAGCAGTAGCTACTCATAAAGAGTATGGCCTGCGTCGGAGTAATCCACCCGACGCAGACCCTTCCCTTTCTCCGATTAACTGGCGCGGCCCACTCCCCTACCACGGAATGGTAGATTGTCGATCTTTCATTCGTCGCCTCCCGACAAACCCTCCGAGGCGGCAGCTGAATGATGAGCACCCCACCGCGGTAGGGCCTAGTTAGGAGCGCATGAGGGCCAGAGTCTGGTGCGCGTATGCCACCGCGACGGCCTCGGTGGTCGAGTCATCCGGCACGTGTTCCGCGGTAAACATGATCCGCAACCAAATGAACACGTTGTCGTGGTAGGCGCGTAGCTCGGTGGTCCTGGCCTGTGTCGGTCCGGTGAAGGGTGGCGGTGGATCAGTTAGATCGTCGATTGGCGTGAGCCATACTCGCGCCGATCCCTCCAACTCTGGAACGTCTCGCCAGACACCCCTTGCATCAGGCCCCGGCCAGGCCCACGGCTCATCCGGCCCCTGGTCGGCCGATTCGAGTAAGCCCGTGGTGACCTGGACTGTGTACATGGAGGCACGGGCCCCCCGGGTGACCGCGCTGAGCGAGCACTTCTTCGAGGGAGAATCTGGCCTGTCCGGCCAGTTCCGTACTGCCGGTTCGCCGCTTCCGAGTTCTGTCAGGTGCGTGGGGTCGAGTTTGGCGCACAGATCGTGGACCAGTTGGTAGGTGGAGAGTGTCGGATCGGCCACCGCCACGCTGGGACCGCTGGCACAGGCGGTGAGTGCGAGGGTAGACGTGAGCGCGGCGACCCACAGCCGAACTGCCGATTTCAGCATCAGCTGATCATCGCATAGCCGCCACGGTGGCGTGCCTCCCCGGATGGGCCGCTCCGCATAGCGATAGGGGCGATGTGACGGCAGCACCCGATCCGCGATGCACGCCCAGGTCACGTCCGCGTTGGTGGCGCAAGAGAACGTTTCGCATGTCGCGCCGCAGATTGCTTCAGACGGCCCTCCGTCCTGGTCGTCGTCCTTTGCGTGCCGCCCACTTGAGCGCATGGTTGCCGTAGTGCCTGCTGGACGGCGTGCGGTGGAACTGTCGCTGGTGCTGCCCACACGGAGAGCGCAGGGTGTGGCACTTGGGCGGGTCCTCGATCTGGAAGCCGTGACGAAGAACCGCGTAAGCACCAGATAACAAAAGGGGGCAAACCATGCCTTGGATGCGGACCTGGTCACTCCGGCTCGTGCAGCATCAACTGTCGGGCGGCCTCGGTGACGGAGCCGGAGAGCGAGGGGTAGATGGTGATGGTCTGAGCCAGCTCGTTGACTGTCAGATGATTCTCCACCGCCATCGTGATCGGCAGGATCAGCTCGCTGGCCTTCGGAGCGACCACCACGCCACCGATCACCTGTCCGCTGGCGGGCCGGCAGAAGAGTTTGACGAAGCCATCGGGGACCTCGTCCATCTTCGCCCGGGCGTTGCCGGCGAGCGGCAGCATGACCTGCCGGGCCGGGACCTTCCCCGCGTCCACCTCGTCCTGGGAGACACCGACCGTGGCCAGTTCCGGATCGGTGAAGACGTTCGCCGCGACCGTACGCAGCCGCAGCGGACGAACCGCCTCGCCGAGCGCGTGCCACATCGCGATCCGGCCCTGCATCGCGGCCACGCTGGCCAACGGCAGCATCCCGGTGCAGTCCCCGGCCGCGTAGATGCCGGGCACGTTGGTCCGGGACACCCGGTCGACCGCGACGTACCCACCCCGGGCCAGCCCGACGCCGTACTCGGCCAGCCCCAGTTCGGCGGTGTTGGGAATGGAGCCCACCGCGATCAACGCGTGCGAACCGTGCACCCGGCGCCCGTCGGAGAGCTCGACCTCGACGCCGTCGGTGATCCGGCGAACGGCGTTGGCCCGAGAGTTGTTCAGGATGCTCATCCCCCGGCTGCGAAACACCCGCTCGATCGCCATCGCCGCGTCGGCGTCCTCGTGCGGCATCACCCGGTCCCGGCTGGAGACGAGGGTGACCTCGATCCCCATCGCCAGGTAGGCGCTCGCGAACTCGGCGCCGGTGACGCCGGAGCCGACCACGACCAGGTGCCGGGGCAGCTCGTGGAGGTCATACACCTGCCGCCAGGTGAGGATGCGCTCGCCATCCGGGATCGCGGTGGGGAGTTGGCGCGGAGTCGCCCCGGTGGCGATCAGGACGGTGGCGGCGTCGATCCGGTACTCCGCGCCGCCGTCCGTCGGGGTGACGATCACCCGGTGGGTGTGACCGAGCGTGTCCTCACCGAGTCGGGCACTGCCGGCGACGAACGTCACCCCGGCCTTGACCAACTTGGCGTGAATGTCGGCAGACTGCGCGAGTGCGAGCCGCTTGACCCGTGTGTGCACCGCCGGGGCGTCAACGGTGACCGCCTCCAGCCCGTCCGAGTGAACCCCGAACTCCTCCGTGTCCCGATACCCGGTCACCACCTGTGAGCTGGCGATGAACGTCTTCGATGGCACACAGTCGGAGAGCACACAGGCGCCGCCGGCACCGTCTGCCTCCACCACGGTGACATCGGCGTCCAGCTGGGCGGCGACCAGCGCCGCCTCGTAACCGGCCGGCCCCCCGCCGATGATCACGATCCGGCTCACAACGCTCACTCCCCGTCCATGCTCACAGTGACTTTCTTCTCCCGAACGCATCCGACACGCACCGTCGTATTCTCCCCTACCCGCCGGCCGGGCTATCGTCATCGTCGTGCGTCATTACGCCGCCTACGGCTCAAACCTCGACCCTGCCCGGATGCGCGCCTACTGTCCGCATTCGCCGATGGTGGGCACCGGCTGGCTCGAAGGCTGGCGGCTCACCTTCGCCGGTGAAGGCGTGATCGGCTGGGAGGGCGCGGTCAGCACCGTGGTGGAGTCTCCCGGCGATCGCGTCTTCGTGGCGGTCTACGACATCCACCCGTACGACGCGGCGCAGCTCGACGAGATCGAGGGCGTGACCTCCGGCACCTACCAGAAACTCCACCTGCGGGTGTCGGCCCTGGCCGGCGACGTGACGGCGTGGATCTACGTCTTCGACGGTTACGAGGGCGGCCTGCCGACCTCGTGGTACCTCTCGGAGATCGCCAACGCCGCCGAGAAGGCGGGCGCGCCGGACGACTACGTCACAGGACTGCGCTCCCGCCCCACCGGCACCGCGTCGGCCTGACGGGCGGCAGTCTGTCGGGGCATGTCGCACGGACCCCAGTCTGCTATCGCCCCCGATCGGGCAACGAGCCGGCCCCGCCGTGCGTCGTCAATCACACATTCAGGTGCCGGCCGACCCGCGTGAGTCGGCCTCCCCCTCCTCCTCGGCGAACGCCTCGACCGCGGCCTCGACCTCGCCGGTCCGACGCCGAGCGACGGTGACCGCCCGTTCAGCCGCCCGCCGCACCGACTTCGCCCGGCTCAGTTCCTCTTCGGCGACGGCCCGTTGCCGCTCCAACTCGGCGAGTTCCGTCTCGATCGCGGCGAGGTCATCCACCCCGCCCTGCTCGGCGTCCGCGGCACCGGCCAGCTCCGCCTCAGCCCGTTCCTGATCAGTACGCGCCTTCACCAACTCCGTCGCCAACGCTCGGCGTCGCCGCTCCCGCTCGGCGCGCGCGGCCCACTCCGCCTGTCGGGCCCGGGGCGCTGACCGGTCGCTTCCCGGCATCCGGGACGGGGGCTCCGACTCGTCGTCGGTGACCAGGCGCAGCTGCGGCCGAGGCACCTCGCCGAAGCCGGCGTAGCTGGCGGCCCGGAGCAGCCGGCCCGAGCGCACCTGCTCGGCGACCTCGGCGTCGGAGAGCGCGGCGTTGAGCGTCGCCTCCACCTCACCGAGCGGAAGCTTGCCAGCCGGCGGAGCGCCGGGCACCCCGGTCGCCAGACTGCGGACCTCCGCGAGCAGCGCGCCGACCACGGCCCGCCGTTGGGTGGAGAGCTCCCGCAGTCGCGCGCCGCGAAGCTCACGCTGGGCCGACCGGAGTGACTCCGCGAGTTGCCCCAGGTCGGCGACGAGCTCTGGTCGCTCCAACGCGAGCAGGTTCACCAGCCACGCCGCGACCGTGGGGCGACGAAGCCGGGCGATCTCCCGCGCGCCAGGTGCGTCGCCATTCCGCCGCGCCTCGGCCACCGCCTCGTCCCGGGCGGCCACAAACCGGTCGGGCGGCGTGCGATAGAGCTGCCGTACCAGCTCTCGGGCCGGACCAGACATGCGGCTCAGGCGTCGATCAGGGTGCCCGGTACGAGCCGCCGATAGTCCACATCGGAGAGGCGGGCGAAGTTGTTGTGGAGCACGTCCAGGCCGCGGTCGTTGAGCAACCCGTCGTGCAGCGCGTACGCCCGACGTGGTGCGACGGCACGGAGGAAGTCCAGCGACTCGGAGAACTTTGCCCAGGGCGCGTGGATCGGCAGGAACAGCGTGTCGACCGGCACGTCCTGCGGCACGACGAAGGAATCGCCGGGATGAAATACCACGTCGTCGATGAGATACGCCAGGTTCTCCACCACCGGTAGGTCGGGGTGGATCACGGCGTGTCGGCCGCCGTAGGCGCGGACCGCGACCCCGGCTGCGGTGAACTCCGCCCCCGCCTCCACCGGGACGAACGCGGTGACCAGGCCATCCAGCGCAGCCGCCAGCGACGGCGGCCCGTACAGGACGAACGGCTCCCGGTCGTGCTGCTCGGTCAGGGCCGCCACGTCCACGTGGTCCGGGTGCTCGTGGGTGATCAGCACAGCGTCCACCTCGTCCAACGCGGCGCGCTCGCTGTAGACCCCAGGGTCCACGACCAGCACCCCGCCCTCGTCCTCCACCCGTATGCAGGAGTGCGCGTACTTGGTCAGGCGCATTCGTGACTCCTCGAGAATCGAAACGTGACCTCCTCAGCGCAGTCTGCCGGAAGGCACGCCGTATCGCGTCCCGACTGACCGATCGTCCCTGCCGTCCGAGTCGTCCCGGGGCTGGGAGTCGATGCCGGCCCGGCCGCGGCGGGGGCCGCTCCGCCCGCTGTCAGCCGGCAGCCGCGAGCGCCTGGAGCGCGGTCTGCACCAGGAGCCGAACGCCGACCGGGATGGCCCGCTCGTCCGGGTCGAATGACGCGCGGTGGAGGTCGACGTTCGGGCCGGAGCGGCCGACACCGAGTCGGGCCAGGGCGCCGGGGACGTACTCCAGATACCAGGAGAAGTCCTCGCCCCCCATGCTCTGCGGGGTCTCCGCGATGCCTGCCGGCCCGAGCGCGGCGGTGGTGGCGGCGGCGAGGACCTGGATGGCCTGAGGGTCGTTACTGACCGGCGGTCGGCCGCGCTGATAGTCCAGATCCACGGTGGCACCGGTGGGGGCGATCACGTCCTGCACCACCTGGGCGACGACCTTGGGGGCCATCGCCCAGGTGTCCCGATCCATCACGCGCAGCGTCCCGGAGGCGCCGGCCTCCGACGGGATGACGTTGTAGCGGGTGCCGGCCGAGGCGTGGCCGAACACCAGCAGTAGTCCACTGTTGGCCGGCACTCGCCGGGCGACCAGGGCCGGCACCTCGGTGATCAGCCGGCCGAGGGCGTCAACCAGGTCGACGGTGAGGTGCGGGCGGGCGGTGTGCCCGCCCGGGCCGGTCAACCGAACGGTGACGTTGTCGGCGGCAGCGGTGATCGGACCGACCCGGAGGCCAACCTCACCGACCGGCAGGTTCGGATCGCAGTGCAGCGCAAATATCTGCACCACCTCGTCGAGACCGCCGGCCTCGATCACCTCGAGCGACCCGCAGGGCAGGATCTCCTCGGCCGGCTGGAAGATCAGGCGCACCCGGCCGGGCAGTTCACCCGCTTCGGCGAGGCGGGCGAGGAGCATTCCCACGCCGAGCATGACCGCGGTGTGCACGTCGTGGCCGCAGGCGTGACAGACCCCGTCAACGGTGGAGCGGAAGGGTACGTCCTTGGAGTCGGTCAACGGCAGCGCGTCGATGTCGGCCCGGAGCGCGATCACTGGGCCGTCCGGGCGTCCGTCGATGTCGCAGATGACTCCGTTGCCCTTGGGGAGCAGCCGGGGTCGCAACCCGGCCTGGGTCAACTCCCGGGCGATCAGGGCGGCCGTCTCGAACTCCTCGCCGGAGAGCTCCGGATGCGAGTGAATCTGCCGGCGGGTGGCGATCAGGCCCGACACCCGGAGCGCAAGGAGTTGGTCCAGGTTGAGGGGTAGGGGCTGGGAGCCGGCAGGCGCCTCCGTCCAGGACGACGCCAGCTGGCCACTACTTGGCAGCGTCAACGCACTCGTCACGTCGAATTCTCGATCACTAGGAATGGATGAATCTTCAGGAACCGCCGATAGCCTAGACCTCCGACGGTGACGCTGCGCAACCTCGTTCTGGTAGCGATCGGGGCGCTCTGCGTCACGTACGCCCTGCTCGGGGCGCCCGTGCATCGGCGGGACAGCAGGTAGATCGCGGTTGAACGCTGCCATCTGCCCCACACCTCCTACAACGCGTAACCGACTCCCGCGAGCGGAATTTATTCTCGACACTCGAGACCCGTCATCCGAATTGTGGCATTAGTCCGTTCTGGAAGCGGGCACTCCGACAACTGGTAGCCACACTCGACGACCGGGCCCGCAGACGTTCACACGTTCGTCCGGTAGCCGACCGCACACCGTGTGCGTCTACTTCACTCGAACGGGTTACCCGCGGTTGCCGCCCACTACGCACCAGAACACCCCCACCCAGCCCGCGAGCAGCAGCGACCGTCAGCGGGCAGCGGACAGCGGGCAGCGGACAGCGGGCAGCGGGCAGCGGGCAGCGGGCAGCGGGCAGCGGGCACCAACGAGCAGCGGGCACCAACGAGCAGCAGCCGCGAGCGCGGCAGCGGGCGACGGTGAGGGGGCGAGGGGGTGAGGCGTGGTCAGAAACGGTCAGAGGGGCGGTACATCCCCCAGACCTCACGGAGCGTGCCGCAGACCTCGCCAACCGTGGCACGAGCGCGCAGCGCCTCCTTCATCGGGTAGAGCACGTTACCGCTTCCCTCAGCCGCCGCCCGCAGCTGCGCCCGGGCGTGCTCGACCGCCCCAGCGTCCCGCTCGGCCCGCAACGTCGCCAGCCGCTCAGCCTGCGCGACCTCGATCGCCGGGTCGACCCGCAGCGGCTCGTACGGCTCCTCCTCGTCCACCGCGAACCGATTGAGGCCCACCACGACCCGCTCGCCGGAGTCGATCTGCTGCGCGATCTGGTACGCCGACTGCTCGATTTCCCGCTTCTGGAACCCGACCTCGATGGCCTCAACCGCCGACCCGTGCTCGAAGACCCGCTGCATCAACCCCTCCGCCGCGGCCTCGATCTCGGCCGTCATCGCCTCCACCACGTATGAACCGGCGAACGGGTCAACCGTGGCGGTCAGATCCGTCTCGTAGGCGAGCACCTGCTGCGTTCGCAGCGCGAGCCGGGCGGCCTTCTCCGTCGGTAGCGCGATCGCCTCGTCGAAGCTGTTGGTGTGCAGCGACTGCGTTCCGCCGAGTACCGCGCCGAGCCCCTGCACCGCCACCCGTACCAGGTTCACCTCCGGCTGCTGGGCGGTGAGCTGCACGCCGGCGGTCTGGGTGTGGAAGCGGAGCATCATCGACTTCGGATTCTTCGCCCCGAACTCGTCCCGCATCAGCCGCGCCCAGATCCGCCGGGCGGCACGGAACTTCGCCACCTCCTCCAACAGCGTCGTGCGGGCGACGAAGAAGAACGACAGCCGGGGTGCGAAGTCGTCCACCGCGAGCCCGGCGGCGATCGCCGCGCGCACATACTCGACCCCGTTGGCCAGGGTGAACGCGATCTCCTGAACGGGTGACGCTCCCGCCTCGGCCATGTGGTAGCCGGAGATGGAGATGGTGTTCCACTTCGGCACCTCGGCGCGGCAGTAGGCGAAGGTGTCCGCGACCAGGCGCAGCGAGGGCTTCGGCGGGAAGATGTACGTCCCGCGGGCGATGTACTCCTTGAGAATGTCGTTCTGGATCGTGCCGTTCAACGCCGCCCCGGGCACGCCGTTCTCCTCGGCGACCAACTGGTAGAGCAGGAGCAGCACCGAGCCCGGCGCGTTGATCGTCATCGACGTGGAGACCTTGTCCAGCGGGATGCCGTCGAAGAGCAGCCGCATGTCCTCGATGGAGTCAATGGCGACACCCACCTTGCCGACCTCACCGTGCGCGATCGGCTCGTCCGAGTCGTACCCCATCTGGGTGGGCAGGTCGAAGGCGACGGAGAGCCCCATCGTGCCCGCCCGCAGCAGCTGGTGGTAGCGCGCGTTGGACTCCGCGGCGGTTCCGAAGCCGGCATACTGGCGCATCGTCCAGGGACGCGCCGTGTACATGGTGGGGTAGACCCCGCGGGTGTACGGGTACTCCCCCGGGCCGCCCAGCCGGGAGTCCAGGTCCTCCGGGAGGTCGGGCGCCGTGTAGACGCCCTGGATCGGGAAACCGGACTCGCTTGACCGCCGTTCGCTCATTACCGGATGGTAAGACCACCTGCTCCGGCACCGGATGAGGGATTGGGCACACGCCCCCACCTGACCAACCCGGCGTACCCGGCCGGACACGCTTCGTCGACTTTGCCAAATGTCCGCCGCGTCAGCTTTCGCAACGGGCATCCGACCCAGCAAGATAGGGGGGTTGTGTCCCAGCCCCCCTCGAAATCCCCCGGTGGCTCTTCAGTGACTCAAATCCCGACGTGGAGCGGCGGACCTGTCAGTCCTCCCAGCGACCGCGCAACACCCAACACCATCATCGGCGGGCGCTACTCATTGCGCTCGGCGGTGGGCAACGGCGGCATGGGCACGGTCTGGCGTGCCGCAGACACACTCCTGCGCCGAGACGTGGCCGTCAAGGAGGTCGTCCTACCCCAAGGGCTGGCCCCCTCGGACCGCGACGCCATGTACGAACGCACCCTGCGCGAGGCCCGTGCCGCGGCAGCGATCCAACACCCCGCCGTCGTCCAGGTTTACGACGTGGTCACCGAGGGTGGCCGGCCGTGGATCGTGATGGAGCTACTCGACTCCCGCAGCCTCGCGGACATGGTGATCGAAGACGGACCGTTAGCCCAGCGGGTGGTAGCCAAGATCGGCGTCTCGCTGCTCGGTGCGCTCGAGGTGGCGCACGCGATCGGCGTGCTGCATCGTGACGTCAAGCCTGCCAACGTGCTGATCTGTTCGGACGGCCGCTGCGTGCTGACCGACTTCGGGGTGGCCCGGATGCCCACCGACGTGCAGCTCACCACACCCGGCATGGTGCTCGGCTCGCCACACTTCATCTCCCCCGAACGAGCGATGGGCCAGGACTTCGGGCCACCCAGCGACCTGTTCTCCCTCGGAGTGACCCTCTACACGGCCGTCGAGGGTCGCCCGCCCTTCGACAAGGGCGACCCGATCGAGACGATGCACTCGGTCGTCGAAGACCCGCCCGCCCCGCCCCAGCGCAGTGGTCCGCTGGTGCCGGTGCTGATGGGGCTGCTGGAGAAGGACCCGGACCGCCGGCTGCCGGTGCACACGGCCCGGGCCATGCTCCGCGAACTGCTCGCCGGCCCGCTGACCAGCACCGCGACTGCGGTGAACTCGGTGACCGACCCGTACTCGGTGGTGTCGGTCCAGCAGCGACCAGCCGCGATCCCGCAGCCGGCCCCACCAGCTCAACCGATTCAGCCCGCCCAGCCGGGGCCGAGCGGCACGATCGGCGGGCGAGCGATGCTCGCGGCCGGTGAGTCGCTCACCGACCGACTGGCCGCGCTGCGCCGGGGTGAGCGCCCCCCGGTGGAGTCCCGGGCCACCCCCGCCGCGCTGGAGGACACCAGCGCCGACGCGCTCGCCGGCCGGTTGAACACTCCGACCGGGGCGATGCCGGCGCCGAGCCATACCTACGGCCGGGAGGTCACCCAACGCATCGACGGCTACCCGGGCCCGGCCGCCCCCACCGGGGGCGGGGCGCAGTGGTCGGTTCCGGGCACTGGTCAGGCGTGGACCAGCACACCGCCGGCACCGACCCCGACACCGGCCGGCGGCCTCGCCGGTAGGGCGCGGGCCACCGGCGACCAACTCGTTCGACGGGTGAAGGGCTGGCCGGGCAAGGTCCAGGTCGCCGTCGCGGGCGGGCTGGCCGTGGTGCTCCTGATCGGGGTCCTCACCCTCACGGGCGGAGACGAACCGGAGACGCCGATCGCACCACAGGCCGCCCCGACAGCGACCACTCCGGCCGTCGAGCTCCCCGAGCTGATGGAGCACTCGGCGCGGGGGGTGCGGGTTCTGGTGCCGAAGGGTTGGGAGGAGAAGGTCGGCGGGCTGTACACCGACTACGTCGACCCGGAGGACCAAGGCCGCAGGGTCCGCGTCATCACCGAGAATTGGACCAACACCTCAGAACGCTGGGTAGAGGTCGCCGAGAACGGGTTGCAGACCCGCTCCACCTCCTGTGTGAAGCCGTACCGCCAGATCACCATGGACGTCGAGACGGAGCTGGCCGGCAAGCCGGCGGCCGAGTTCGAATACACCTGTGGTGAGGGCGAGGAGATGCGGCACGGCATCTGGCGTGGCGTCGCCCACGATGGCCGGTCGTACTCGTTCTATCTGACCACCACCGATGCCCGGTTCGAGGAGAGTCGACCGATCTTCGACGAGATGGTCAAGTCCTTCGAGCTCGCGGCGGCCAGCTGAGCCTGGGCAAGCCGACGCGGTGATCCGCCGACGTGCTATCAAGAGGCATGTCGGCGGATCACCAGCACCTCAATGACCTTCACGAGCAGGCCCAACGGTGGCTCGATGACGATCCGGACCCGGCCAGCCGCGCCGAGCTACAGGCGGTGCTCGACCGGCTTCCGGCCAGCGCCCCGGAGCTGGCCGACCGCTTTGCCGGCCCGCTGACCTTCGGCACCGCAGGCCTACGCGGCCCGTTGCGCGCCGGCCCGAACGGAATGAACCTCGCCGTGGTCACGCAGGCCGCCGCCGGGCTGGTCGCCTGGCTGACAGCCCAGGGTGGCACCGGCCCACTGGTGATCGGGTACGACGCCCGAACCGGCTCCCGCGCCTTCGCGGAACGGACGGCGCAGGTCGCCACCGGCGCTGGCCGTCCGGCGCTGCTGCTCCCCCGGCCGCTGCCGACACCGGTGCTGGCCCATGCGGTGCGCCAGCACGAGGCGGTCGCCGGGGTGATGGTGACAGCCAGCCACAACCCGCCCCAGGACAACGGCTACAAGGTCTACCTGGGCGCCCAACTCGGTGGTGCACTGGGCGCGGGGGCGCAGATCGTACCGCCGGCGGACGCCGAGATCGAGTCGGCCATCCGCGCGGTCGGCCCGCTGGCAGACGTACCACTGGGCCCTCGCGGGCAGCTCCTCGACGACACCCTGGTGGAGGCGTACGTGCAGCAGGCCGTCGCGGTGATCGCACCGGGCGGGCCGCGCGACCTGAAGGTGGCGTACACGCCGCTACACGGAGTCGGCGCAGCGGTGCTCACCGCGGCGTTCACCCGCGCCGGCTTCCCCACCCCACCGCTCGTGCCGGACCAGGCCGAACCGGACCCGAGGTTCCCCACGGTCGCCTTCCCCAACCCGGAGGAGCCCGGTGCCGTTGACCGGCTCACCGCCCTGGCCGACGAGACCGGTGCCGACATCGCGATCGCCAACGACCCGGACGCGGACCGCTGCGCGGTGGTGATCCGGGAGCCGGCCAACTCGGCCGCGAACCGGGACGCCCCCGGGTGGCGGATGCTCCGTGGTGACGAGGTGGGGGCGCTCCTCGCCGACCATCTGATGCGACGCGGCCGAACCGGCCTCTACGCGACCACGATCGTGTCGTCGGCGCTCCTGCGCGCGATGTGCACCGCCCGCGACCTCCCGTACGACGAGACCCTGACCGGGTTCAAGTGGATCGTCCGGGCCGGCGGGGGGTCCACCCCGCTGGTCTACGGCTACGAGGAGGCACTGGGCTACTGCGTCGCCCCCGACCATGTCCGGGACAAGGACGGCATCACCGCCGCGCTGACCATCGCCGAACTCGCCGCGGAGCTCAAGGCGGAGGGGCGTAGCCTCGCCGACCGGCTGGACGAGTTGGCGGCCGAGTTCGGCGTGCACCACACCGACCAGCTCTCGGTACGGGTGGACGACCTACAGGTGATCACAGATGCGATGGCCCGAATCCGCGCCGCGACCCCGAGCACGCTGCTCGGGGAGCCGCTCATCGAGTCCCAGGACCTGCTCCCGGCGGCCGATGTGGTGATCCTGCGCAGCGCGTCCGCCCGGGTGGTGATCCGTCCGTCCGGCACCGAACCGAAGCTCAAGGCGTACCTGGAGGTGGTGCAGCCGGTCGTGGCGGGTGACATCGCCGCGGCCCGCCGCCACGCTGCCACGGCCGTCGCCGAGTTGCGCGCCGAGATCGCCGCCAGCTTGGGGGTGTAGGGCGGCCCGATCCTCGGCAGCGGGCTGCCCC
This sequence comes from Salinispora tropica CNB-440, assembly GCF_000016425.1. GTDB lineage: Bacteria > Actinomycetota > Actinomycetes > Mycobacteriales > Micromonosporaceae > Micromonospora > Micromonospora tropica. The sequence goes on along the minus strand of NC_009380.1, from coordinate 924,581 downwards.
GCGCCCAGGGGTCGACACGCGCGGGGCAGCGCGACAGTGGCGGAGCCGGCCGCCCCCAACACCGACCTGACCCAACCGGTCAGAAGCGGGGCATCCCGCCGAACTGCCGGTCACCGGCGTCACCCAGGCCGGGGACGATGAACCGACGGTCGTTGAGGCCCTCGTCGACCGCGGCCGTCACCAGGCGCAGGGGCAGACCTGAGCGGTCCAGCCGGTCAATTCCGGCAGGCGCGGCGAGCACGCAGAGCACAGTGATGTCGGTGCACCCCCGATCAGCGAGCAGCCGGCAACAGTGCTCCAACGAGCCACCGGTGGCGAGCATCGGGTCGAGCACCAGCACCGGCAGCCCGGTGAGGTCAGGCGGGAGCGACTCCATGTACGCGCGCGGCTCGAAGGTCTCCTCGTCCCGGGCCAGGCCGACGAAGCCCATCGACGACTCCGGCAGCAGGCCCAGCGCGGCGTCGGCCATGCCGAGGCCGGCGCGCAGCACCGGCACCAGCAGCGGCGGATTGGCGAGTCGGGTGCCCTGGGTGTCGGTGACCGGGGTCTGCACCGGGTAGCGCTCGACGGGGAAGGAGCGGGCCGCCTCGTATACCAGCATGGTGGTGAGTTCGTGCAGCGCGGCGCGGAACGAGGCCGAGTCCGTCCGGGCGTCGCGCATCGCGGTCAGCCGCGCCTGGGCAAGCGGGTGGTCAATGACGTGTACTTCCACGGTCGCTCAACCTACCCGCCCACGGCCCTGGGCATCCTCGGTGTGGCCGGATCGGCGTCGCTGGCGCTGACCGCCACCACCATGACCAAGATCGCGCTCTGGAGCTCCGGCGTAGACTCCGGGTCATGACGGCGACAGCGATGTCGGCCCGGTCGGACCTGACCGAGCTGGGACGATCCGAGACCGCTCTCCGGGCGTTCCTCCACGGGCTGCCCGGCGTGGACCAGGTCGGCGCGGAGCAGCGGGCGGCGCAGCTCGGCACCCGTTCGATCAAGGCCACGGCGAAGGCCTGGGCGATCGACCTGGCAATCCGAATGGTCGACCTGACCACCCTGGAAGGGGCCGACACCCCCGGCAAGGTTCGGGCACTCGCCGCCAAGGCCCTCCGCCCCGACCCCGCCGACCCGTCCTGTCCGCACGTCGGCGCCGTCTGCGTCTATCCGTCGATGGTCCCGCATGTGGCCGAGGTACTCCGCGGGCCCGCCAGCGGGGCAGGAGCGGCCGGCGACGGAGCAGCGCCAGCCGGCGCCGGCGTGGTGCACCTGGCCAGCGTGGCGACCGCCTTCCCCTCCGGCCAGGCGCCGCTGGAGGTCAAGCTCGCCGACACCCGGGCAGCGGTCGCGGCCGGCGCCGACGAGATCGACATGGTGCTCAACCGGAGCGCCTTCCTGACCGGCCGATACCAGGAGGCCTACGACGAGATCGTGGCCACCCGGGAGGCCTGCGGCACCGCCCACCTCAAGGTGATCCTGGAGACCGGGGAGCTGTCCACCTACGACAACGTCCGCCGCGCGTCCTGGCTCGCCATGCTGGCCGGTGCTGACTTCATCAAGACCTCCACCGGCAAGGTCCCGGCGGCGGCCACCCCGCCGGTGACGCTGGTGATGCTGGAAGCGGTCCGGGACTTCCGTGCCGCGACCGGACGACAGGTCGGCGTGAAACCGGCCGGCGGCATCAAGACCACCAAAGACGCCATCAGATACCTCGTGCTGGTCAACGAGACCGTCGGCCCGGACTGGCTGAACCCGGACTGGTTCCGGTTCGGCGCCTCCAGCCTCCTCAACGACCTGCTGATGCAGCGCACCAAACTGACGACCGGCGACTACGCCGGTCCCGACTACTTCACCCAGGACTGAGCGCGATGTTCGAATACGCCCCCGCCCCCGAGTCGCGCTCGGTGGTACGGCTCCAGCCCGCGTACGGGCTCTTCGTCGACGGTGAGTTCGTTGACCCGATCGACGGCGGCAGCCTCACGTCGATTAATCCCGCCTCCGAGGAGGTTCTCGCCGAGGTCGCCAGCGGCGGCGTCGACGATGTCGACCGCGCGGTCCGTGCCGCGCGGACCGCGTACGACCGGGTCTGGGGCCCGATGCCGGGCCGGGACCGGGCCAAGTACCTGTTCCGGATCGCCCGCCTCATCCAGGAGCGTTCCCGCGAACTGGCGGTGCTGGAGTCGCTGGACAACGGCAAGCCGATCAAGGAATCCCGGGACGTCGACCTTCCGCTGGTCGCCGCCCACTTCTTCTACCACGCCGGCTGGGCGGACAAACTCGACCACGCGGGGTTCGGGCCCGACCCACAGCCGCTCGGGGTGGCCGCGCAGATCATCCCGTGGAACTTTCCCCTGCTCATGCTGGCGTGGAAGATCGCCCCAGCCCTGGCCACCGGCAACACCGTGGTCCTCAAGCCCGCGGAGACGACCTCGCTCACCGCGCTGCTCTTCGCCGAGATCTGCCAGCAGGCCGACCTCCCCGCCGGAGTGGTAAACATCGTCACCGGCGCGGGCGAGACCGGCCGGGCACTGGTCGAGCACCACGACGTGGACAAGGTCGCCTTCACCGGCTCCACCGAGGTGGGCAAGGCCATCGCCCGCGCCGTCGCCGGCACCGACACGACGCTCACCCTGGAGCTGGGCGGCAAGGCCGCCAACATCGTCTTCGACGACGCCCCGGTGGACCAGGCTGTCGAGGGCATCGTCAACGGCATCTTCTTCAACCAGGGGCACGTCTGCTGCGCCGGCTCCCGCCTGCTGCTTCAGGAGTCGGTCGCCGACCAGGTGCTGGCGTCACTCAAACGACGGATGGCCCAGCTGCGCGTCGGTGACCCGCTGGACAAGAACACCGACATCGGGGCGATCAACTCGGCGGCGCAGCTGGCCCGCATCAGGGAGCTCTCCGACGCCGGCACGGCCGAGGGCGCCCAACGCTGGTCGCCCCCGTGCGAGCTTCCCGACCGTGGCTTCTGGTTCGCGCCCACCATCTTCACCGGTGTTACCCAGGCCCACCGGATCGCCCGCGAGGAGATCTTCGGCCCGGTGCTGTCCGTGCTGACCTTCCGTACCCCCGCCGAGGCCGTCGAGAAGGCCAACAACACGCCGTACGGGCTCTCGGCCGGCGTGTGGACGGAGAAGGGCTCCCGGATGCTGTGGCTGGCCGACCGGCTCCGCGCCGGCGTGGTCTGGGCAAACACCTTCAACAAATTCGACCCTACCTCGCCGTTCGGCGGTTACCAGGAGTCGGGCTACGGTCGCGAGGGCGGCCGGCACGGGCTGGAGGCATACCTGAATGTCTGAGCGGGTCGCGGTACGAAAGACGTACAAGCTCTACATCGGCGGGAAGTTCCCGCGCAGCGAGTCGGGACGGTCATATCTCGTGCAGTCGGGTGAGAACAGTACCGCCAACGTGGCGCTCGCCTCGCGCAAGGACGCACGGGACGCTGTTGTGGCGGCCCGAGCCGCCGGTTCGGGTTGGGCCGGCGCGACCGCGTACAACCGGGGTCAGATCCTCTACCGCGCCGCCGAGATGCTGGAGGGCCGGCGCGAGCAGTTCGTGGCCCTGGGCGTCCCCGGCGACGAGGTGGACGCCGCGACCGACCGATGGGTCTGGTACGCCGGCTGGGCGGACAAGCTGGCCCAGGTGCGAGGCGGCGCGAACCCGGTTGCTGGCCCGTACCTCAACCTGTCGACGCCGGAGCCAACCGGTGTGGTGGCCGTGGTGGCCCCCGCGGCGCCGGCGCTGCTCGGCCTGGTCAGTGTGATCGCCCCGGCGATCGTGGGCGGAAACACGGTGGTCGTGGCGGCCTCGCCCACCCACCCCCTCGCCGCGGTAACCCTGGCCGAGGTCCTGGCCACCGCCGACCTACCCGCCGGTGTGGTCAACATCCTGACCGGTCGTCTCGAGGAGACGGTCCCGTCGCTGGCGGGCCACCGGGATGTCAACGCCCTCGACCTGACGGGCGCGGCCGACGCCGAGCTGGCGACGAGTCTGGAGGTCAGGGCGGCGGAGAACCTCAAGCGGGTGCTGCGCCCGGTCCCGGCCAACCACGACTGGTACGCCGATCCGGGCCTGGCCCGGATGACCGCCCTGCTGGAGACGAAGACGGTCTGGCACCCCAAGGGTGGGTAGCCGGCACTACTACGCAGGGTAGGATTACCGGGTGACCCGGCTCGGCGAGCTCGAACGCGCAGTGATGGATGTGTTGTGGGACCTGTTCCCCGGCAGATCAGACGGGCTCATGGTGCGGGAGGTCGTCGATGCCCTCGCCGGACGCGAGCTGGCCTACACCACCGTGCTGACCGTGTTGGACCGGCTCTCCGGCAAGGGCATGGTGCTACGGGAACGCGAGGGGCGGGCCTGGCGGTACCGGGCCGCCGCAAGCCGGGAGGCGCACATCGCCCAACTCATGCTCGACGCGCTGGACCTCGGCGGTAGTCGAGACGCCGCCCTGGTGCGCTTCGCCCGATCGGTGACGGGCACCGAGGCGGAGGTGCTGCGCGCCGCGCTGAACGCGGCGGGCGAGCCCAGCGCGCCGGCCAGCCCCGCCACACCGGCCACCCCCGTCACACCGGCTGCCAAGGCGCCGGAGCGCTAGGCGCAGGCATGACGTACGCGCTGCACTTCGGGCTCGCGGTGCTGGCCTGCTGGCTAACCGCACAGGTGATGGCCCGTTCGACCTGGACCTGGCGTAGCCCGCGGGTGGCCATTCTCTGCTGGCAGGCGATCGGCCTGGCGGCTGGCCTGGCGGCGATGGGTCTCCCGATGGCCCTCGGCCTGGCCGCATACGACCTGCCGACCGGAAGCGCCCTCTGGGCCCTCGCCGGGGAGCTGCGCGGCGGCGCCGCACCGATTAGGGTAAACGCGCTCCAGCTCGGGCTCGTCGGTCTCGGCTGCGGAATCGGCGTCGTGCTGTTCACCACCACCCTCCGCAGCCTGCACAGCGCCGTCCGGGCCCAACGCCGCCATCGGGATCTGCTCACGCTGGTGGCCCGGCAGGATCCGACGGTGCCCGGTGCGCTGGTGCTCGACCATCCGAGCGCGGCCGCGTACTGCCTGCCCGGGGTACGGCCTCGGGTCGTGGTCAGTGCCGGCGCCCTCGACCTGCTGGACCAGGCCGAACTGGCGGCCGTACTCACCCACGAGCGGGCCCACGCCCAGGAACGGCACGATCTCGTCCTGTTGCCGTTCACCGCGCTCCGCCGGGTGCTGCCCTGGTTCCGCTGGGTACGGGACGCACACGAGCGAGTCGCCCTGCTCGTCGAGATGCGTGCCGATGACAAGGCCCGCGAGCTACACGCCGAGGCACCCCTGGCGGGCGCACTGCGCCGGTTCGCCGCTGCTGGTGACCGGCTCGCCCCGGCCGGCACCCTGGGCATCGGTGACCACGACCTCGAACTGCGGGTCCACCGGCTGCTGGAGTCGGGGCGACCGCCCCGGCTGGTCGGCACCGCCGCACTAGCAGTGACGACCACGCTGGTCGCCCTACCGGTGTCGCTGTTCCTGAGTTGATGGCAGCGGCACCATCGGATTCCGGCCCGACTAGGCTTTGCGAAATGTGCTGGTGGGTGTTCCGGGGACGGGCCGACGACAGGGCACCGGGACAGCGGTGAACCGTCGTCCCTTCGATCCACGTCTGCTGCGACGGGTCCCCGCGGCCCGGCGCGACCTCGCCGTGCTCGCGCTCCTCGGCGTACTCGCCGCGGGCCTGGTGCTGGCGCAGGCGACTGCGCTCGCCGCGCTGCTCGCCACCGCCTTCGACGGGCAGCTCAACCGGCCTGCGCTGGCCGCCTTCGTCGCCGCGATCAGCGCCCGGTCACTGCTGGTATGGGCGCAGGGGACCGTGTCGGCACGGGTCGCCGCGACGGTCAAGGCAGCGCTGCGGGCCGAGCTGCTCGCCGCGGTCGGTCGACGCGGCCCGACCTGGGTCGCCGGGCAGCGGGCGGGACAGCTGGCAACGCTGGCCGGGCGGGGGCTGGACGCGCTGGACGCTTACTTCACCGGCTACCTGCCACAACTCGTACTCAGCGTCACGGTGCCGATCGCCGTGCTCGCGCGGATCTTCGTCGCCGACTGGAGTTCCGCCGTCATCATCGCGATCACCCTCCCCCTCATTCCGATCTTCGGAGCGCTGCTCGGCTGGCAGGCGCAGGCTGCGACGGAACGTCAGTGGCGGCGGCTGGCGCTGCTCGGCGGGCACTTCCTCGACATGATTGCCGGGCTCCCGACGCTGCGGACCTTCGGCCGTGCCCGGGGGCAGACCGAGGTGGTCCGCCGGATGGCCGACGGGCACCGGGTGGCAACCATGCGGACGCTGCGCATCGCGTTCCTCTCCGCACTGGTGCTGGAGTTGGTCGCCACCCTCTCCGTCGCGCTGGTAGCGGTGCCGGTCGGCGTCCGACTGCTCGGCGGCGGACTGACCTTGCAGACCGCGCTGCTGGTGTTGCTACTCACCCCCGAGGCGTACCTGCCGTTGCGGACTGCCGGCAGCCGCTTCCACGCCAGCATGGAGGGGCTCACCGCGCTGGACGAGGCACTTACCCTCTCCGCCACGGCACCCGACGCCGACACCGGAGCGGGCCCGGCCGAGCCGGACGGCCGGGGCGTGATCCGGTTCGAGGGCGTCACCGTCGCCTACGACCGGACCACGGCGCTGCGTGATGTCACGCTGACCATCCGGCCCGGCGAGCGGATCGCGGTGGTCGGGCCGAGCGGCGCCGGCAAGAGCACCTTGCTGAATCTGCTGCTCGGATTTGTGTCACCCACCTCCGGCCGGGTCACCGTGGACGGCGTCGACCTGGCCCAGGCTGACCTGGACGCCTGGCGCCGCCACCTCGCCTGGGTTCCGCAGCGGGCCCACCTCTTCGCCGCCTCACTGGCGGACAACATCCGTCTCGGCGCCCCCGATACGCCCGACGCCGCGTTGGCCGACGCCGTGCGGGACGCCGCGCTGACCGATGTCGTCGCCGCCCTTCCCGACGGGCTGGCCACCCGCCTCGGTGAACGGGGGTACGGCCTCTCCAGCGGTCAACGACAACGGGTCGCGCTGGCCCGTGCCTTCCTACGGGACGCGCCGGTGGTGCTGCTCGACGAGCCGACTGCCCGCCTGGACTCGGGGAGCGAGTCAGCCGTCCTCCAGGCCACCCGCACGCTGGTGGCCGGCCGCACGGCGCTGCTGGTGGCCCACCGTCCCGCGCTGCTGGCCGACGCGGACCGTGTGCTGCGGGTCGCCGACGGACGGATCACCGAGCTCACCCCGACCCCCGCCGGAGGGACTACCCGATGAGTGTGTCCGACCCGGCCAGCTACCCGGACACTCTCCCGGCCGACATCATCGACGGCAACGCGGCGCCGGTGACCACCGGGCGCTCCGGCGCGCCGGAGCGGGTGGTGCTGCGGTTGGCCCGCCCCTACCTGAACCGGCTGCTCGGGGCGGGCCTGCTCGCCGCCGCCACCGAGTTCGCCGCGCTGGCCCTGATGTCCACCGCGACGTGGCTGCTGATGAGCGCCGCCGGCCGCCCGCCGTTGGACCGGCTGACGGTGGCGATCGTCGCCGTCCGTGCGCTCGCCATCGGGCGCGGCGTCCTCCGCTACACCGAGCGCCTGGCCGGGCACGACGCGGTGCTGCGGCTGGTCACCGATGTCCGTACCCGGGTCTTCGCCGCCCTGGCGGCCCGCCGGGACAGCGCGGGGCAGCGCTCCGGTGACGCACTGAGCCGGCTGGTCTCCGACGTGGAAGCCGTCCAGGACCTGCTGCTACGGGTCCTCGTTCCGGCAACGGCAGCGGGGCTGGTGAGCGTAGTGGCCGTCGCCGCGACGATGGTTGTCTCACCGGCCGCCGCCGGAACGCTCGCGGTTGGACTGCTGTTTGCGGGGGTCGCGCTGCCGGTACTGGCCACCGTGCTGACCCGACGCGCCGCCGCCGAACTGGCACCGCTACGCGGCGCCCTGGCCACCGATGCCGTCGACCTCACCCACGGCGCTGCCGACCTCGCCGCCTTCGGGGCCACCGATCGGGCCCGGGGCGCGGCAACCGGCCGGATCCAGCGGCTGGCCCGCATCGAGCGGCGGCTGGCCGCGGCCGGCTTCGCAGTGGACGCGCTGGGTGTCCTGGTGGCCGGGCTGACCGCCGGGGCGGTACTACTGGTGGCCCTGGCCGACGGCGTAGCCGGGGTGCTGGTCGGCGTCCTCGCCGTCGGCACGCTGGTCGCCGTCGAGGTCGCGCTCGCCCTCGTCGGCGCCGCCCGGCAGTGGACCGGCCTCCGCGCCGGCCTCACCCGGGTCGCCGCGCTGCTCCGGGAGGCGCCGGCAGTAACCGCGGCCACACCCCCGCCGGGCCCCGCCCCCACCGCCGTGGAGATCCGGTTCAGCGATGTCACCGTCCGCTACCGCAGCGCGGGACCGCCCGCCCTCGACCGGTTCCGCCTGGACCTACCCCCCGGCCGGCGGGTCGCCGTGGTGGGGCCGAGCGGCGCCGGGAAGAGCACCCTCGCCGCCGTCCTCACCGGCAGCGTACGGCCGGCAGCCGGACGAATCGTCCTGGACGGACAGGATCTGTCCGCCTACCCGGCGGAACTCCTCCCCCGCTTCGTCGGGGGCCTACTCGCCGAGGCGTACGTCTTCCACGCCACGGTCCGGGAGAACCTGTTGCTCGGGCGCCCCGGGGCGCCCGAGGAGGACCTGAACGCGGCGACCGCCGCTGCTGGGCTGGCCCGTTGGGTACGGGAGCAGCCTGACGGCTGGGACACGGTGGTGGGTGAAGAGGGCGGGCAGCTCTCCGGCGGCCAGCGACAGCGTCTCGCGCTGGCCCGGGCGCTGCTCGCCGAGCCGGCGGTACTCGTGCTCGACGAGCCGACCGAAGGGCTCGATCCGGTGGCCGCGGACGACGTCCTGGCGTCCGTGCTGGCCGCCACCCCGGCCCAACGCTCCGTGCTGCTGATCAGCCACCGGCTGCGCGGCCTCGACGCGGTTGACGAGATCCTGGTGCTCGAGTCTGGTCGGGTGGTCCAGCGCGGCCGGCACGCCGACCTGGTCGCGACCCCCGGCTGGTACCGGGATCAGTGGCAGCTCCAGGAGGTTGCCGAGCGCGGCTATCTCGCTCTCGGCCCGCTGCCCTGACCGGGCCGGGCCAGGGGTTCGGGGTCGGCGCGTGCCGTCGGCGATCGCCCGCCGCCTGGTCTCGGTCTGCTGGCACGTCCGTAATTCCCGATAGCTGCCGGGGTGCCGACACCACAGTCCGGTGCCGCCCACTAGGGTATGTGCGCGTAGTCACCCGCCGGTCGACCTGGCGGGTGGGCAATCCGAAGCACACGGAGGTCAGCGTGGCCCGCCAGTCGCCTCAACGACCCGATTCCGACGAGCCTGAACTCGACGACTCGGCTGCCTCCGGCACCGCCGCCGCGTCGGCTGAGGCCACCCGCGCGCTCTGGGCGGAACTGCGGATCGACCCGGTGGAGATCGCGCTACCCGCCGGCACCGGCTACACGCTGCGGGCCTACCGTCCGGCGCGGGAGCTGACCCCGACCGACGTCGAAGAGCGCGACCAGGACGACCCCTTCCTTGCCCGGCGACAGGTGGTGACCGAAGAGGAGGACGAGGAGGTCGTCATCCTCGACGAGGAGGTCGCCCAGGAGTTCAAGGAGAGCGACGAGGAGGAGCGCGGCACCCGCGGTGACTCCGGGGACGAGGCGGAGGCCGCCTCGGCCGATTCCACCGACGACGCGGGCGACGAGGAGGTGCCGGTCTTCCTCAGTCACAAGGGCCGGCTGCTGCTCTTCAAGACGGCTGAGTCCCTGGTCAGCTTCGTGCGCTCCGGCGCCCCCAACGATCTGTCCCAGCTAGACAGTTGGGGTGAGCTGTCCGAGCGGGTGGAGCCGACCGATGTCACGCCGC